>NZ_CP157940.1:2886423-3207137 GCF_040207125.1 Lacrimispora sp. BS-2
TCCTGCCTGAGGATGTCACAGGAGTAACGGAGGATGTGGCGTCTTTTCCTGCTATGGAATAACGGAATTTTTCCGTACCTCCTGCCTGATCGGAAAACGATATGACTGCATACGGAAGCCCCATAACAGATACGATTCCAGTTTGTTCCAGGATAACAGGACTTTTGTTTTCCCAGGGATTTTCGCCGCCCTCGGTTCCATTATTTCCGGGATTCTCATTTCCTCCTCCAGGTTGATTATTTCCTTCTCCCGGCTGGTTGTTTCCGTTCTCCCCTGTATTGTTATTACGTGAGGTTTTGTCATCTGAACTGCTGTCATCGTGGTTATTCCGCGATGAACCGCCGTTCCATGCCCCGCTGCCGTCCACATAGTATCCATCGGGCGTGTAACCATTTACGATTGCCTCCCCCGACTTCTTGTCAAGATAATACCACTTCCCATTGATCTCTTTCCAGCCGGAAGCCATGGAACCGTCCGAGTCCAGGTAATACCACTTCCCATTGATCTCCTTCCAGCCGGAAGCCATGGAACCATCTGACTCCAGGTAATACCACTTCTGGTCCGTGTCCTGGTACCATCCAGTTCTCATGATTCCGTTCTCATCAAAATGATACCATTTGCCGTCATCTGTTTTCAGCCACGAATTCCTCTGCTCCCGGCCATCCTCCAGAATATAGCACCACCGGTCTTCATTTTGCCTCCACTCCCCCGCAAACGGCTGGATAGTAAATACCAGGTTCATGGCAGTCAGAACCGCCAGTAATTTAACCTTATTTCTATTTCTCATATATTCCTCCTTGCATATAATCGAGGTTAGTTATGACTAACCAGCGTATTATAAAATATTCCCAATCATTGGGCAAGCGGCTAAACGAGAAAAATCTTCAACTGGTGTCCAGTGATAATTTATCACCATTAAAAAAAGCAGGAAAACAACTAAGCGGTTTTCCTGCCTGAAAATTTACTTTACCCTTTAATTCCTGTGGAAGCAATTCCTTCCACCAAATATTTCTGCATGGTTAAGAAAATTATAAAAATAGGAATCAGGGAAAAGGTTGCCATTGCAAACATTGCGCCCCAGTCAGAACCGGCTGTTGGATCAGAAAACATTTTAAGCGCATAGCTGACCGGATATTTCAGAGGGTCGCTTAAGAAAAGGAGGGCCGTCATGAAATCATCCCATCTCCACATAAAGGAGAAGATGGCACTGGTCACCAGAGAAGGCTTAACGAGAGGAAGGATGATCCTTATGAATATGGAGTATATGGTGCATCCATCCATTCTGGCAGCCTCATCTAAATCAATGGGGATTCCCTTTATGAACTGCACATTTAAGAAAATGAAAAAGCCCTGGCCAAAAAACTGAGGTACAATGATGGGAAGATAGCTTCCCACCCATCCCATTTTGTTAAAAATGATATACTGGGGAATCATAATGATCTGGAACGGAAGCATCATGGCAAGCAGCATACATGCGAACCAGAAATTTTTAAACTTGAAATCAATACGGGCAAATCCATAGCCTACAATGGCGGAAGAAACGACCGCCCCAACAGTGGAAAGACCTGCAATGATAAAGGAATTTTTAAAAAATGTGCCAAAACGGTAGCCGGCAAACCCCTGCCAGCCTATGCGATAGTTCTCAAGGGAAAATTTATCAGGCAGCAGTTTGGCAGCAGTCCGGAATATTTCATTGGAGTTCTTAAAGGAACTCATCACCATCCACACAAGGGGATATATCATAACACATGCCAGCAGAAAGGTGAACACATGATAAACCACTGTAGCGGCTATTCTTCTTTCTTTGTATCCTGTTTTCATATTTTGTCTCCTAATAAATCAAACGGATATGCTTGCATATCCAGTTGATACCCGATAAAACGGGGCACGCTGTTCATAAACTCAAGGTTGAAAGGCGTTTTTCTTTCAACCTTGTCACCCTTCTGATTCATAATATACCCATTTCTTCTGTGTCTTGAAAAGTACAAAGGTCAAAAGCCCAACAACGAACACCATGAACCATGCCATTGCACAGCCGTAGCCCAGCTTATTATACGTAAAGGAATTCTGGTACATGTATACTGTATAAAACAGTGTGGTATCCCTGGGTTTTCCCTGGGTAATAATATAGCTTTGGGTAAATGCCATGAAGCCGTTGATCAGCTGGTTAATGAGGTTAAAGAAAATCGTCGGTGTCAGCATTGGAATCGTGATCTTAAAGAAACGCTGAAAACTATTTGCACCATCTACGGTAGCCGCCTCATAAAGACTTATGGGAATCTGCTTTAAACCGGATAAAAATATGAGCATGGAAGAACCGAACTGCCAGACAGCAAGGATAATCAGGGTCCAGATCGCGGTATCCGCTCTTCCCAGCCATGCAATGTCGGAGGGCAGACCAACGATCTTTAAAATTGCATTAATCACACCGTCACTGGCAAACAGCCGCTTCCAGAGAATGGCAACAGCCACACTGGAGCCAATGATAGAAGGAAGATAATAAACAGCTCTGTAAAAACCGGACAATCTGGTGCTTTTCACAAGCAGCATGGCTACAAGTAAAGCCATGAGAAGCCGGAGGGGAACCGAAAACAGAACATAGTACATGGTCACGCCAAATACTTTCCAGAATTTTGGATCCGCTGTAAACATGGTTTTGTAATTTTCCAGACCTATAAAAACCGGCGATTTTAAAATATTGTATCTGGTAAACGAAAACCCTAAAGAAAAAATCATCGGAACGGCCAGAAAGGCAAGAAAGCCTATGATGAAGGGCAGGATAAATACATATCCTGCAACCTTCGGTGTGTTCATTACCTGGGAAAATGATTTTTTTCTTTTGGGGATCATTTGATTGTTCTTCATCTTATTCCCTCCAGACTTTTCTGTCACTATTTCGCTGCTTCTTCCAAAATCTTTTTCGCTTCAGGCACAAAGCTGGCTGCCGCTTCCTCAGCGGTTGTATCACCATAGCGGATTGCTTCTACCACGCTCTTTGTCAATGCCTCCACTTCGCCCTTTCCGGTCGGATCTGGAGCATCAATCGGAACCGCAATCTCTGAAACCCTTGCAACGTAGTCAAATATCTTCTGCGCAACAGCATCTACCTTTGGCTTAATCGCATCCGCTACCTCAGTATTAACCGGGATTCCTCTTTCTGCCATAAGGATTTCATTACATTCCACGCTGTTGGTGAACCAGTCAATGAACTTTGCAGCTTCCTCTTTATTCCCCGAAGTTTCAGCAATGGAGAAGAACTGGCTTGGCTTTAAATACATATTCTGCTTACCGTTTGTCAGAATCGGGTTCATAGTTACTTCTAACTCTCTTCCGGCTGCGTTTGAAAGGCTGATAAACTGATTGGAATATGGGAAGTCATTCCATGTGGTTTCATCCACGATCGGCTTTGTTTCAATGTTATCCGGATTCTTTTCAACCAGAATATCTGGCGCAATAGAAAATTCTGCTTTCTGGAATTTCTCCACATTGGCAAAATGTATCATGGTAGAATCTTCTTTACCCTCAGTTAACTCATCGAAGATATGGGAACCATTGGTTCTTGCCGTCATCTGCAGCATGTTGATCCAGCCGTCATAAACGGTTTTTACTCCTGTTTTCTCGTAAATGGTCTTGGAAATATCATATAGCTCATCAAAGGTCATCTGCTCAGGAATGGTCACTCCGGCTTTTTCTATAATGGCCTTATCATAAACCATTAAAGGAGCATTGCTTCCAAGGCTTAAAGCATAGCATTTTCCATCGATAGAACCGCTCTCAATGATGCTTGCCGGAATCTTTGAAGTATCAATGACACCTGCGGACATAAATTCGGATAAATCAGCCAGCTGTCCGCTCTTCTGGTACTGGTTTAAGTAGGAATAGTCCATCTGAATGATATCCGGTAAGTTGCCGCCGGCTGCCATAGCAGAAAGCTTGTCCCAGTAACCGCCCCAGTCGGTAAACTCAACCTTGATCTCCACATTTGGATTTTTACTCATGTATAAATCCGCAGCTTTTTTTGTTACGTCATTTCTGGTCTGATTGCCCCACCAGCAAATGTTTAAGGTCACCTTATCCCCTGAAGCTGTCTGTGCTCCGTCATCTGACTTTATGGATGATGCCTCTGTTGCAGCAGCCTCAGTCGTTGCTGTACCCACCTTTTCTGTCTTGGAACCACAGGCGGTCAAAGATGTTGCTGCAAGCAATGCAGCAAGTGATGTTGCTAATAATCTCTTTCTCACTTGTAAAACCTCCCTTTGTTTTTTTGTGTTATCCACATTTTATGGCAAATATGCACAAGGGTAAAGTTAAAATTCGGCTTTTTATGATTAAAAAAACAGCTTTTTGTGATTTTAAGCGGTTTTACAATTTCTTTTTTTACTTTTTTACTATATAATACGATTACTCGGGAAAGGATATGTGATTATGAAACGATGTACTGTATGGTTTAACAACCTGTCTTTATACAAAAAAATGCTGACCATTTTCCTGCTGGCCCTGCTGGCGCTTTGCATTACCTTCCTTATCGGCATCAGGATTCTCACCTTACGCTATAATGAGGAGCTGTACCGTACCAATGCCAATTCCTTAAATCATGTAACCACTTATCTGGAATCGGAAATGCAGTTGATCCAAAGCATATCATACAACATGATCGGTGATCCCATTCTTCAGGATAATCTGGTATTTTTAGCTGATAATCCTTACAACAACCGCCGGTCCCTGGCGCGCCGGAATATTTACCAGCAGCTTTATTCCTATGTTTACCGAAGCAAATATATAAAATCCATTAACATTATCCTGGCTGACGGAACCAATATCTGTATGGGAAGCTCTGACGAGATCCTTAAATTCAACCTGAAGGAGCTTAACGGAATAACCAGCAGCCTAAAAGGAAAAGCCATCTGGGCTCCTGCCATGGAACCGGGAGATGATACGGTATGTGCCAGGCAGATATTAAAACTTAAATATTTAAACCTGAAAAAGCTGGCCGGCCTCTACATTACGGTGGACATGGAACGAATGATTGAGGACGGCTTAAAAAGTGCCGGAAGCCTTGTAGAAGACTCCAATTTCATCCTGATGTCAGGGGAAAAGAGGATTTACCCTGCAACTGCCTTTCACGATGGATACTGCGCGGAAATCATTGCCGGCAACAAACAGCGTGAAAACACCTACCGTATTTCCGCACTGGACAATAAAAAGGAATTTATCATTACCGGTCATATCCCCTATGTGGACTGGAATTATATTTATTTCAGGGATTACGATCCGCTGTTTTACAGAATTCAGCTTATGAGCCTTCAGATCCTTGTATTTACTGTCTTTATCATTTTCATTACTGCAACTTATGTGAACCTGATTTTCCGTCATATTTTCCGCCACCTGGACTATCTGATTGAAAAGATCCGGAAGTTTGGAAGCGGGAAGTCCCCTGCCTGTAATGTGGAATGCTATGACTATGAAAACCGCCAGGATGAAATCGGACAGCTTCACCGGAGCTTTGATGAAATGACCCACAGCGTCAAGGTCCTGCGGGATGAAAATTATGACAAGCAGCTTCTTCTGAGAGATTCCACCATTAAGATGCTCCAGCAGCAGATCAATCCACACTTTTTATATAATACTCTGGATACGATCAACTGGATGGCGCAGAAATACGGGGCCGAAGATATCTCTGTTATGGTACGTTCCCTTGGAAACCTGTTCCGGGCCTCCATTGCCGGACAAAAAGACATCATACCTCTTGAAGATGAGCTGGAGGTGCTGGATAATTACATCCGCATTCAGGAAATACGTTTTAAGGACAGGCTTCACTTTGAGCTTAAAATACCGGAAAACATTTCCCATATTTTCGTTCCAAAGCTCTGTATTCAGCCCCTGGTTGAAAACGCCTTAAAGCACGCCATGGAGGATACTGATGAGATGTGCATGATACGGGTCGTCATTGAGGAAATGGAGAAAGACTATGAGATCCGGGTATCCAACACCGGCTCCCGGTTCGAACCGGATCTTTTAGAAAAAATCCGGCATAAGG
This sequence comes from Lacrimispora sp. BS-2, assembly GCF_040207125.1. Lineage (NCBI taxonomy): Bacteria > Bacillati > Bacillota > Clostridia > Lachnospirales > Lachnospiraceae > Lacrimispora > Lacrimispora cavernae. The sequence continues at coordinate 2,892,461 of NZ_CP157940.1, forward strand.
AGATCAAACCACAAGGCTCCGGTGTGGGCCTGACCAACATTCATTCCCGGCTAAAGCTGCTTTATGGAGAACATTATGGCCTGACATTTTATAATGAAAAAGAAATGGCAGTGGTAATGCTGTCCATTCCTAAGGAAGGGGAGATTTGATATGCTGAGACTGATGATTGTAGATGATGAACAGATTATAAGAGAGGCTCTTTCCCAGATGATCGACTATGAGTCCATGGGCTATGAGCTCATTGCCACTGCGAAAAATGGAATGGAAGCCTACGATATCATCTGCGACGATTATCCGGATGTGGTGATTACAGATATCCGGATGCCCATCCTAAACGGTCTGAATTTAATTGAACGTTCCATAAAATCAGATTCCCATATCACCTTTATTCTTCTTTCCGGCTACAATGATTTTGAATATGCCAAACAGGCCATGAAATACGGGGTACGGTATTATCTTTTAAAACCAACAGATAAAAATGAGCTGATCGAATCTCTGGTCTCCATAAGAAAGGAACGCCTCGAGGAGGAAGAAAGCAGGAAGATGCAGCAGCAGGATTTCTTAAGAGGCCTGCATTTTCCCCTGGAGCAGAGCTTTATTATGGAAGCACTGGAGCACCAGGATTCCTTTTCAGCCGTATTCCGCAAATACCAGGGACTTTTATCCCTTCCAAAGAACTGCATTTATGCCTGTATCTGTTCCTTTGTGGAGGAAAGCTATTTAAAAAGCTTTATCTGTGACGTCAGAAAGCTTTTAGAGGATTCCAAGGTTCCCATACAGTTTTCCATACTTTATGTAAAAAACACTGCGGTCCTTATATTCCCGGCCTTTACTCTGGCAATCCAGGAACGGATCGAAAACGCCATAACCAGTCTCCGGTATCCCGGCCAGTCCGTCACCTTTGAAGCGGAATTTCTTCACAGGGCTTCCGCTGAAAAGCTTTTTCAGGAAATCATTCAAAAGGTTTCCCGTTTTGAGCGGATCCTTCTCATCGGGGAGGGTGGAGATGCCCACGAAATCAGAAATCACATTGCTTCCCCCTGGATGATCAGCCGGCTTGAGGACTCCATAACCTCTGCCGTGGATACCATACAGGCCGGGGAACTCCTTGATTCTGTTTTTATGGACTCCATCCCCTTACCCACTGCAAGAAACCTTGCATTAGGCTTATTCCTTCAGACAGGGCCGGAACGGGAAAAGCTCCCTGTGGATGCTGCCTGTGACTTTTTCCGGCGTCTCTACTCCTGTGATACTGTGTCCGGAATCCGGGAACTTCTTCGTGTGGTGCTGGTCCGCAAGGACGCCGTATGCGAAGCTCATAAGGCGAGATCCAATATCTCCCTGTTAAAAGCCTATATCAGGGAACATTTATACTCTGAAAATCTTTCCTTAAAGTGGCTGGCTGAAAATTATCTTTTCGTAAGTGTAGGATACTTAAGCAAGCAATTCGTAAAGGAAGAGGGGATGCGTTTTTCCGACTACTTAAACAAGGAGCGGATGGAGGAAGCAATCCGGCTGATGACTTATTACCACAGTGATAACATAAAGCACATTGCCCGCCAGGTAGGATTTGGCAGCAATCCTCAATATTTCAGTCAGATATTTAAGCGGTATACCGGCTTTCCGCCGACCGAATATATAGAAAAGCAGAAAAATAAACTTTAATCAAACACGGAAAAGGAGAAAGTGCAATGATGACAAATGAGCTGCTGCTTGAAAAGATCCATTTGGTTGTGGATAAACTGATGAAACTTGGAGGATATGACTATAACAAAGACAAGAACGTCAGCAGCACTGACACAAAAAAAGGACTCATCCAAAGGGATTTCGGCATAGAGGAATGGGACTGGCCCCAGGGAGTCGGACTGTATGGCTTATACAAGCTCCAGGAGTTTTACGGAGATGGCCGGTATCTCCTATTCTTTGAGAAGTGGTACAGCGGCCATCTAAAGAAGGGACTTCCTTCCAAAAACATCAATACTACCGCTCCCTTTCTTCCCTTGTCCTTTTTATATGAAAGCCTTGGCAATCCGGAGGAATTTTACAACCTGTGCGCTCAGAGGGCGGACTGGCTCATCAATGACCTGCCAAAAACCCCTGACAACGGATTCCAGCATGTGACCAGTGCCATCGGAAACCGGGATGGCGTAAGTTTAAATGATGGACAGATCTGGGTGGACACTCTGTTCATGTCCGTGCTCTTTTTAAACCGAATGGGATACATATCAGAAAATGCTCTTTGGAAAGACGAGGCCCTTCATCAGTTCCTGGTCCATATCAAATATCTCTTTGACAAACAGACCGGTCTCTTCCATCACGGCTTTAGTTTTGATCGGATGGATAATTTCGGGGGCATCTTCTGGTGCAGAGGAAATTCCTGGTTTACCTACGGGATCATGGAATACTTGGATACCTGCGGGGAAGGCTTAGACAAAGGAGTAAAGGCTTTCCTGACCGACACCTTCAAATCCCAGGCTTTTGCCCTTTTACGCCTTCAGTCCCCATCAGGACTGTGGAACACCGTTCTAACCTACGCTTCCAGCTACGGTGAAGTCTCCGGCTCTGCAGCCATTGCCGCCGGGCTGTTAAGGGGTGTGAAGGCAGGAATCCTTGACAGTTCTTACAAGGCTTCTGCTGACCGGGCCATTGAAGCCATCTGCGCCAATATCTCCGAAGACGGAACCGTGTTAAACGTATCGGCCGGAACCGGAATCGGCATGGATTCCGATCATTATAAGAACATTGCACTCATGCCCATGGCCTATGGGCAGGCTCTTACCCTGACCGCTTTGTACGAGGCTCTGGATAAGAAATAACCATAGGGCAGCGCTGACCCGAAAGGAAAGAAGGAACATGGCTATGCTCTGGCCCTGTTCCTTCTTTTTATGCCTTTCTATAAATTCTCTCAGATACCGCTTAAACCACCGGGCCCTCCCCTGCCTTTCTGTATTTTAAAGGCGTCACATCCGTATGCTTTTTAAATACCCGTTCAAAATAGGTAATACTTTCAAATCCAAGAATTTCCGATATTTCCGTAATGGAATACCCGCTGTTTGCCAGAAGCTCTTTCGCCTTTCTCACTCTTGCCAGGTTCCGGTATTCATTTACGGAAAATCCGGTCACTTCCCGGAAAATTCTGCTTAAATAGGATTTGCTGATAAAAAAAGCCTCTGCCAGCTCCTCTAAGCTCTCTCCTGTCTCACAGTGAAGTGTTAAATATTCCGCCACCTCATGCACCTTTCCATGCTTTGCAGTCTGTACCGTCGGCGGTATCTCCTTAAGTATGGTTTTCTTCCTGTTTCGGTAGACCATTAATAAAATCTGGGAAAGCTTAAGCCTTACCATTGTCTCATACCGCTCTTTCCTGTGGATCAGCTCCTCGGAGATCCCAAGCAAAAGTTCCTTCATTTCTTCCCATTCTCCCTGGGACAGCCTGGCCACCCCATAATAATCTCCAAACAGCTTCTCAAGGGAAGAGACTCCTGCCTGCTTAAGCCATGGTTCCAAAACCCTCCCGCTTAGCTGGAGAAGAATCCTGTCATGCCTTTTGCTTCCAGCCTGGCTTGTTTTATGAACCTGTTCCCGGTTTACCAAAACTACATCCCCTGTTTTCACATAATAGGTTTCTTTCTCTATGAAATAGTAACGTTCTCCTTCCAGAAGAAAATAAAGCTCATAGGTATCATGAAAATGCTTCCTGGTCATGGAATATTCCTGGTCCCGGACCACCTCATCAATGGTGATTCCCTCCATGCTCTCCGAAAATATGGTTCTTTCCATTCCAGCCTCCAACATAGTAGCCAAAAGTATGATTTTATTAAAAAAGGTCCCAATTATATAAGATTTATAATACTTTAATCCATTATAATATAACTTATCTTCACTTGCAAAGCAAGTGAGGATAAAAGGGCTGTTTTTAGCCCATCCATCCAATTATTGAAAGTGCTCTTTGCTTTCCATAAAATGTGCAATGCAGAACCTAAGAAACCTTTTATAAAACGAATTCTTTTAACAGGAGGAAACCCTTATGAAATACGCAGACAATAAAGTAAGCGATATTAATATCGCCTATATCGGAGGCGGCTCCAGAGGCTGGGCCTGGACCTTTATGACAGATCTTTCCATGGACGATTCTTTAAGCGGAACCATCAGTTTATATGACATCGATAAGTCAGCCGCAAAAAATAATGAAATAATCGGCAACAAGCTGACAAACAGAGAGGATACCACCGGAAAATGGAACTACGTCATAGCTGTCTCCTTAAAGGAAGCTCTGACCGGCTGTGACTTTGCAGTCATCTCCATTCTCCCGGGAACCTTTGATGAGATGGATTCCGACGTTCATCTTCCCGAAAGGCTTGGCATCTACCAGTCCGTTGGTGATACCGCAGGCCCTGGAGGAATGGTCCGTGCCCTCCGCACCATTCCCATGTTTGTGACCATTGCAGAGGCAGTAAAAGAGTATTCGCCAAATGCCTGGATCATCAACTACACCAATCCAATGTCCCTGTGCATAAAGACTCTTTACCACGTATTCCCCCGGATCAAGGCTTTCGGCTGCTGCCATGAAGTATTCGGCACCCAGAAGGTTTTAAAGGGAATCTGTGAAGAAACCTTTGGCTTTGAAAACATTGACCGCCGGGACATCAATGTAAACGTTCTGGGAATCAATCATTTTACCTGGTTTGACCAGGCTTCCTACAAGGGAATCGACTTATTCCCTGTTTACCGTGATTATATTGACGCCCACTACAGGGAGGGCTACAATGAACCGGATAAGAACTGGGCAAACAACAGCTTTGAGTGCGCTCACAGAGTAAAATTTGATCTCTTCCGCCGCTACGGCCTGATCGCTGCTGCCGGTGACCGCCACCTTGCAGAATTCATGCCTGGAAGCGATTACTTAAAGGATCCGGAAACCGTAAAGAGCTGGAAATTCGGTCTCACCACTGTTGCCTGGAGAAAAGAGGATTTAAAAAACCGTTTGGCCAAGAGCCTCCACCTTGCAGGGGGAGAAGAGGAAATTGAACTGAAAGCATCGGGAGAGGAAGGGATCCTTCTGATCAAAGCCTTGTGCGGTCTTGAAAAAACCGTGAGCAATGTCAATATCCCCAATTCCTTCTTACAGATTCCAAACCTGCCGGCAGAAGCCGTTGTTGAAACCAACGCCCTGTTCAGCCGGGACAGCATTAAACCGGTGGCAGCCGGCTCCATACCGGAAAATGTCCTTGAACTGATCAAGCCCCATGTTGCCAACCATCAGCTCATTCTGGAAGCCGCTCTCACTTATGACCGCGCTATGGTGTACGAGGCCTTCTTAAACGATCCTCTGGTAAAAGGCCGGGCAGGAGAAGAAGAAATCAAAAAACTGGCAGACGACATGATTGAAAACACTCTGGCCTATCTGCCAAAAAGCTGGAAATAATGCTACAAAAAAATAAGGAGTTACTGCCAAAAGTATAGATTAGCCTTTTTTGTCTTTTGCAGTAGCTCCTTAAATGTTTATTTCTCCAGAAATTTCAGGGTAAAATGTGCCTCCCCCTGTTCATTAATCTCCATCATCATGTAGGAGGGCTTTCTCCCTTCCTGCCTGGGATAGGAAAGGCTGCCCGGATTTAAGATCGTAATCCCATTATGTACCTCATAATAAGGTCTGTGGGTGTGACCGTACATGGCAATATCAAAGCCTCTTTCCGCCGCCTCCTGCTCCAGGCGCTCAACTCCAAGGGATACATTATAATAATGACCATGGGTAAGCAAAGCCCGGTACTTTCCTATTTTCACTTCTCTCTCCCGTTCCAGATCCGAGAAAAAATCATTGTTGCCAAGAACCATCTGAAGCTCACAGCCAGCGGGAATCCAGCCGGCTATTTTATCTTCGCTGCCTTCCGAATCCCCCAAGTGGATCAGCATGTCCAGCGGCCCGATTTCTGCAATGATCTTATGTAAACTCTCATCTTTACGGTGCGTATCACTGACAATCAGTATTTTCATTATTCTCCCCTCCTGTAAAAACTTCCATAAGCTGACCTTTCATGGCTTCCAGAGCCTTTCCCCGGTGACTGATTTTATTCTTCTGTTCCAGGGTAAGCTGGGCGCTGGTTACTCTGAATTCCGGTATATATAGGATGGGATCATAACCAAAGCCGCCTTCTCCGGCAGGCCGGTCAGCAAGAAGACCTTCCATGGACTCTTCTGTATGGATCACCTGTCCATCGGGCAGCACTGCGGCAATATTGCATACAAAACGGGCGCTTCTTTCCCCGCCCTTTGCATGGGCAGTCCGGTCAAGGATATTCTGGTTTTTGATCTCATAAGAAGTGTCTTCTCCCATATATCTGGCAGAAAGGATTCCCGGTTCTCCGTTTAAGCAGTCTACCACCAGGCCGGAATCATCTGCAAGTACGATTCCTCCGGTCACTTTCCACACTTCCCTGGCCTTTATCTCAGCGTTTTCCCCAAATGTAGCTCCATCCTCCACAATATCCAGGCTTGCACCGGCCTCTTTCATGGAGAGGATCTCCATTCCCAGGTCCTTTAGGATCTCCCTGATCTCTCTCATTTTTCCTTCATTCCCTGTGGCAAATACGATCTTTTTGTCGCTCATCTCTTCCGTCCTCCATAAACATTTTCACCGGTCTTTTGTGTACGCCTTTAAACACAGGTTACAGTTCTTTTCTTCAGCCCGTTCCCATGATATGCCATCAGCGCTGATATAACCTTCCCCGTCTGAGACATTGACAAAGGTACGTCCATCTCCCGCATCATACTCAATGGCCGCAGGATGGACTGCATCAGGTGTGGTGATTTTTACGATCACCGCAAACCGTTCCCCTTGGGAAAGCGCTAAGTCTTCCGGCTCATTTCCCTTAAGAGGCACCGTATAATATCCCCCATAGTCAAAGCTTCCCTTAGAAAGAAAAACCTTCCTGCTAAAATCCCGGCCTTCCAGAATATCGGATTCTTTCCCTGCATGACGCACCACGTAAACCTCATAGGATGTGCCGGGACCTGTGGCATAGAAGCCTGCCGCTTCAAGACGCTGGGAAGCTCCTGCTTCGTATACATTGGAAAACCACACGGTATCCTGTCCATATCCCAGCTGGCCGACCCAGCCCCGGAGATCCGTCTGATAAATATGGTCATAATTATCCGTGTCTTCCACAACCGTATAAACAATGTTACTAATTCCAATATTGGAATCATAATAGGATACATAAAAATATCCCTGGTCTCCGAATCCATCCCCCCAGCTGTTCATACAGATAAATGCCCCGTCTCCCTGAACTTCCCCTTGAAAGTTCTCCTTAGGATAAGCATCATCCCAGCCAATGATCACGGAATCATGATTGGGTGGCTCAGGGCCTGTATAGCAATAGGCAAAGGCCTCATCATTGTAGGATTCAGACCGGCTGTCCCCAGCCTCCATGGAAGTGTAAAGGGAACTTTGGACCCCGCCATAGGCAAGAACAGCCCGTTTAATCTTCTCATAATCCTTATCTGGAAGGATCTGGATCTCCTGGACATGTTTCTCCGCTTTTAAGCCGTCAGGGGAAATGCCGTCACCGTATGGGTCGTCTGCTTCCAATACCGGACCTCTCCATGACAGCAGATAGGCCATTGACATGGTATATTCCCCGCCTTCTTCCTGGGGGATGCAAAAACCATTGTTTAAAGACATATGGTCTTCCGAAAATTCATAGTTTTCATCTGGCAGCAGCCCTGCTTCCAGAGCCTGCAGCGAGGCAAAGGCCCAGCAGGTTCCAATAGAACCCTGGTTTTTCACAGGGGGAACCCGGCCTTCCTTTCTCCCATCATAGAAGGCCGGGAGCTGTTGGTTTAAAACTTCCGTTTTCAATGACGGCATCGGGCTGTATACCTGAACGCTTCCTGACTCTTTTAAATAATCCTGTCCTGCTTTGTCCACAGGATCAGGCTCCAGACCAGCGATCCGGAAGCCTGCGGAAAAACAGATGATCATCAGAAGGAGGAAAAACCATTTTTTATTCTTCAACCAAATCTCCCACTTTTCTTTTCGGGGGCTTTGGCCCCATAAACTGATAGAAATAAGTTTTCATCATACCATTATAAATCTTCCGGTTTTTATCCGCCTTTTTACCGATGTATTTCTCAGCGTCCTCATAAGCAGTGATCATGTACAGGGACCAGGCGTCAAGAGCCTTATACCGCTCTCCGATCTGCCGGTACAGCTCCGGTAAATTCTTCTTTTCCTCAATTCGCTCCCCGTATGGCGGATTCGTAATTATAAAACCATACTTTTTTGGATGACTTAAAGAAGCCAAAGGTCTTTGCTGAAAGTGAATCATGTGGTCCACTCCGGCTGATTCTGCATTAGCTCTGGCAGCTTTTACAATCTCACCGTCTATGTCATAGCCCTGTATGTCCACTTTGACATCGGAATCCATAAGGTCGTTTGCCTCATCCATTGTCTCATACCAGCATTTTCTTGGAATCAGGTTTTTCCAGTCCTCGGCAAGAAAGGAACGGTTCATGCCGGGCGCCATGTTGGCCGCCATCATGGCCGCTTCGATCACAAAGGTTCCGCTTCCGCAGAAAGGATCTACCAGGATCCGGTCTTTATTCCATGGAGTCAGCATAATAAGGGCAGCAGCAAGGGTCTCCGTAATAGGAGCCTTGCTGGTTAATGTACGGTATCCTCTCCTATGAAGGGAATCTCCCGTGGTATCAATACCAATGGTCACCTCATCCTTATGAAGGAATACACGCAGAGGGTAGCTGCTTCCGCTTTCCGGAAACCACTGAACGCCATAAGCCCCTTTTAACCGCTCCACCATGGCTTTCTTCATGATGGACTGGATATCTGAGGGGCTGAATAATTTACTTTTAATAGAGGAAGCCTTAGCGACCCAGAATTTACCTTCCTGAGGAATAAAATCCTCCCAGCAAATTGCCCTGGTCCCCTGAAAAAGCTCTTCAAAAGATTCCGCATGAAAGCTTCCCACTTTTAATAAAACTCTTTCTGCAGTACGCAGAAATACATTGGCACGGCAGATAGCCTCATCATCTCCAATAAAGGTGACTCTTCCGTCTTCTACTGATGCAATGTCATAACCCAGATCCGTGATCTCTCTTTTTAAAACCGCTTCCATGCCAAAATGACAGGGTGCGATCAGTTCAAATATTTTTTTCACTTTATTCTCCTAAGTTCATTTCTTTTATAACATTCCCGTCAAAATCCATGATACGGAACACCTGATCCTCCAGCATTCCGTAAGTAGGAGGATTGCCGCCCTTTGGAATGGACACGGAGCCTGGATTTAATATGGTAATATCGCCAAAACGCTCTGCAGTCAGGATATGAGTATGTCCATGAAGCAGAATATCTCCCTTCTGTACCGGAGGCAGGTTTTCCTTATTATAAATGTGCCCATGAGTGGCATAGATTGTCAGGCCGGGGGCAGCAAGCAGGGCATAGTCCCCGAGAATCGGAAACTCCAGCACCATTTGATCCACTTCTGTGTCACAGTTTCCCCGTACACTATAAATCTGATCCTTGAAGCCATTTAACATGGAAATCACCTCTTTTGGGGCATACTCCCTTGGAAGGTCATTTCTGGGACCATGGTAAAGAATGTCTCCTAACAGGATCAGCCTGCCTGCTCCGGAAGTTTTATATACATCTAACAGCTTCCTGCAAAAATAGGCAGAACCATGAATGTCGGAAGCAATCATATATTTCATAAGTTGTTTTCTCCTTTTGTATTTAATAGGTATATTTTAAGGCTAGCGGGGTATTTCTGTCAATGAATTTACCTATCCGCGAACCATATATTTTCCTCTGTAATATGCGATTCCATTGGCTATATTGACCACATTATATCCGGACTGCTCCAATTTCCTGCAGGCCATCATGCTTTGTCCGCCCCGGGAACAGTAAAATATCAAAAGTTTATCCTTTGGCAAGCTGCTCACCCAACGATCCATATCTTCATATGGCAGATTTACCGCTCCCTGAATATGGGATTGCCTGTAGGACGATTGACTGCGAAGATCTATAATCATAATATCACTGTAATAATTAATATAATGATCGACTTCCCAAATCGGTATGGTCTTAAACATACTATCACCTGTCCTTTCTAGTAATAATATATTCCATATTTTCAGGTTTGCGAAAATCATATAGAATCAGAAGGATTTCAACAAAAAAACGCGGGAAAGGACCTCTGTCACTTTCCCACGCCTTTTCTCAAGAACAATTGGATCAGCTTCCGTTATTAGTTGAATCTGTTGCGGTTGTTGTCTTTGCTGGAATCGCGGCAGCAATCCTTGCTGGAGTTACGGCTGTTATCCTTGCTGGAGTTGCGGTTATTGTTCTGATTGTTGTTCTGGTTGTTGTTCTGGCTGTTGTTCTGGTTGTTGTTCTGGTTGTTGTTCTGGTTGTTGTTCTGGTTGTTGTTCTGGTTGTTGTTCTGGGAGTTTCTGGAATTTTCCATATCATTGTGGTTATTCTTAGACATATTAAATACCTCCTGTCGGCGTTTTTCGTTACATCGTTAGTATGGCGTGATTCAAAAATATTATACAATTGTTTTTTTATTTTAAAATTAAAGAAGAAATGGTATATTATTCGAAAATGCGACTGTATTTTGTAAAAATACTTTGCATTTTTATCACAGCTATATTATAATCAAAATGAGGGGTTTTCCCCTCATCCTTATTAATTATTTATACTCCCCTCAGAAGCAGCCGAGATAGCTCCCCTATTCCGGCTGTTTCTCTTTTTTAACCGAATTAAGAACATGACTGATTGCAGCATCAAAAGACCCCCGGCATAAAATGCCGAGGGTCTTATATCCCTTTCCAAAATCCGGTTGTCCGCTATTTCATTAATCGCCAAGAACATTGACGATTTTTACAGGTGTCCGATAATTCCACGGAGAAGTCTTAATACCTGTACTATAAGTTGATGAATGTACTACCTGTCCATTGCCGATAAACATGGCAACATGGTTTATGGATGATCCTTTTCCATAAAAAATCAAATCGCCTGGGCGCATCTGATCTGCGCTGACTGATCTTCCCTGGGAAGCCTGTCCACCTGAGGAACGGTTTAAGGTAAGGCCGGCTGCGTGCTGCATCACATATCTGGTAAATCCGGAACAGTCTACTCCGGTGCGTGGATCGCTGCCGCCATAAGCGTAACGTCCGCCTACAAACTGAAGTGCGTAATTAACAATGCTCTGTCTGAAATTAACGGCTTCCTCTGCCTGAACCTTTACATCCAATGCAGCCAGTGTTTCCTCATCAGTTGAGGATACGGTTGCATTGCCCTTTACCGGCATATAGCCATATGTATCATTGATCTTAACTTTCATGTATCCATCGCCCATATCCTGTATAACTTCAAAGGAAGATCCTTTAGAAGCGGTCATGAGCGCTTCCTGACCAGCTTCATCCTTGCTGATCGTTACATTATCTGCATCAACGGTCACCATATAATTCCCATAAGTGAGTCCCGGACCGGAAATTTCATCTGCTCTTACATCTGAAGGAACTGCCACTACCATTGCTCCGCAAAAAGCCATAAGTCCTAACGTTTTCCATGCTTTATTTATCATCGGGAAATCTGCTCCTATTTTTACTTTTTGATTTTCAAATGTTACGTAAATATTAAATTCATTACGGTTATTATACAATTATTTTATCTTTTCGTCAAGTATTATTTAAAAGTGCACGAATTTCGAAATATTTTAGTTTAAAACCCTGACAAATTTCACAGGCTTGCGATACATGACGTTTGTTACGATAATTCCGGTCTTTTCTGTGGAAGCATGGACTACCCGGCCGTCTCCCATGTATAAAGCCACATGGTTAATGGAACCATTTTTTCCATAAAATACCAAATCTCCCGCACGGGCTTCTTCATAGCTGACACTGCGTCCTTCCCTTGACTGAGACTTAGAACTATGGCTTAAATTGACCCCGGCCGCATTTCTTAACACATATCTGGTAAACCCGGAACAGTCCACTCCTGTTTTGGGATTGACTCCTCCATAGACATAGCGTCCACCCACAAACTGAAGCGCATAATCTACGACTTTCTGGCGCTGCAGAACAGACTTGTCCACCTTTTCCTGAGTTTTCTCAATCAGGGTCACAGCACCGCTTTCTATGTAACCTTCTCCTTCAGGAGTTTTTATTTTAAGCCATCCAGCATTTGGGGATTCAACCACTTCATAAGTCTGGCCTTCCCCAGCCAGGGAAAGAGCCGTTCCCGCTGTATCGGCAGCTTCTCTGACAGACACAGGCATATCCATTTTCGCATAAAGTGTTGTGCTGGTTTCCACAGCAATCTCTGCTGCGTTCGCCTCTACCTGGGGAATTCCGCTTAAGCTTGCAAAAAGGCCTAAAAGCCCCATCGCCTTCCACATTTTATTCTTCATATTAAATCTCCTGTTTTTACGTTTTTCTGTCGTTTCCACAAAACTTCTTTAAATTGTTACATAATCGTTACATAATTATTACATTTCGAATTATATACTTATTCCTCGTATTTGTCAAGCAAAAACGGCAGTCATGGCGCTTTATGCGTCATAACTACCGTCATACATTCGTAATATTTATTTGAATTTATTAAATATATTTAACTTTATCGTTTCGAACCTCTTACAAACCAGACAATGAGAAATATCAAAAGCAAGGGGCCCATAATCGGCATCAGAAGGCTGAAAATCCCTGTAACAATGCTGGCAATCAGAAAGAAAAACAGGATAAACACCACGACTCCCAAAAGCTTCCAGTACCATTTACTCAAGTCAATGTAATGCATATGACGTCCGAAATTCCCCGGCTCCTCATACACATTTCGATCCGCACCGGAATAGGATTCATAGTAAGTTCTTCCGGATCCGCTGCTCTTTGCATTCTCGTTGGCCTCAAAAATTGTCCTGGCAATCAGCCTTGGATCGCCGATAGCAGCTATCACCGCCTCTTCCGCAGATCCATTGCTCACTTCCGTGCTGATATATTCTTCATAGTACCTGATATTTTCTTCGATCACACTTCCAGGAACTTCACCTGATAAAGCCTCCCTTAAGCGCTGTAAAAACTCCTGTCTGCTCATCTGAGCCTCCTTCAATTAAGTAAATAGCTTTGATTATTGTATCATCCGACAGGGATTTCGTAAAGAAACCTTCTCTGAATAAATTCTTAAAATTTCATAATCGGATGGACTACTCTACCTTTTCCTTAATTACGCCATCCCGGTATGCCGCCACCAGCTCCTTTAAGTCCGCAATCCGTTCCGCCAGTTCAGCGCCCTTATCCGTATCCGCCACCATGACCCGTTTCTTCATGTTCTCCACAACCGAAACCTTTGGCGTGCTTTCCTTATTGGGATCAAAGGGCTTGTGCTCCGCAAGAGCCAGATGATTGGAATTATAAATCAGCGTATAGCCTGCGATTCCTGTCTTGGACTGGTAAGCCTTTGACAGCCCTCCGTCTATGAGAAACAGCTTGCCGCCTGCCTTTACCGGGGATTCCCCTTCCTTTATTTTCACCGGAACATGGCCGTTGATGATGTGGGATCCTTTTTTAGGAAGGCCGAATTCTTCCAATATCTTATCACAGTATTCTTCTTTCATGCTAAGCCTGTAATAAGGGTTCATAGGCTCCTTACGGGCGGAAGTATCTTCGATAAAATAATGCTCAAAGGTCGTCATCTTTCCCTTACCGTAGACCGGGGATTTGGCTCCGCACCATAGATACCACATGAAATCCCTGGCATCCTCACTTTCCGCGGAACCCTCCGGCATAAAATATGCATTTTGAACCTTTCGGTCCACGTAATCCATCAGCGCCTTTCCCGAATAAGCATGGTGATCCACCACGATCTCTTCAAAGGAGCCATCCTCCCTCATAGGAATGCAGCCATGGTACAAAAGGTTTGAATTGTAGCATTTGTACATGCTTCCATGAGAATACAGAAAACGAACATGCTTATGAAGAAGCTCGTTATGCATGAAGGAAAGCTGAAGGGTATGGAGAAGCTCTCCCTCCTCTTTGCTCAGCTTTAACGGTTCCTTGGGGTCTACCGTTGGAAAGAACTTATCAAGCATTGGATATTCTTTACCCTCCACGGTCACAACGCCCCGTTCAAAGTCAATGGCCTCAATCAGAATCCGGTCACTCATTTCATATTCCGGATGGCGTTTTATAATCTGTCCTTCTACCTTGAACTGAATGATTGCAATGGCCTTATGCATCTTGGCCGCCAGTCCCGGGTCCACCGCGTCATAGATGTTTTCATCAAGAATCTGGGGAATGAACTGGTCGCAGGGATCCTCCCGGTAAACCCTGGCTGCAAACATGGATAAAGGACGCAGGTTGATGCCATATCCGTCCTCCAGTACATCAAAGCTGTTATAGCTGATGGCAATACGCAGTACGTTGCAGATACATGCCAGATTCCCGGTGGCTGCTCCCATCCAGGAGATGTCATGATTGCCCCACTGTATATCAACGTCATGAAATTGCAGCAGTTCATTCATAATGATATCCGCCCTTGGGCCACGGTCGAAAATATCTCCGATAATATGCAGGCTGTCAATGGTCAGATTCTGGATCAGCTCACATAAGGCTATGATAAACTTATCTCCGACCCCGATGTCAATGATGGACCGTATGATTTCATTATAGTATACACGTTTATTGTCATCATTATAATCCACATGAATCAGCTCATCAATGATGTAGGAAAACTCCGGGGGCATTTTCTTCCTTACCTTGGATCTGGTGTACTTTGATGAAACCATTTTACAGATCTGTACCAGCCGGTAAATGGTCACTCTCTGCCAGTCACCGTCTGCCAGACCCTTAAGCTCCAGCTGATTCATGATCCGCTCCGGATAGTAAATTAAGTTCGCTAACTCCACTTCTTCTTTCTCTGGTATGATGTGGCTGAAGGTTTCCGTGATTTTTTCACGGATAACGCCTGAGGCACTCTTTAATAAATGGACAAATGCCTCGTACTCGCCATGCAGGTCACTGAAAAAATATTCCGTTCCCTTTGGTAAGCCCTGAATGGCCGTAAGGTTGATGATCTCACTGGAAGCAGCCTTAATTGTAGGATACTCCCTTGCCATCAGTTTCAGATACGCCAGATTTCTCATAATACCTCCCCTTCTTTTTGAAGTGATACTGCATCTCTATAAAGCTATAGTATCATAAAAGATATCAATTTAAAACCCTTTTTAGCAGGGTGGCTCCCATTGATCCAGGGCTTCCCTTGATTTGATCTCACATAATAAGAAAACTACCGGCTAAAACACCATAGCCAGTAGTCCCGCATTTCATTTATTCATGACAGAATGCCGGTAATCTGCCTAAAAAAGCCACGACGAGTGGCTTATGGACATGACCCAATAAGTACAATGAATCAGGCGATTAGTGAGGTACATTATAAGGTTATGTAAGAGATTGGCACAATCAGGGCAATATTTCAAATTCATGCATATAATATAGAGATTATATAAAATCTCTAAGAGGCGGCCGCAAATGCACATGAATGATTTAGGTACACTCACACAAATAGGACAAATACTGCAAGTTAATAATGGAGTAGTTACAGAGGTTTTTATCCGCAGCAGAACTACCGGATATATTGACATTATCTATGCCAGGCCTGAACTAAATGAAATTATATCCGAACCCTTAAGGCTTAATGTAGACTTTTACACTGATATTATAAATTCATTCGGCCAACATATGTGCTTATGTGACATCCAGGAAGGCATGCTGGCAGACTCCTTATTTTCACTAATTATGGAAAGGCGCATTCCTCCACAAGCTAATGCTTATTTAATTGTTATAAGAGAATATGGCCAGCCGCCATTGAGCTCTACTACGGCCCGAATCACAAGAGTAGATGTGGATAATCTTCTTCTCTATACTAATGACCCTGGTAATCCAGATAATCAAATAGAATTTAGTATTAGTAAGATGGCTACTATCCGCGATAAAAATGGCAACCCGGTTTCTTTTCTTTTACTTCGCCCTGGTTTATTCGTAAACGTGACTCATTCCAATATTCAAACTGAAGTTTTCCCCCATCAAGCTGATGCTTTCCATATTCAAATATTATAAATTTTACTTAATGATGCTATAAAAAGGTGGGACCGGAATCCCGGCCCCACCTGTATCTTTGCTCTGATTGCCCCGGATTCTACACTCTCCTGCTATCATCTGGAGCGATCTTTACCACCACCAGTTACATCTATTATTACAGAAGCAGCAGTTATTACAAAAGTTGCATCTGCAATTTCTTCGGCAACACCTGTTAAAACAGCACATGTATTTCCCCCCTTTCAAACAGTAATATTATACTTTATGAAAAAAGTAGACAAGATGTGAAAATCGGATCATATTCCATAGGCCCGGAGCCTAAAACCCTGGTACCATTATGATCCGTCTTTGCCAATTACTTCTTTGCATTCCACCTTTTATATATTACAATTCTGTTACATAAGTGTTACAATAAAGTTGTTTCAAGAAAGCGAAAAATAATAAGGAGGTTACGTATCATGTTCTTTGACTTCAGCTCATGTAACTTAAGTGATTTATTAGATTTAATTTCCCAGTTCTGCAAATAATTTTTTAAAAAGGTTCAGCCTTTACGGTTGAACCTTTTTTGAAAATATATCCCCAGTACGATTTCCAGATACGTGGGTAACCGGCTTCACATGTTCCTTACTTTCTATCCATTGCCCCATGACTAAAATTCAGTCATTTTGCAGCACCCCCGGAATCATCCAGTTTTATTATGCATGAAGCACTTCCCCGGCATAAAGCCTTTCTCCCATTTTCCTGTCACTGACATTGAAAACACAGACATTTCCTGTAGCAAAGCATTCATCTGCTATCACTGCATCTGAAGTATGGAGGACCTCATCATTGCAGAGAATCACAACATAGCTTCGCTTTCCAACGGTGATTTTCACAGCCTGGGCTTCGCTTTCTGTCAGTGTTTTATGAAGTGTATGGCTGACTGTCTCTACAAACCTCACTTCAGCCGGTTCTGCTGCAGAAGAACTCCCGCCGTTTATGACTGTAATCATACTGGCAAACCCTTCTTTTCTAAGGACCGCAGTAACTACATCATTTTCTTCCCACTGATTGTAATGTCTTGAGGTCATTCCCCTGTTACTTTCAAGCATGGCATCCTTTGTCAAAAAGTTCAGAAATGCACTGGTCTCTTTTCCCCGGAAAGTCACCAGATTTGCTTCTGTGAAAGCCTCTCCTTCCGGCGCAAAATGGAAATGCTGCCTGTATTCATGCTCTCCTTCTGCATAGAACTGATCATTGATCAGATAAATATCCGGTTTAATCCAGATGATACGCCGATTCACAAAGATACCCTTTTTCATATATCCCAGATGACCGCCCTGCACAAATTCTGCAATTTCTCCGGCCCTGTATGTTCTGTTTACAGGCAGAGAAAGCCTATTGGTATACCAGGAATCTTCAAATGCAGTAAAGGACTCCCCATCTATTGTTGTGGTATTATGGCCCGGATTATCTTTCAAGATAAAACGTAGGGGAACGTTCATATAGGTGGCTCTGCCGCCATCGACCAGCACATCTTCTCCATTCATGACCAGATCCACATGCATTTTATCCCCATGGCAATGACCTGTACTCATTGCACCGCATGTAAAATGAAGAAGATTAGAATTCCTTTTCCAGCTTTCCCTTAAATAATAATTTCCGCTATCCTCCAGATATGCTGATATAAAATCCGGTTCTTTCGCAGGAAGAAGGGCATACTCAGCACAGGCACTGCTTCCGAAATCCCAGGCGCCTTCATAATCCATAAGCTTAAAGCCGCTCCATTTCAGGATAGGATCCTGGAATAACCAGGCTCCCATGGTGATTTTATCCCGTAAATCTGTGTCATCAGAATCTCCATGAGTGAATTGATGACTGTCCGGCTTTTTCCAGATAACGTTTGCCTGTGCCATGTGATGAACCGTTTCCTCCAAATCCGGCTTAAGTGGTATCCCATTGGCTCTTGCAAGGAAAATCACACAGCACAGGCAGTGGTATACTTCATTGTGATACATAGGGGATTGCTCCCACTGACTGCCGTCTTTATAAATCTGTACCTTCATTGACTTATAAATTCTCTCCAGAGCAATGGAAGCCCACTCTCTTGTTTCACCGTTTTGAGGAAGTCCCAATGCAATCTCAAAAAGCCCGCTGTTCTCCAGAATACACCAGTTGCTCTGCAGCCTTTCGTCTCCGCCCTTTTCCACCAGTCTTCTGGCATGAAGCCGCAGCGATTCTTCAAATTGATCTAAAAAGTTTTCTGTTATTAAGCTGCTGTCCTTAAAATAGCGGACCGCTTTCGTCCATGTCTCTCCCCGCAGCCCTGTCTCCAACAGGCGCCAGGGCCCCATCTCTGTTTTTTTCTCCAGCAGAACGCTGCCCATCCAGTCATTGATCAGCCGCAGAAAGCATGTTACATACTTTTCATCTCCGGTCATCTGCCAGGCCTGCCCCAGGCAAATGAAAAATCTGTGTCTGTTGAACTGCCAGACAAATTCCGGATCACCGGAAGGCATATAGCTCCAGTCAATTTCCCCGGAAAATACCACAGGCTCATAGGTACGCTCCATATCCCAGTTTAAGTCAAACAGAAATGTATTTTCACATACTTCATTTGCAATCCGTAAAATATGCTCTGCATCTTCATTCCAGTATTCTTTACAATAACAGGCTGAATGCTCCGGATCAGGTACAAAATAACAAGTATCCGGTCTGTCAAAATATTGTTCTATTGTCATCTCCAATTCCTCATCAATACCAGTATGGCTCCCAATCAGTTGAAAGCCGCGTCAATGCCTCCATATAAAAGTAGTCGCCCCAAAGAACGCACTCATCAACTCCGTGGTTTGGACATGTGTTATAGGGAGAACTTTTTGCATAGGTTCCATGTAACAGAAGACCGTTGGATACAGCCGGATCAGTCACCGCGCACTCCGTTACCAGTGCATACAGAAGCCTTTTCGCCATACCTTTATAATATTCTGCTTTTTCCTTTGAAAGATATTTGCTCATCTCAAGCATACCGCAGGCTGCAATTGCTGCTGCAGAAGAATCCCTTGGTTCATTGCTTCCGTCACTAAAATCAAAATCCCAGTAAGGAACCATATCCTTAGGCAAATGCTCCAGAAAATAATCCGTTACTTTGCAGAAAATATCAGCATATTCCTCATTCCTAAGAAATTTATAAGCAAGTGCAGATCCGTAAATTCCCCATGCCTGACCTCTTGCCCAGGCAGAACCATCCCGGTACCCCTGATGGGTAACGCCCTTTTTGGGTTCTCCTGTTTCTATATCAAAGAAAAATGTGTGATAGGTGGAATGATCTTCTCTAATAATATTTTTCATTGCAGTCTTAATATGCGCTTCTGCCTTTTTTATGAAGTTTTCCTCTCCTGTGACCTCACCTGCCCAGAAAAGCAGAGGCATATTGAGCAGACAGTCTATAATCATGCGGTAATTCTTCTCATCCCCCAGCCTTCCCCAGGCCTGAAAGAACTGGCCCTTTTCATGAAATCTGGTCATCAGATTATTAGCTGCCATAATAGCAGCTTTCTTACCTGTGAGATCTCCCGTAAGTTTGTATGCAGCCACACAGGAAGGACAGTATAAAAATCCCATGTCATGGTGATCCACGCCTTCTTTTTCTTTGATCCTTCTATAAAAATCCTTTACTTCAATTTCAGCTGTATTTCTTAATGCCCTATCCCCTGTTTTCTCATAAGCCAGCCATACTTCCCCAGTCCAGAATCCAGGTGTCCATTCGTAGTTGGTTCCCTTCTGATAGAAATTATTTATACTGGCCTCCTGAGGAAATTGTTCCGTAAACTGATCCGTGGCTTTTTTAATCAGCTCTGCTGCCTTATCATAGGCAGTCCCTGACATTTCATCATCAATTTCCTTGTACTGTAATAGTTCTTCCCTTGTTTGCATATGCCTTACCCCCTTTATACTTGCTGATATCGATTGATCCGCCGCAAAAACTATTCCTTCACAGCTCCGATCATAACTCCCTTTGTAAAGTATTTTTGTAAAAATGGATATACGAACAGAATCGGAACTGTAGCAACCATGATTGTGGCATACTTAATGCTCTGTGCAATGGCCTCCGCATCAGCTCCCGCACCTCCGTTCATCGCCTGTAAATCATTGGATATAAGGATTTCTCTTAAGATAACCTGAAGGGGATATAATTCCCGGTCTCTTAAAATCGCAGAAGCCCAGAACCATGCATTCCATATGGAAACGCCATAATACAGAACCATAACTGCCATAATTGATTTGGACAGGGGCAAAATAATTTTAAACAGAATGGTAATATGGCCAGCCCCATCAATTCTGGCCGCTTCCGTCAAGCTTTCAGGAATGGATTCAAAGGATGTTCTTAAGATAATCATATTATAAGTGCTGATCATAAAAGGAATGATGAGCCCCCATCTGCTGTTAATCAAATGCAAATCTTTCAGATTCAGATAAAACGGAATCATACCGCCTGAGAAAAACATGGTAAAAAGCACCAGCAGCATCAAAGGCTTTTTAAACAAAACACCCTTTCTGGAAAAGAAATAAGCTGCAAGTGAAGTCATTACCAAATCCAGGGTAACACCGACCACCAGAATAAACAGTGTATTTACATAGCCTTTCAAAATCATAGGGTTTTCAAATACCTTCAAATATGCCTGAAGATTAAATCCCAAAGGCTTTAATAAGAATCCTGAATGTGCCATAAGCTGGTTGCTGTCGCTGAATGAAGCCATAGCCACAAACCACATAGGATATAAACAGATCAATGCAATGATGGTCAAAAGAATATAATTAACTACATGAAATATTCTTTCTCCCCGGGAAACTTTAACTTTCATCTCTCTCCTCCTTTACCACAAACTGTTTTCTGTTGTTTTTTTAGATATTTTATTAGTAATATACAACAGAACACAGTTGATCACAGAATTAAACAGACCAATAGCAGTTGAATAACTCCAATCCTGCTCAATCAGACCAGCACGGTATACATAAGAAGAAATAATATCTGCAGTTTCATAGGTAGACGGATTATATAACAGAATCGTCTTTTCATATCCCATACTCATCAGGGAACCCATTCTTAAAATCAGCATGATGATAATAGTCGGTGCAATTCCAGGCAAGGTTACGTTGAGAAGCTGTTTCCATTTCCCTGCACCATCAATAGAGGCTGCTTCATATAGCTGGCTGTCAACACCTGATAATGCAGAAAGATAGATAATAGATCCCCAGCCTATCTCCTGCCATATGCTGGAGGCTGTATAGATTGTACGGAAGTTCCCAGGATTTTGAAGAAGAGGATTCCGCGTTCCTCCAAATAACGCAATAATATCATTGAAAAGACCGGTTGTCAGACAAAAGTCCTTAATCATACCACAGGCAACTACCAGGGAAATAAAATGAGGCAGATAGGTAATTGTCTGAGAAACCTTCTTAAATTTTCCATTTTTCACTTCATTCAGCAAAAGGGCCAGAATAATAGGAGCGGGAAACCCAAATATAATATTATAAACACTTAATAACAGAGTATTTTTCAAAAGCCTTCCAAAATAAGGACTTGTAAAAAATCTGGTAAAATTTTCAAACCCCACCCATTCACTGCCAAATACTCCTTTGGCAGGCGTAAAATCTTTAAATGCAATAATTGCACCATACATCGGTTTATACATAAAAACAGCATAAAAAATAATGACAGGAAGCACCAGCAGATATAAAGTCCAGTTTCTCTGTAAATCTTTCCTGATTCTATAGCTCAACGAATTTCCCTTCATTCCTTCCATCCCTTCCTTTCATCTGAATACTTGATCCGAAAACCTTGATCTTAAAACAGCCGGGGACTGACTATGCAATCGCCCGGCCGTATCTTTATTGGAAATCAACCAGAATTATCTAGCTTCATAACGCTCTAAAGCTGCGTTCTCAATTTCAAGTGCACGGTCCAGTTTCATATCCTTTAATGTCTGGATATAATTATCCCATTTATCAAAGCTTTCTGTACCAAAGATAAATTTAAGGGCCATTTCATCTACATAAGTATTAAGTTCATTGGTAATAGTCGCCAGTTCCTTAGACTCCTCCTGTGTTGGAGTGATGTTTGGAACCGTATGTTTGCCTGCATCTGGAACTTCCCAGACACTTGGACAATCCTTAACAGTAGGAAGTTGTAAATACTGCTCAAGATAGTTAAGATCCTGTACAAATGGTCCATTATAATTAGCACGAATGTATTTTGATAAAGACTGTGCCAGAGGCCAGCCGTCCGGATTATTCATGACCAAATCGGAATAAACAGCTTTTCCATCCTTCATCTCATAAGAAACACCTTCCGTACCATAATTAAACAAGTTATGTCCTGCCTCAGAATAACCGTAATCCAATAATCTGGCTGCCAGTTCTACATTTTTACAGCTGGAGGTGATGGCTGCTCCCACATCAGGGAACTTATTTTCCATATAGCCATATTCAGGTGCAGCACCCTTTTCTAAAGTTGGAGTTGGAGTCGGAACCAGCAAATAGTCAGGATTATTCTTCTGTGAACTTGTCATAAATACCTGCATACGGCTTGCTGCCCAGCCTACAGAAGCACCGGATTTATCACTGGTCATCTTTGCAGTTACCTGATCACTGTTAAGAGTAGCAATATCCTTATCAATCAGTCCCTCCTGATACCACTGGTTCATGGTCATCAAATAATCCTTATATCCGTCCTGAGCAGGCGCAAAAGCGACTTTTCCCTCATCATCTAATATAAACCATGTGGCGTTTGCAGCTCCTACTTCATAGGCAAATGCAATTGGATTGGACTGCTTGAAGTTGGTCCAGTCAAAACAAATAGGAGCCTCAGCACCCTTCTTTTCCTTAAATGCAGTCAGTACAGTATGCCACTCATCAACAGTTTCAGGAACTGGAAGCTCCAGCTCATCCAGCCAATCCTTACGGATGAAACCACCTACTGTATAGCGCAGCTTATCTTCGCCGCGGATGAATGGAAATGCAAAGTAATGGCCTTCATCTGTCTTGATCATCTTATCTACATCAGGGTTTTCTGCCAGATAGTTTTTGAGATTTGGACAATACTGATCAAAAACATCATTTAATGGAATGATGACTCCATCCTTAATTGCCTTTTCCGGACCGCCTGGATACATTTTTACCCATTGCCACTCCATAATGTCAGGGAGATTTCCATCGGCAACGATTAAATTAAACTGTTCCTTTGCCTGGTCCGAACCTGCTGCGGGATGCTGGAATTTAATTGTAACACCGGTCTGTTCTTGTAACGCTTTTCCAAATTCCGTTTCGCCTAAATTAGTATAGTTAGCTGATACGTTGGGATTTAGCTGAAGCCAATAGGTAAGATCTCCTCCCTTAGCCAACGGATAAGATACCTCTCCCCCTGCTTCTGCATTAGAACCGGCTTCTGCTGTTTTTGTTGTTTCTTTTGTGTCACTGCCTGCAGCTGAATTTCCCCCTGTTTTACTTCCACATCCTGCCAGCAGAGAAGTGACAGTAACCATTGCTGTTAAAATAGCAATCGGCTTTTTAAAACTTTTCTTCATGAACCTTCCTCCTTATCCTTGTGCATCTTGCACATCTTTTCTCTATACTATATACGCTTTTATGTATATTTTATATATTCAAATATTAAAAAAGGTTGACAAAATCACATGATTCCGTCAACCTTTTTTGACTAAAACTAAAATTCATATACAATTTATCGAATCCCTACCGCCCGCTCTTTAATTGCCCAGGCGTTGCTCCTGTAAATTTCTTAAAGGTTCTGATAAATGTGGAGCTGTCCCGAAAACCTACTCTCTCAGCTACCTCGACCACATTAATTCCCTCTGCCAAAAGTTTCTCTGCTTCATCGATCCGCTTTTGATTGATGACCTTTAGGAGACTTTCGCCTGTGTGTTTTTTATAAATGGAGGAAAGATAAGCAGGGGTCATATGAAAATGCAGTCCTGTCTGAGAAATATTTAAGTCAGGGTCGCTGAAATTCTCCTGAATATACTTCTGTATCTTTTCACATAATTGTTGGTTTTGTCCGTATTCTCTGGAATTATCAGGGGATTTACACAATTTCTCAACTGCTTCTCTAAAGGTTTCCTTGATTTTCTCAAGAGGCATTTTCACGGAAATACCCTTTAATCCTAAATCTTCATCAGAAACCTCCTCTACCTCCTGTGCCCCTTTCATAATTGTTCCCATTAAATCATACAGAAGGCATTTTAACATAGCCAGAGACGCCTTGTTGTCCAGATAATTGACATCCAGAATTTTGTTAATATAGGAAGAAGCCAATGTGCTGTTACGGTCCTTGATTGCTGCAATAATCCGCAGTTCCTGATTGGTTGGATAATCGTATTTTTTATGGGAACTGTTTTTAATATCCCGGTAGCTGATATATTCAGGATCCAGAACAGCCACAAATTCCTCTGCTTCCCTTGCTTCCATATAAGATAAATGAATTCCCTCCAATCCCTTATGAGCTTCTCCTGCCAATACAACCGCCATGAATCCAAAATTCTCATAAATATATTTCTGCATTGCATCTATGATTTCTTCTGACCTTTCATCATATCCTGCAGCAGTATCAGGAATGTTGGCAATCATTGCAACGGTATCGCCCAGCTCCACCTTTTCCTGACTAAAACTGCCTGCAATTCCTTCGCCGAACACATTTCCAACAATAAACTTTCTCAGACTGTTTATTTGTATGTATTCTTCCTGGTTTTCCTCCCGAGGGGAATCGTCCTTTATGGTAAAAAGCAGTACAAGGTTGCTTTCTTCCCGGAACTTCTTAACAATTGCTTCCCGATCCGGTGTATCTTTACTCTGTTCATAGGAATTTACCATCAAATCCATTAAATAATACTGCTTTACCACTTCCTGGCTTCTGCTCACCATCTGTTTAAAATCCGACCTTTCTGCCAGCAGTGAAATGGTCTTTTCCTCCAGATACAAATATTCATTATCAACAAATACCTCCTGACCATCATCGTGCTTCCGGAACACCTCCATTAAAACCTTCAGGGGATTGTAGTTAATTTTCATCATCTTGGAGGAAGCCCAGAAACCGGTAAACAGACAGATAAATATGCCAATAACAAAAATATTCTGCATTTTTCCTGCTGAGCCGGTTATCATTCTCTCAGGCATCAACAGAACGTATTTCCAGCTAAACACATGGGAAAATACGGTGCGTATAATATAATTTTGCCCATTCCACGTTATTTTCTGATCCCCATCCTGATACAGCTGGTCATATGGGATTTCAATGCTTGAATAATCTTCAGACCGGTTCATAATCTGATTTTCTTCGTTTATGATCAGCCAATCTAAACCTGACTCCCAGGAAGCCATTTCAATACTGCTGTTCAAGGCATCCATATCCAGCCAGATTCCGACCATAGCGGAGGATTCTCCAAATTCCCCTTTTAAGTTATTCATTGTCAAAAGAAGGGTGGGTCTTCCCTGAGTCCATTTGGTATTCATTTGGATCGTATCACGAAAATGATATTCAGACAGATGTTTTCTCAAGATTTTAGATGATTTTTTATCTTCCTCCCCAAAACAATAAAGATCACTGTACATGGAAAAGTCCATGTTTCCTAAAGAAGAAACCACTTTGTCACAGTTCTTAAAATAAACCATGATATCTTTGCAGTAATCGCCGCCTTTATTGATCGTTACCTTAATATCCATAATTTCATTCTGAGTCCTATAAAGCTGGTAAAAATCTTCAGGCCGAAATTCCTCCTTCACCACAGACAACTGCTGCACATTCTTGTTAAGAGCCAATTGTGTCAAAATATTCTCATAGTATTCCAGCTCTCTGTCACAGGTGTTTTTCACAGTCTGAATCAAACTTTGGTTAGAGGCATCCGCCTGTTCCTTTGCTATATAATAAGCATAAAAATAAAACAAGATTCCCATGATAATTGGGATTAAAAAAATGAAACCGTAAGATAAATACAGCTTTCGATAAGCCTTACCCTTATTTTTCATACCTTCTTCTTCCTTTAATCGTATCTTCTTATGGTGTATTTTAGCATAAATCTATACGAAACACAGATGTTTTGGTCATTTTTTCTTGTGCCATCAGGTCAAGTTCCGCAAAAAAACAAGTCACCATATCATAACTATATGGCAACCATTTCTTCATTATCGAAAGCAAATGATGAAAGTGACTCACGCTCGTCCCCGAAGCCGCATATGATATAACAATAGAAAAGGCAAAGGAGTTTCTTATATGTGCTGCCCATGCAATTTTACCCCCTACCGCGATGTAAACTGTAAGGACCTGGCCATCTTCTTTGAAGCCACCAGGGAATTACGGGGTGCAACCTATAAGCCCTACCTGGTAGCCACTCAGGAAGCCAGGGGAACCAACTTCCGCTTTATCTGCAATTCCTTCATGATGACCCGTCCCCCGCAAAATGCCATAACCATGGTATCCATTTTCAAACCCTTTTGCAAAGAAGGGGAAAAGAAGGAAGCAAAGGCGATCGTAACGAATATATGCAAAATGGGTTGTTATAAATGTTAGTGAAGGCCCGCAGAAAATATCAGGATATTATATCCCCTTTACCTCGCTGCGAAACAGAAAGGTAAGGTGATTTTATGAGATATATAAGACCATATTTGAAAAGTTGCAAAAACACAAGCTATAAAGCCAAAACCAAGATCGGAGATTGGATGTTATCCTGCCCCGATTTTCTTTCATTAAAGATCATGGGGAAACAAATAAGCGGCCTGCCTGATCATCATCTAAACGGTATTCTTTATTAATATCGTTTTGATCTGATCAAGGCAGGCCGCTTCTACGCTGCTTAACGTCCTAAAACGCCAGCCGGTACACATCAATCATCTCCGGTTTCCCCAGTGACCGGATTCCAGGCAAGGTTCTGGTTCCGTAAAAGGAGCATTTATCCGCCAAAACTTCCAAATCCGTTTCCTTTATCCCCGCATTCAATTCTCTTAAGCTGACAGGCATTCCAAGGCTCTTAAAAAATTCTTCCAGTCTTTTGATCCCATTAAGAGCTGTTTTTAAAGGTTCTTCAAAGTTCATTTCTACATTCATTACCCGGACAGCCAGCTGGGCAAAACGCATGGGATCGGTTTCGCATACGTACCTGGCCCAGGAACAGAACAGGGCAGACAGTCCGGCGCCATGAGCAATAACCGGATACCTCCCGGACAGTTCGTGCTCCAGTTGGTGAACCTGCATCATAAACTCCCTTCCCAGACCGGTAAGCTCATTATGGGAAAGGCTGCCTGCCCACATAAGAGTGGCACGGGCCTCATAATCTTCCGGATTTTTGTCCGCCACGGCTCCCGCTTCCATAACAGAGGTCAAAAGACCTTCTGCGATCCGGTCGGTCAAAGGCGTATCCTTTGTGGTCCCTCCCAGATACCGTTCCAGGGTGTGCATCATAATGTCCACGGTCCCGCATCCGGTCTGAAATTTGTTAACCGAAAAAGTAAGCTCCGGATTGCAGATGGCAAACAAAGGGCGATGAGTCGGGCTGTTGAACCCTCGTTTTAAATCCCCCTCTTCATTTGTGATAACGCAGGATAAGCTTGTCTCACTTCCTGAAGCGGACAGGGTAAGAATGTTGCCGTGGGGAAGGGCTTTTACTGGAACCTTTTCCTTTAAAAAGAATTTCCATGGATCAATTTCCGGATTTGGTGTTCCGTCAGCAATGCACTTGGCCGAATCAATGACACTTCCGCCTCCAACTGCCAGGATAAACTCCACATGTTCCCTTCTGCATAGTTCCATGCCTTCTTTTGCCAGGGATAAAACCGGATTTGGCTGTACTCCGCCGAAAAGAACATACTCTATTCCATGCTCTCTTAAGGATTCTTCCACCAGTCCAAGCAGGCCGCTTTTCTTAACGCTTCCTCCTCCATAATGAATCATGATCTTACGGAATCCATATTCAGAAATAATGGCTCCTGCCTTTTTATGGGCATCACGGCCGAATATCACCCTTGTAGGTACACAATACTCGAAATTATTCATTCCAGCCTCACTTTCCGCTGCGGTCTAAGTCCTCATCTTCCGCATCATTTATATTCTTAATAGGGATTATACCACGAACAATTATTTTTTCCAATATAGATTCTCCCCCCTGTTTCCCTTCATATTTTTTAATGTCTTTGCATATCTTATATAGGAAAGCCCTAGTAATCTGCTTTCCTTTTTCATATGTAAGAAGTTCGACCCACCTGGCGGCTCATCGAACGGCTGATCTGCTGCATTCAGACCGGGCCTGGCTTGCCTTTATTAAGTAAATCATGCCATGGAATGACAAGGAGAACGCTTATGAACTTATTTAAAAAAAATATTAAACTTTCCAATGTATCCAGACACCATATCATTATTTACATAGAAGTCATCATTCTGACATTTCTTCTGGTCTCCTTGTTTTTCATATCCCCAGGCGGGAAGCTCTCATTTCCGGTTGTAAATCAGGGCAAAGACGCCAGTCCCTCAGAAGCAAAAAAATTCATTAAATGGGTGGATTTTGATGTGACCTCAAAGGCCATGCAGGAGGCCTTCCGTTATGACGTCAACACCTGTCAGTCTGAACCTCATCTAAACTGGGTGGATTTACTTGCTTATCTAGGCGCCAAGTATGGAGGGGACTTTTCCAGATATTCCACCAAAGACTTAGATGGACTTGCGGAACAGCTTCTTTCCGGCAAAACCATGGAAGAGCTGACTGCAAAAATGACCTATTATTCCTATTACAGAGAAGCCTATGGTGCTGTTTTGGATGGCCTTGTAGGCCAATATGAGATTCAGATTCCCTCCGAAAACGCTCCCCTTTACGCCACTCCTGCCCTGCTTCCCGACGGCAGCCTGGATCCGGATAAGGTTTGGGTAAAGAAGTATGGACTGAAAGGCTTTTCCCCCATTGCCAAGGGCTTTCCCTATAATGACTTTGACGATTTTGGAGTCGCGCGCTCTTATGGCTACAGACGGCAGCATTTAGGGCATGATATGATGGGGCAGGTAGGAACTCCCGTAATTGCAGTGGAAAGCGGCTATGTGGAGGCCATCGGCTGGAACCAGTACGGTGGATGGCGTTTGGGAATCCGCAGCTTTGATGGAAAACGGTATTATTATTACGCCCATTTAAGAAAGAATTACCCTTATCATAAATCCTTAAGCCAGGGCAGCATCGTTACAGCAGGAGATGTGATCGGTTATCTGGGCCGTACCGGGTACAGCCGGAATGAAAATACCAATAATATCAATGAACCCCATCTTCACTTTGGACTTCAGCTCATTTTTGATGAATCCCAGAAGGAAGGGAACAACGAGATCTGGGTCAGCTGCTACGAGCTGACTAAATTCCTTGCCATGAACCGTTCCGAGACTCTTAAAAACCAGGAGACAAAGGAGTATAACCGGGTTTATGATATGACAGATCCTGGAATCCCTGAAAATTTCATTCCCCCAGAACCTCCCAAGGAAGAAAATTAACCCATAAATATCACAGGGGCTGTTGCGGCAAGTGCAACAGCCCCTGTGCATACATTGGAGGAGATGTGTGTGAATTCCTTTATTTAGCTTTTGGCTGCTGCTGGGTAATGCAGTGAATATTTCCGCCCCCAAATGCAACCTCTTCAGTACGTACTCCAACGACTTTACGGTCCGGGTACATTTCCTGGATCTGCTGTAAGGCTAGTGCATCGTTTTCATCGCCATACTGGGGAACGATTACGCCTCCATTTACCACTAGGAAATTCATATAGGAAGCGATGGAGACCTCGCCATCCTCTCTTGGAAGAGTTCCTTCTACCATATCAATGGCATCTGCGCCGTGAAGCAGAACCGGCTTCTTAGTCAGGCAAAGCTTATGTACCTTTAATTTACGGCCCTTTGCGTCTACTGCTTCGGATAATGTTTTATAAGCTGCCTGAGCTTCTTTATAGAAAGGATTCTCTTCATCTTCTGTCCAGATGCAGGCAACCTCTCCTGGTTTTACATACTGGGCAACATCGTCAACATGTCCATTGGTTTCGTTGGGATCAATGCCATCCTTAATCCAGATGACCTTCTGGCAGTTTAAGTATTCATCAAGCATCCCTTCAATATCCTCTTTTGTCATATGAGGATTTCTTCCCTCACTTAACAGGCACATTTCTGTTGTAATAATGGTTCCTTCTCCATCTACATGGAAGGAACCGCCTTCCAGAACAAAGCCTTCGGTACGATAGGAATCGATTCCTTCTATTTCACATACCTTATGGGCCACAAGATCATCCTGATCCCATGGGAAGTAAAGTCCGTCTACCAGGCCGCCCCATGCATTAAAGGTCCAGTCGCAGCCTCTGATGCCGCCTTTATCATTGATGACAAAGGTAGGTCCGCAGTCACGGATCCAGGAATCATTGCTTGTCATTTCAACCACCCGGATCTCAGATGGAAGATGAGCGCGGCAGTTCTGATATTGTGCCGGGGATACACAAACGGTAACCGGCTCAAATTGAAGGATGGCTTTCGCAACCTCAGTAAATACAGCCTGTGCAGGCTTTCCGCCATTTCGCCAGTTATCCGGCCTTTCCGGCCATAACATCCAAATCTGTTCCTGCTCTTCAAATTCTGCAGGCATACGGTATCCGTCCTGCTTTGGAGTTGTGTTCTCAATTCTATTTGCCATAATTTATCCCTTCTCTTTCTTATTTATCTCTTTTTCTGTTTACAATCAGCTCGCCAAGTATGAGGAATATCACTGCCCCAATGGTGATCGGAAGAACTGCTTCCAGAGTCTCCGGATCAAAGCTTAAAGGAACTGCGGTGAAAATCAGCGCAACGATGATCAGTATCATTGGAACGGTTGCTAAAACCTTTAAAAAGCCATTGCTTCCCGGAACTCTAAAGGGCCGTTCTGTATCCGGGTCTATCTTTCTAAGCTTTAAGAATGCCGGAAATACAGGTATATAGGAAAGCAAAAACATAACCAGATTCAATGCGAAAAAGCACCAGAACAGATCCTGATTGGGTATTAAGGGAGCGATGATTAAAACCGTGCTGGCTACCAGACCATTCATGATGGAGGCGCCAATGGGCATATCATTCTTTTTGCTTCTTATTTTAAATACCGCCGGCATATCCCCATTCTCTGCTGAATAAGCCGCAACATTGTTTACTCCCAGGGACCAGGAAACCATATTTCCAAAAAGCGTAAGCAGAAAACCAATGGCAACAACTGTTACAATGACTCCTCTGGTGCTGCCGGTCAAAAGCTGGACACTTGCAACCAATCCGGTACTGGTACTGATCTGATCAGCCGGAATCGCAACACCGATTCCGAATGCCATAAAGATATAGATAGCAGCAATGACAAAACCTCCTGCAATAATGGCCTGGGGAATCTGCTTCCTGGGATTTTCCATATCATCCGCAAAGGTACAAACAACTTCAAATCCAAGGCAGTTAAATAAAATAACTGATATGTAGGACAGGCTGTTTAAATTAAAGCTTGGCATCAAGGATGCTAAGGTGTATTCGTTGGCAACTCCATGAGTAACCGCACCATAGATACCAAGGCATCCCAGGATTAAAGCTATGAGGATCTTAATCACAGCCGCCCCGTTTAAGATCCACGTACTGTCACAAACCGAATAAAAGCTGATAAAAACAATGATCCATACAAAAGCAAGCTCTATGATCAAGGATGGGAAAAATCCCAGTTGTCCTCCGGTCAAAAGACTAATGACCTCGGGGAACATAAGCGCCAAAGAAGCCATCCAAAGCGGAAAGTTGATCCAGTAGTACCAGGACACCCTTCCTCCCCATTTTTTACCAAAGGCTTTTGTCACCCAGTCATACAATCCACCGTCACCCTCATAGGTTGTCCCCAGTTCTGAGGAGATCAAGCCATATGGCAGCAAAAATGCTATTAAGAGGAAAATCCACCAGAAATACTGGGAATTACCAATGGCTGCCACCGGACTTGCTGCTTCTGCCACAAATACAACGCATATTACCGTCATTATGGCATCAATTAACCGAAACTTTTTCTTTGGCGCGTCTGACATAATTCTCCCCCTATCTGATATTTCTATCATCCATGAATTTCTCTAGCTGTTCCTTTGCTGCTGCGGTCTGAAGCTCACTTGGCGCCTGATCTCTCTGATACTGTGTAAAGTAAACAAGCAGGCCTCTCATTGCTGTCAGGCGGTTTCCTGCCTCTAAGAATGCAATGGAGCTATCGCTGTCAAGGACTTCATCGGTCACGTCTTCCCCTCTGGTAGCAGGCAGGCAGTGCATGAATTTGCAGCCGATATTTCCAAGAGACATTAAATCTCTGTTTACCTGGTAATCCTTGAATGTAGCAACACGCTCTTCCTTTGGAGTCTCGTTTTCATACAGTCCATACCATACGTCTGTGTAAATGAAATCCGCTCCCTTTACGCTGTCACGGTTATCGGTCACTTCCCATGTACCGCCGGAAATCCTGCAGTTTTCCTCCATGATCTTCTTGTGCTCTTCTACGAGCTGGTTGTTCTTTGGTCCGTAATGAACGAAATGCATGCCAAGCTTTGTGGTGATAAAGCCAAGAGAAGCACATACCTGTGTTCCATCTCCTACGAAAACAACCTTGCAGTCTTCCAGCTTTCTTCCTCTTGGAAGATGCTCTACGATTGTACAAAGATCGCCGATTTCCTGGGTCGGATGATTGTAATCACTCATGCCGTTTAATACGGGGATGGTGCAGGCTTTGGCTAACTCTACCACTGTGTTGTGTTCGACGACCCTGGCCATTACCACATCGATCAGCTGGGAAAGCACTCTTCCTGTATCACCGATGGTCTCATGTCCGCCGAGCTGGATCATGCCAGGCCCTAAGTACTGGGCATGTCCGCCAAGCTGTTCCATGGCTGTTTCAAAGGAAACCCGGGTTCTTGTTGAAGACTGCTGGAAAATCATTCCCAGTGTTTTTCCTTTTAACAGAGGAGGATTATAGCCTGCCTTGATACTTTTTTTAATTGCCAGGGACAGTTCGATGATGTCTAAGAGCTCCTCCTTTGTGAAATCGTTGGTATCAATAAAATGTGTAATTCCGTTTGCTTTCATGGCAAAGTCTCCTTATATGAATTTTTATTGTTGATCAGTTAAATGTGAATGTGGTGCCTGTTTTTCCGTCCAGGGCTTCAACCGCTTTATCAAGGGAAGTGATGATCGCCCGTTTTGACGGATTGGACCTTACAAACTTCATGGCTGCCTGAACCTTTGGAAGCATGCTTCCCGGAGCAAACTGCCCTTCTTCACAATACCGGTTCGCTTCCATAAGGCTAAGATGATCCAGATTCTTCTGATCCGGCTTGTTGTAATTGACTGCCACCTTTTCCACTTCCGTTAAAATCATCAGGATGTCTGCGTCCACCTGTTCTGCCAGAAGCTCTGCTGCAAAATCCTTATCAATCACTGCTGCTGTTCCATGGAGAGCGCCGGCTGGATCTTCAATGACCGGAATTCCGCCTCCTCCGCAGGTAATGACAATTGCCTTTGGCCATAATTCTTTTACCGCTTCAATCTCCACAATCTTTTTAGGAATAGGAGATGCTACCACTCTGCGGTATCCCCGGCCGGCATCTTCTTTCATAACGTATCCCTTTTCCTTTTCCAGTGCGTGAGCCTCTTCTTTTGTATAGAAGGGTCCGATGGGTTTTGTCGGATTATGAAAAGCCGGATCATGTTCCTCTACAATCATCTGGGTAGCGATGGTGACAACAGGAAAGTTCTGATTTCTCTTATTGAGCGCATATTTCAGGCCCTGCTGCAGATGATACCCGATATAACCCTGGGACATTGCCCCGCACACGTCAAACGGCATAGGCGGTGTTACATCTTTTGCAGTTTCAGATGCCAGCAAAATTCTTCCTACCTGAGGTCCGTTCCCATGTACAATGGACATCTCATATCCACGCTCATTTAGTTCTGCTATATACTCGCAAGTCTTATGAACGACTTCAAGCTGTGCGTCAGCAGTTGCTTCTCCTTTTCCTGACTGCAGCGCATTTCCGCCTAAGGCAAGGACTATTTTCTCTGCCATCAGTAAAACCTCCTTTTGTGATTTTTGTTTTGCTGTGATCTGCGTTTTGCCGCGTCGTCACAAGATGAAAATAGCAGTTCTCACACCGGTTGAGAATGCAACCAAAGGGTAGATATTTATAACACTTTTAACTCTAATCCACATAAACTTTCCTAAACTTTTGTGCAACATGCACTAAAAAATAGGCTTTTCATAAAAATTTGCAGTTGAAAAAACTTTTTTATTTGCTATACTGATGATGGACAACATGCAGACGAACAAAAGGCGGGAGACAGGTTGAAAGAAAACCATCTTTCAACCTTGAATTTGTGAATCAACTGGATATGCAAGCATATCCTCTTGATTCATTAGGAGACAAACTATGGAAAAAGGAATCATCTTCATTTACAATCTTGTTTTAATTACGATCTACTCCGGTATCCTTTTTATGTCTTTCTCACTTTTCTTTAATGGGAAGGAAAAGATTCTGTTATGGATCGGCATTATATTCGGAGCAGTTCTATCAGATGATATTGTGATTTTTGCATCAGAAATGTTTGGGAATTTTGCAGAGAATTATAACAGGATTTTCATGATCGTTCCGACTCACAAGACATTGATCTATCTCATCTTGTCTTTGGGCTGCCTGACCATTTTCAAGCGGCTGCTAAACAGAACAATTACCCGGCGTGATTATGGGATTTTAATGGTATACGTGACTTTCATGCTGTTTGTACCTGCCATGGACAACAGTGCCTGGAAGATATGGCTCTATTTCCTCCCAAGCCAGCTTTACAACACTTATTTAGGTGCAGAATGTTTCGGGATAATAAAAAAGAACCCTGAGGAATATCAGGATCCTTTCTATAAGTGGTGCAAAATACTTTTTTTCATTACGATTATCATGAATATCTCCATCATTGCCGAAGATACCATTGTGATCTTTAACTTTGATACCTATTCAAAATATTATATTAATATGAATAACAGGAGTTTTACCTCCGACATCCTATACCTTATCTATGCCATATTTTCTGCCGCATACCTTATGTACTACTTAAAGATATTATTAAAGAATAATACCATTGTTTCGGAGGTGACCAGCCATACCCGTGGAAATCTGCCCTCTGATATAGAAGAAAGCATTCTGTACCGCTTTAGCGAGGCTTACCGTCTTACCGCAAGGGAGAGAGAAATACTGAGGGTGCTTCTTATGGATAAAACCAACCAGGAAATAAGCCAGGATTTATACATCTCCCTTGGAACAGCAAAAACCCATGTTCACAACATTTTTCAAAAAATTGAGGTTGTAAAGCGTCCTCAGCTCTTAGAGGTCTATGCCGCCTACCGGGAGGAACAGTTAAAAAAAGAACCTGAAAAAGAAACGCCGTCCCCATAGGCTTCTGTCTACCGGGGACGGCGTGTTTTATTTTAGAAGATGGATAAATAATCCGCTGCGGAGCTTTGGTTCGAACCATGTGGATTTAGGGGGCATCAAAAGCCCTGCATCCGCCACATCAAACAGTTCCTGGATGGAGGTGGGGTACATGGAAAATGCCACCGCCATATCCTGGCTGCACCGTTTTTCCAGCTCTTTAAGACCTCTGATCCCTCCGATAAAATCAATTCTCTTATCTGTTCTGGGATCTCCGATTCCCAAAACAGGACCCAGCAGATTATCCTGGAGAAGGGATACGTCAAGCCCCTTTACCGGATCCTGGGATTTTAAGGAATTTAAAGCCTTTAAGCAGTACCATTTCTTGTTCAAGTACATTCCAAAGGACCCTTTGCCAGGAGGTGCGAAGGCTTCGGTCCCCATGCAGGCCACTTCAAAGGACTGCTCTGCTTTTTTAAGAAAATTATCTTCTGAAAGGCCGTTTAAATCCTTTACCACCCGGTTATAAGGCATGATCATCAGCTGGTCATGGGGAAACAACACGGAAAGGAAATAGTTAAAGGGCTCTTCCCCTGTATATCCCGGATTTTCCATCCGCCTCTTAAGCCCTACCTTTACGGCGGAAGCTGCCCTGTGGTGGCCGTCTGCAATATAGGTAGAGGGGATCGTGTGAAAGGCCTCTTCAATCAGGGAGATCTTCTCTTTGTCATGGATCCGCCATACCCTGTGGCTGATTCCGTCTTCTGCCACAAAATCATACAAAGGCTCTGTGTTTGTTACTAAATTAACGATTTCATTGACCGCTTCATTGGAACGGTAGGCCAGGAAAATAGGGCCGGTCTGGGCATCTGTGGTATCCACATGGCGGATCCGGTCCACTTCCTTTTCTTCTCTGGTGTTTTCGTGTTTTTTAATGACTCCATTTACGTAATCATCAATGGAAGAACAGGCCACCATCCCGGTCTGACGCCTTCCATCCATGGTCAGTTCATAGATATAATAGGCTTCCAGACAATCTTTTTTAAATGTCCCGTCCTCGATCCAGCCTTTCAGCATCTCCCCGGCTTTTTCATACACACGGTCATCATAGGTGTCCACATCATCGGAAAACTGGGTTTCCGGTCTGTCAATGTTTAAAAATGACCTTGGGTTTGCTGCCGTTACCTGGCAGGCCTCCTTACGGCTGTATACGTCATAGGGCAGAGCTGCTACCTGATCAGCATACCGTTCATCAGGCCTAACGCATTGAAATGGTTTTACACTTGCCATAATATCTCCTTTATTTGATCACCCTTACCCGGAGTACGCCTTTGATATCATTTAGCTTCTTTATGCTCTCTTCATCCGGAACGCTTTCCAGATCAAGCAGAGTATAAGCGTATCTTTCACGGCTTTTGTTGGTCATATCGGAGATGTTCACATCCCCTGCTGCCAGCGTTCCCGTAATCTGTCCGATCATGTTGGGGATATTTAAGTGAAGCACTGCGATACGGCTGGCCGCCTTGCACACTCCCATATCACAGGAAGGAAAGTTTACGGAATTGCGGATGTTGCCGTTATCTATGTAATCCATGATCTCCTCTACCGCCATTTTGGCGCAGTTATCCTCGGATTCCTCGGTAGAAGCGCCTAAATGAGGGATAACGATGGCTCCCTCCATATGTGCTGACTTTGAATTAGGGAAATCAGTCACATATTTCTTTACCTTCCCTGACTTAAGGGCCTCTGTCATATCATCCTCATTTACCAGGATATCTCTTGAAAAGTTCAGGACCACAGCGCCGTCTTTCATCAGGTCAAGGACAGCCTTATTCACCATTCCTTTTGTGGAATCAATTAAGGGCAGGTGAAGAGTGATGTAATCGCACTCCTGGAAAATGGTATCCACGGAGGTGATGTGCTTGATATTTCTGGAAAGCTTCCATGCTGCGTTTATGGAAATAAAGGGATCATATCCGTAGACCTCCATCCCCAAGGAAGAGCAGGCATTGGCAACTTCTGAGCCAATGGCTCCAAGACCGATAACGCCCAGCTTCTTTCCCTTGATCTCACATCCTGCAAAGTCTTTTTTGGCTTTTTCCGCAGATTTTGCAATATCTGCATCGTCCTTATTATCTTTACACCAACGGATACCTCCTTCAATATCCCTGGAAGCTATCATAAGGCCTGCTATGACCAGCTCCTTGACTCCGTTGGCATTGGCTCCAGGGGTGTTGAACACCACGATTCCCTTTGCAGCACACTCTTCCAGAGGAATGTTATTGACTCCTGCTCCTGCTCTTGCAACGGCCAAAAGGCCCTCAGGAAGTTCCAGCTCATGCATGGAAGCGCTTCGTACAAGAACACCATCCGCTTCTTTTATGTCATCTGTTAATGTATAATCTTCTGTCAGCAATGCGGTTCCGCAGGCGGAAACCCCATTAAGGCAATGAATTTTCTTTATCATGATTCCTCTCCTCCCGGTATGGTTATTTCCCATGCTTTGCTTCAAAATCCTTCATAAAGGAAACCAGCTTCTCCACACCTTCTATTGGCATGGCGTTGTAGATGCTGGCCCGCATACCGCCCACGCTCCTGTGGCCCTTTAGGTTTTCAAGTCCTGCCGCCTTTGATTCCTTTACAAACAGTGCATCCAGTTCTTCATCTCCGGTCACAAACGGTACATTCATAAGGGAACGGTCCTTCTTTACTACGGTACCGGTAAACATCCGGCTCTGGTCCAGGTAATCATAAAGAATGGCCGCCTTCTTTTCATTGAATTCTTTCATGCCCTCTAAGCCGCCCCGCTTCTTTAACCATTTAAACACCTTTCCGCAGATGTAGATTCCATAAGCCGGCGGTGTGTTATAAAGAGATTTCTCATCGGCATGGGTCTTATAACGGAGCATGGTAGGAGTTCCCGGAAGCACATCCTCTGTGATCAAGTCTTCCCGGATGATGGCGATTACCACGCCTGCAGGCCCTACATTCTTCTGGGCGCCTGCAAAAATCAGGCCGTACTTTGAAACGTCAACAGGTTCCGATAAGAAACAGGAGGAGAGATCAGCAACAAGTGTTTTTCCTTTTGTATTTGGTAATTCTTTGAACTTTGTACCGTAGATCGTGTTGTTTTCACAGATATAAACGTAATCCGCATCATCGGAAATGGGCAGATCCGAAACATCCGGGATATAACTGAAGGTCTTGTCGGCGCTTGAGGCAACCGCATTGGCCGTACCGTAAAGCTTTGCTTCCTGGTGCGCCTTTTTTGCCCACTGTCCCGTAATGATGTAATCTCCCACACGGTTCTTAAATAAGTTCATAGGAACCATAGCAAACTGCTGGGAGGCACCGCCCTGCAAAAACAATACCTTGTAATTGTCCGGAATCTTCAATAAATCCCGCAAATCCGCTTCTGCATCACCGATAATGGTCTCGAACAGCTTAGACCTGTGGCTCATCTCCATGACAGACATACCGCTGCCCCTGTAATCCATCATCTCCTCTGCTGCCTCTCTTAAGACTTCTTCCGGCAACACGGCTGGTCCTGCGGAAAAATTGTACACTCTGTTCATAATCTTCCTCCTCATACTTTTGTCTTAAATCTTTAGGTCTTCTGCGTCAAACGCATCCTGGATGGGCGCTCCCGGGGATACCATTGGGAATACCTTGTCATCGCAATGAATCTGACAATCTATAACAACAGGAACGTTTAACTCTATAGCTTCTCTGAGGACAGGCTCAAATTCCTCCTGACTGGTCACCCGGTAAGCCTTGGCTCCCAGCCCTTCCGCTACCTTTACAAAATCCACCTGGTCATTAAGCACTGTATGTGAATACCGCTTTCCATAGAACAGGGTCTGCCACTGACGGACCATGCCCAGTACGTGATTGTTTAAAACCACCTGGATGATGGGGATATTGTAACGGGTAGCTGTAGCGATCTCATTCATGTTCATCCGGAAACAACCGTCTCCTGCCACATTAATGACTACCTTATCCTTACAGCCCAGCTTTGCTCCCAGGGAAGCCCCCAGGCCGTAGCCCATGGTTCCAAGACCGCCGGAGGATAAAAAACTTCTGGGGTATTTATACTGGTAAAACTGAGCAGCCCACATCTGATGCTGGCCTACCTCTGTTGTGATGATGGCGTCTCCCTGTGTGATCTCATAAATCTTTTCAATAACATAGGGACCGGTCAGAGTGCTTTTATCAAAGCGCATGGGATACATATCTTTCAACCGGTCGATATGTGCCAGCCACTCTTCATGGTTGATGGGATCTAAACGGGCATTGAGCTTTTTTAAGATCACTTTTACATCACCCACCACGCTGGCATAGGTCTTGACATTCTTATTGATCTCCGCCGGGTCCACATCAAACTGAAGAATCCTCGCCCTTCTGGCGAACTTGGCGGCATTTCCGGTCACCCGGTCACTGAACCGGGCGCCCACTACGATCAATAAGTCGCATTCCGTAATTCCGAAATTAGAGGTCTTGGTCCCGTGCATCCCTACCATTCCGGTATATAATTCATCGGTTCCATTAAAGGCTCCTTTTCCCATAAGACTGTCTGCCACCGGGGCCTGGATCTTGTGGGCAAAGGAAGAAAGCTCTTCCGAAGCATTGGCTGCAACCGCACCTCCTCCTACGAAAATATACGGCTTCTGGGATTTCCGGATCAAATGCAGCGCTGTCTCTAAATCCTCCTCGGTTATGGTATCCTCCTGCCTTTTAATCGGCTCCGGAGACTGATATTCATATTCAAAGGTGCCGGCAGTTACATCCTTTGTAATATCCACCAGCACAGGGCCCGGTCTTCCGGTCTGAGCGATGCGGAATGCCCTGCGGATGGTGTCTGCCAGTTTTGTTATATCTTTAACGATAAAATTATATTTTGTGATGGGCATGGTCACACCGGCAATATCGATCTCCTGGAAGCTGTCCCGTCCAAGGAGGTTCACCGCCACGTTGCAGGTAATGGCCACCATTGGGATGGAATCCATAAAGGCGGTTGCAATTCCGGTCACCAGGTTGGTTGCTCCAGGTCCTGAGGTGGCAAGACATACGCCGGTCTTGCCTGTGGCTCTTGCATATCCGTCCGCAGCATGGGCTGCCCCCTGTTCATGGGAGGTCAGGATATGGGTTATCTCATCCTGGTGCTTATAAAGGGCATCGTATATATTCAGGATCGTACCGCCCGGATAACCAAAAACAGTATCCACTCCCTGCTCTTTCAGGCATTCGATCACAATTTCTGCTCCTGTCAATGTTTTCATAGGCCGCTCCTTTTGTCTTATATTTCGAGAATTGCTCCCCGGCTTGCCGGGGCTGCCATGGCCGCATAGCGGGCCAGGTATCCTGTGGTCACCTGAGGTTTCCTTGGCTTCCAATCAGCCTTTCTTCTTGCCATTTCTTCATCAGATACCTTCACATCTAACCGGTGGTTATCAATATCAATGGAAATGATGTCTCCCTCTTCCACCAGGGCAATGGGACCTCCCACCGCCGCCTCCGGACATGCATGCCCAATGGAGGCTCCTCTGGAAGCGCCGCTGAACCGGCCGTCGGTAATGAGGGCCACCGTGGAACCGAGCCCCATGCCTGCAATGGCTGAGGTGGGATTTAACATCTCCCTCATGCCCGGGCCTCCCTTGGGACCTTCATAGCGGATAACAACCACATCCCCTGCTACGATCTTTCCGCCCTTAATCGCTGTTATGGCATCCTCCTCACAGTCAAACACTCTTGCCGGACCTTCATGCTTTAACATCTCAGGCGCTACGGCAGAGCGCTTTACCACTGCAGAGTCAGGAGCCAGGTTTCCCTTTAATATGGCAATGCCGCCGGTCTGGCTGTAGGGATTTTCAACTGGCCGGATCACTTCAGGGTTCTTATTTACACAGTTCTTTATATTCTCTCCAACCGTTCTTCCGGTTACAGTCATACAGTCTAATTCCAGAAGCCCCAGCTTACTGACCTCGTTCATAACAGCGTAAATACCGCCTGCTTCATTTAAATCTTCCATATAAGTAGGTCCTGCCGGAGCCAGATGGCAAAGGTTAGGAGTCCTTGCACTGATGGCATTTGCGATTTCCAGATTTAAATCTACACCGGCCTCATGGGCAATGGCCGGAAGGTGAAGCATGCTGTTGGTGCTGCAGCCCAGAGCCATATCCATGGTCAGGGCATTGCAAAAGGCTTTTTCCGTCATGATGTCACGGGGGCAGATGTTCTTCTTAAGCATCTCCATGACAGCCATTCCCCCGTGCTTTGCCAGCTTAAGGCGTTCCGAATAGACTGCCGGGATGGTTCCGTTGCCTTTCAGTCCCATTCCCAGGACCTCGGTCAGACAGTTCATGCTGTTTGCCGTATACATACCGGAGCAGGAGCCGCAGGTAGGGCACGCCTTCTGCTCATATTCCCTCACATCCTCTTCGTTCATGTTTCCTGCGGTATAAGCTCCCACCGCTTCAAACATGCTGGAAAGACTGGTTTTATGGCCTTGCACACGTCCAGCTAACATTGGTCCGCCACTGACGAACACTGTGGGTATGTTAATGCGGGCTGCTGCCATTAAAAGTCCAGGAACATTCTTATCACAGTTGGGTACCATGACCAGGGCGTCAAAGGCATGGGCTCTGGCAAGGCATTCTGTGGAATCTGCAACCAGGTCCCTGGTGACCAGGGAGTACTTCATGCCAATGTGTCCCATGGCAATTCCATCACATACCGCAATGGCCGGAACCATCACCGGTGTACCGCCTGCCATGGCTACTCCCATTTTAACGGCATCCACTATTTTGTCCAGGTTCATATGGCCTGGTACGATTTCATTATAAGAACTGACTATACCGATCAGAGGTCTTTCCATCTCTTCCTCTGTCATTCCCAGCGCGTTAAACAGGGAACGGTGAGGCGCCTGCTGCATCCCTTTTTTTACTGAATCACTTTTCATGTGCTGCACACTCCTTTTCTTTTCCAATCCGTTCTACAATCAGATCTCCCATCTCTGCGGTTGAGACTTTTTTACACAGTTCCGAATAAATGTCTGCCGTCCGGTATCCTTCCTTAAGCACCTGTTCCACGGCTGCCTCCACTGCTGCCGCTTCCCTGTCCAGATCAAAGGAATAGCGAAGCATCATAGCTGCAGAAAGTACGGTTGCAATGGGATTTGCAATATTTTTACCCGCAATATCCGGGGCAGAGCCATGACTTGGTTCATACATTCCAAACTTGCTTTCATTCATGCTGGCCGAGGAAAGCATTCCAATGGAGCCTGTGATCATGCTGGCTTCATCGGATAAAATATCCCCGAACATATTTTCCGTCAGGATCACATCAAACTGTCCCGGGTTCATGACAAGCTGCATGGCACAGTTATCCACCAGCATATGGGTTAACGTCACCTCAGGATAATCCTTTGCCACCTCTTCCACCACATTTCTCCAAAGCCTGGAGGAATCCAGCACATTTGCCTTATCCACGCTGGTCACTTTTTTCCGGCGTTTCATGGCAATATCAAAAGCCTTAACGGCGATTCTTCTTATCTCATTCTCATTATAGGTAAGGGTATCCACGGCAGTCATAACGCCATCCACCTCTTTGGTATACCTCTCCCCAAAATACAGGCCTCCGGTCAGTTCTCTCATGATGACCATGTCAAACCCATCTCCGATAATCTCCTTTTTTAAAGGACAGGCATCAGACAGCTCTTTATACAGATAGGCAGGGCGGATATTGGCAAATAAATTAAGACCCTTACGGATAGCTAACAGCCCCGCTTCAGGTCTCAGATTCGGTGCCACATCGTACCATCTTGAATTTCCTACATCTCCGCCAACTGCCCCAAGGAGAACGGAATCACTGTTTTTTGCTGTTTCAAGGGCTTCATCTGTTAAGGGAACGCCATATGTATCAATGGAAATGCCGCCC
This sequence comes from Lacrimispora sp. BS-2, assembly GCF_040207125.1. NCBI lineage: Bacteria > Bacillati > Bacillota > Clostridia > Lachnospirales > Lachnospiraceae > Lacrimispora > Lacrimispora cavernae. The sequence continues at coordinate 2,935,940 of NZ_CP157940.1, forward strand.
ATCAATACTTCGGTATACTGGAAATCATGACCAAATACACTTCCCACTTTATCAAGGACCTTTCTCGCTTCTCCAATAATTTCAGGCCCGATCCCGTCGCCGGGAATCACTGCAATGTTGTAATTCATCTCTTCCTCTCCCTCTATGCCACTGTACTTTGCTAATATAACTTATCAGAAATCGCTTTTCAGATTTCTGATAAAAGGCAGTGCTTTTTACTGCCGTCCATCCGATTATCGAAGGCGTTTTTTGCTTTTGATAATATATTTCTTCTCATAATAGAACATTTATCGGGATTTTTCAACTAAAATAAAATAATTTTCAGGAAAAGAATATATAAGATTGGAATTGATACTATGAATTTAAGTTATAAGTAAAAAAGTGTCTTCGACACTCTCAGCTCCCCTGCCCCTCACTCATGAGGGGTTTGGGGTTTTTCTTTGTGCTACTTTATTGTAAAATTCTTTTATGAATATCTTACAAACCATTTTTTCTGACTATTATGAACACATCATTTATGATCTTCGTCCCAGGCGCTCTGTTGTTGAGAATGTAGAACGACTGATTGACTGTGGGGATCCCTCCAAAGGTGGCGCTATGTTTGGCTGCCCTCTTTGTGGTGACCTCAAATTTGTTCCGTTTCGCTGCAAAAGCCGCTTCTGCCCTTCTTGTGGCAATAAATACAATCAGTTTCGCTCTCTTCACATGTCCTCTAAACTCATTTCTTATGCTCACAGGCATTGCGTTTTTACCATTCCCGAAGAGCTTCGTTTTTACTTCTTAAATGACCGTTCTCTTTTGAGCTGCCTCTTTCATTCTGTCCGTGATGTTGTTCTTCGTATGTTTTTCAAGATGAATAAGACTGAACGCTTTACTCCTGGTTTCATCTGCGTCCTTCATACCTTCGGCAGGGATCTCAAATGGAATCCTCATATCCACTCCCTTATTTCTGAAGGGGGTGCTGGCAACTTTACTCCATGGAGAACTGTTAAGCACTTTGATTATAACTTTCTTCGTAATGCTTTCCGTAAAGTCCTCCTCGAACAGCTTTCCAAACGACTCGGGCCTTCTTTCAACAAAATCAAAAATTCCATTTATAAAAAGCATGAAGATGGCTTTTATGTTCGGGCCATACCAAACCTTTGCACTCCGGATATCACAATTAAATACATCAGTCGTTACCTTGGGCGGCCTGTCATTGCCAGTTCCCGAATTGATGACTATGATGGGGATTTCGTTACTTTTCATTACACACGGCATGAAGATAACAAAACCATCATTGAGCGTATACCTGCCTTAGATTTTATCAAACGGCTTATCATTCATATCCCGGAGAAGCATTTTAAAATGCTTCGCTATTATGGCATTTATGCCAAACACCACAAACAAGAGAAAAATCTTCGTAAGTGTCTTTCTCCGGAAAAACGAAATTTTCTCTTACAACATTTAGACTGGCGTAATTCTATCCTTTTAACTTTTGGATATGACCCACTTCGCTGTCAGAAATGTGGCTCTTCTATGTTGGTTTTAGAAGTTTACCACAAAAAAACTGCACTATTTGAACGATATCGAAAGGTCATGGGATATGGATATATCCATATCTGTAATTCTTCCTTTATAGTCAAATAGTGCAGTCAAACCAACAAAACAAAAAACCTCATAAGCAACGTCATGGCGAAGCCCTCCTTCGCTCTTTTGCTATGCTATTTTTTATTTCAATACTATTATACACTATTTTTGACTATTTGTGGAATTTCCTATAAAGTAAAAAAGGCCGATATATTAATACATCAGCCATAATTACCACACAAAACAAAAAAAGCTAATCCCCCTCTCATAGAATTTGCCGCATCAATATGCCAGCAAACATTGTATTCAAACTGAATACATTTAATAAAGAAATTAGCCTATTTTTATAGTTTACCGTATGTAATATAATTTTGAACAGCCATTTAAGGGTGCCCAACAAAGATAAATTATGATACTTATAATAAAAAAAAGAGGGTCAATCACATAAGCGATATACTACTCTGATATCAATTGGATCAATCGCTTAACTTATTGACATTGGTTGCAAAACTAACGTAAGTTAGTTTTGCAACGCCCCTTTTCGATATTAAATTAATACTTTTAATAATCTGACATACTCCACTTTCTCACTATTTTTTCTTTCCTTCTTCCCAGACGCCTTCCTTATTCAGATAGTATTCTCCAACCCAGGTATCCGTAAGTCTTGCACCTCTTGTTCCGTCAGACGCTTCATTCAGGTAGTACCATTTTCCGTCAATCAATTGCCAGCTAGTAAGCATTTTTCCATTCGTGGCATCTAACGCGGTATTCAAATAATACCATTTTCCGTTGGTGAAAACCCAACCAGTAACCATGTAACCATTCTTATTAAAATGATACCATTCGTTCTTCCCTAACGTTTCCAGTTGGAACCAGCCATCCTTTGGATAGGTTCTGTCGGCGTTCTGATACCACCAGCCGGTGGCATTCTGAATCCATTTTCCGCCTTTGGCGGTTGTGGCTGCGAACCTGCCGCGGGGGCCTCCACCGCTGTGGCCGCCACCGCCTCCGCTTGAGTTAGAGGATGATGGTTTCATAATACTAAAGGTTGAAAAACTGCTGGTCTGGAATGTGGCTGAATTGTCTTTTCCATCATAAATGAAGTCCAGCCATTCATCAATTCCATTTCCCACATGATGAATTCTTTCACCGGCAATGTATTCTCCCGGAAGCATAACCTTTACAGTGACCGGAACTGCAAGCGTTACAGGATTGCCGTTCTTACTGAGAGTACAGTCAAAGGTCACTACCGCTCCGGTTTCCGGCTGTTTCTGCACTACGTTAAATTTCACCTGCTTACCAGTATCAGTAGTCGTAATACCTGCCGCAAGCAGAGCTCCACTAATTTCTGCCCCCTCTATCTGTTTTTTTCCTGTAATCTCTGGTGGTATAACCAACTGGGTAGCTGGTGTGATTCCGGTTGCCTCCTGTAACAGTTGTTCCACCTTTTCCAGCGTTTCCGGATTCATGTTTTTTCGTTTCGCTGGATCCATCTCCCTGATTATATTCGCCACTTTATCAATTTCATCCGGATCGTCAGAATTCATATTTTTTACTGCCTCTACTATCTCATCTACTGTAGAATCCTCGTTGAGACTGCTGCCCTTTTCAATTTTCAGGTATTTATATTGGCTGATACCGTCCGCATCATACTTTACTTTGGGGCTGCCGCTAGAGTCTGTGCTGGCTATGATTTTAATGTTAGTATAACCGCTGGTATCCGGCGCCTTGTTCATAGCTGCGCCGCTGCCTTGATTTCTTACCGTCACCTTGGCATCAGCGCTGATTTTAATTGTGCTGTCAGCACCCGCCTGAAAAGCAGCATCTGAACTATTGGCAGTTACATCCATACTGGTAGACTGGTCAATTATCACGTTGCCTTGCACTTCAATTTTACCATTCACCGTCAGCTTGGCGTTGTTATCGGCATTCGACCAGATTGTGAGATCTTTAGGCACGACAATAGCGGATTCTGAACCATCAATCTTGACTTCGCCCCTGTTAATCTTAATTTGGGCGGGACTTTCAGTCGCAAACACGATTTGTTTACACCCCTTGAAATCACTGTTCAAATCCAGGTTATTCTTATTCCAGTTCCAGCCCTCACTTTTGACTCCGCCAGCCTGGGAAGTAAGCGTCAGGATACCGTCCTTCAACCCTGTTGCAGCGGCGGAGGCTTTGACAAATTTGTTCTCGCGGTCTCCCACATAGAGACCCGCGGTAAGTTGATTATCAGCAGCAGCGGTATCGGCTGCTCCCACGGTCACCTCGTTTCCTGAATTAAATGTTTTCCCCTGGTCACTAAGTTTATTGGCCATACCTTGGACTTTGGAACCCTCTATTAAATAGATACTGCCGCTGTTCTCACTGATCAGCACGCCACCGTCAATGTTAATCTTGCCGTTTCGAGTCAAATTGATACCGGACGGATTACTTCCCTTTCCGCTGGCATTAATGGCGATGGTTCCCCCATTGTTTATGTTTATGGTACCATCGCAGATGATAGCGCTTTCATGGAAGTTTTCAATCTCAATGCTGCCGCCCTCGTTTACGTTCAGTGTCTTGGACGATGCCACACTTATCAAATTTTTATGTTCTGAGGAGTCCACTACAATCTTCGCACCAGCATTCACGTTTAGTATATCAGCCCGTATACCATTATCTTTTTCTGTTTCCAACCAAACAGTAATGTCCTTCAGTTCTATCTTGCCACGCAGAGCCTTACCTTGCATACGTACAGCCCCTCCGCCCTGGATAGATAAAATCTTTCCTCCAGCACTAAGCGTCTCAATGATAGTCAAGGTTTTTCCACTGGGAATAACCAGGGTATGATCCGCCTTCATCGTTACCATATTCTCCAATTTGATGTCATCACTCACAGTAATGCTAGACCCGGTGGTGTTTGTCAACGCACTGATTAGTTCAGTAGCATTGGAGACGCTGACAGTGCCGGTGCTTCTTCCAATTCTGACAACCACCGGAGAAAAATGCTCCATTTCAGCCTGTACTGCCTGCTCTGTCACGGTGGTATCACTCTTCTCCATAACCTGGTTCTCTTCGTCCAGATGATAGATTTGATAATCCTGCACTTTTGTCCGCTCTGCGCCCTCCGTCTGCTCTATCAGGTTTTCAAAGGATATGGTTATACTACCCTTTTCATTATCGGGCTGTACTTCATTTCCGTCTTTGTCCAGGACAGTAACATCAAAATATACCAGGTCCTCGTCGACTATATTAATGTTCCCTTCCAGTTCTTCCAATGCCTGTTTGAGGTTTTCAGTTGCGTCCTTGCTTTCAATCAGTTTTACTAACAGGCTCACATCCTCTGGGAACACATCTGTATCAGCGGATACCATAACGAGGTAATCTCCAGCCTCGGCGGTGAGGACAAGACCATCTTTTTCCGTTTCATCCTCCACAATCACCTTAATTTGTGGCAGGGATACGTCTATGTCCATCTTATAGCCGGATGGTATCACCGGCTCATAAACATAGGTTCCCTCTATGTCGGAGATAAACTTTTGCTCCGTACTTTCCACAAAATTTAGTTCCCATTCTATTTCCTTAATTTTCTTTCTTATGGTTTTTTTCTCAGTTTTCTTTTTATCCCTCTCTGACGCTTCTGCCTGGGAAGAAGTAGCTGGCTTTAGTTGGCTGCTTGTCACATCACCCTCTGCCGCCACGTCATCAGCCAGTTTCTCGTCCTCTATTTTTTCTATAAGCATGTCCGCCCAAATGCCGGCAGGAAATTTGATATCCTCCTCATCTGCCCCTATTGGCAATTTCTGCAGTGCATACTTCTCATTCAGATTCTCTAAACCAACAATCGTTTTTTCGGCATTACCGTCTTCTGCCGCATAGAGCGATCCAATATTTATACTGGATAACGCCAGAGCGCCCGTCAAAAGTACCGACAGTTTCCGTTTTAATTGCAATTTCATACTCTGCACTCCTTTTATCTATATTTTTTGTAATACCTATGTCATGAAAGTCTCATTTGCTATGCCAGATAGCAGGAATCCCGCAATGAAACCAGTCCCAAATAAGTCCTCCAGCTTTCCTTCCAGGCCTCCCTGGTATAATGGGCACCCAGAACTCCTGTTACATTATAGAGCTGAAGCGAGGACTGCCCCACATACCAGACGCCCATATTGTCCGGAAGAACAATCTTTTCCCTGTTGTATTTTCCATGCCAGGGCATGGGGATATCTAAGGGAGGATTGGAAGCAAGAAACATGGTGCTTAAAAACAACGGTTTCTCCGTATCCCGTTCATCTGCATTTTCTCCCAATCTACTCTTCCACTGTAATGCTTTGAATCTTCTCACTCTTCACCTTGAATTCATAGCCATCTACATCCACTGCATTTTTCTTATTTTTAACAATATCACCATTGGGACCGATTAGATAATACTTCACACCTGGCGGATCGTACCTTACAGTCCACACAGTTTCTTCCTTTTTTTCATTATAAATACCTGAATTACATACCTCTGCAATGAAATCTTCGACTTCCATCTTATCAAGCTTTTTATACTTAAATAAAACATTTGTATGAGGATTCTCCTCTGATACCGATTCCTGCCTGATAATAGCATACTTCTGTTCCTCTTCCGGTTTAAGCAGCCAGCCTGCCCTATACAGCCTGCCATCTTTTTTCCCATTTACACCGCTTCCTTTTAAATAACCGCTATCTTCAAACATAAACTCAAAGGACTGATCACCCAGCTTTACTATCTGCTTTCCCGTCAGAGCAGAGCTATTTGGACCGCTAAAGAAATAAAAACGCCTTTTGTGATTATATATTTCATCAGCGAAACTTTCTCTCAGGTATCCGCCAACGCGCCTTTCATAATCTAATAATTCTTCAAATTTCTCTTCGTCAGAAAATTCACGCCCCTCTTTGTCCTGGTACCATGTGTTTATAATTCGGCTGGATGTTCCTTTGTCTTCCATTTCCAGGCATACCAGACCGCTTATCAGTCTGCCATAATTGTCAAACCCATATCTCTCACCGTCAATGGTACGAATTTCATTTGCATAAAGATTTCCATCGCCATCCGCATAGTACGAATAAGTTTCATTATCTAAATGCTTAGACTCCATCAGGTAACGGCTTGGAGTAGCTCTAAACCATCCCTTGCTATATCGCGCTCCTGATTCCGGGCTGCCAAAATACATAAATTCCTTTGTATATAAGGAGCCTCCCTGCCTTGCAGTTAAATTTTCCTCCGCACTCACGTTCTTATCATAGATGTCCGTTGTAATAAGATCCGGATCCGCGTACCAGGAAGAAATCATACGCCCACATTCATCAAATCCGTATTTCTGTCCATCGATTGTCTTTTGTACAAGCCGATCTGGCTTACCCCTGGTTTTTTTACCGGATGAAGAGAAATAAAACCATCTTTCCTGTTGCTCATCATCCCACAAACCATCACCGGGCATCATTTCGTCCTCAGGATCCGCCTCCACGCGGATCCGATCCCAGCCACGACGCATTGCCCCATCACCTTCCGGGCCAAAATAATAATCACAGTCTTTCCATGCATCCTCACCGGTCTGACGTTCTCCATCTGATACCCAGCCATAGAGCATCCGGCCTTCTGCATCAAATGTATATTTCTTTCCATCTATTTCTTTGGTCTTTATGGAACCGGAGGATGCGCTGTCAGGTCTCTTGCAAGCTTTTCCATTATCTTGAAAATAGTACCAATACTGCTCTGGTTCACCCTCCTGGTCCGCATTTTTATTGTCAAGGGCCACCCATTGGTCATGAGCCATGGCTCCATTCTGCTGAAGGTAATAATAATTATTATCAATCTCTAACAGCTGCTCCGCGGCCATTTGTCCGCTGCTGTCCATCCAAAACCAGTCATTTCCGGATTTGACCCAGTCTTCGGTTACTCTCTCTCCATTTTCCTCATAATATGCCCAGCCGCAGTTTTCCTCTATCCAGCCACTGGCTGCAAAGGATGTCAGCGCTGCAATGGCCGATAACATTGCTGATGTGGAAAGGGCCATTATTAATTTTGTCTGCTTCTTCATAAATAATTTCCTTTTCTCCTGATAGAATATTTTATTTGTTCAGCTGCAAATGATAGGTACCGGCCTGTCCTGTGAAGTAAATAATACCGCCTTCTTTTTTCGCTGTCTTCTTCTGGGATATGCCCTGTTCATCCGTAATGCTCCATTCTCCCTCAGAGATTCCTGCAACCGTCACCGCAACCTGCCCTTCTCCCGGAATTGTAACAGATACGTCCTTGGTCAAGCGCTCCTTATTTTTAGCAAATAAGGTTACCTTATCAAAAATTCTTGCGCCCAAGATATCCTCAGTTTCAATCAAAACCGCCTTATCCACCGGAGACTGATTGTTAGCGTCGGATACATACATCACATTCAGAAAATAGTCCGTTGCCGATTCTCTGGATGGACTGATTTCCACACGTCCCCAGCCATGCTCGGAACTGTAGTAGCTGTCGTAGTTTTGATAGTATTTACCGCCCTTTGGAGGGTAATTTCTGTCTAGCACCCAATACTGGCGTCCCGGTCCGCCTACCTTTGTAATCTGTGCATTCTGGGGATATAGGGTCTGCATTGTCAGTTTTCCGTTATAGCCAATGGTATCTCTCTTTATTTCGATAACATTGCCATCTACCTTTGGTTCCTGAAGTGAATGCATCAGGAAGATTTTCTTAAAGGATGGTTTTCGTGCCGTCACCTTGTCCATTACCACGAAGATTGCCGGTTTTTCTTCAATCCCTGTAGGCATGAACAGCATAGAACGTCTTACTTCCGATACCTTGTTGGAATATCCTGGTGCCAGATCGCCGCTTATGTAAGAATATTCCGGTTCCTTGGGGTCTTCCCCATATTCCATTGCAAGAAGATTTGCCTTATGTGATTTTTCATCCAAAAGGTCAGTCAGCACTTTCTGTTCTGCAGCCTCTCTCCGCTGTCCGCCAGAATTCCTGGGAGCCGGTATGGTTGTATTGCTTACCATTTTTTCATCCGGATCATAAATCAGAAGAGAGTTATGCCCAATTGTCTCCTTGGAAAAGTTGGCGTCATGCTGAGACCCAAAACTGTCATAACGGCCGATATCCCAGGCAAGCTGTCCCTTATAATAAATCTGGAAACTTCCTGAATCCAGATGGGCGTGATTTCCCACATATGTTTCTCCAATTTTAGCCCAAACAATTGCATCGGAAGACTCCACACCTTCGTTTAAACCGGTTCTGGCTACCATCAGACCATTGGGTGAGCCAAATAGCCTGGTATGAGGAAGTTCGGTCTTGGGCTTGGAAACCACATATGGATCGTTAACAATCAGGAAATTAGTTGGTGTCAGCAAAGGATGAAAACTATTATACGAAAAGAATTTATATCCGTTGCTGCACCTCTCATATTCACTTTTCAGATATCCGTCGTCCCAAATGGAAGAAGCATACAATAAATGGGGCATATCCCCTCTTGTCCAGGTAGGTATCTTGCCCACCAGGGAATCTCCATTTGTATCCCCTTCCGGGAAGGAACGGCCGTCAGGTCTGTTGTTATATACCAGCATATAGGGTACTTTTCCCATATCATCACTATACAGCTTTGTTCCGTTCATCCGGTAAAACAGAAACTCGGCCTGCAGCTCCACGGCAAACCTTAGGGGATTATATCCCAGGCCCTGATGGTAGGTGCCAGAACGATACCACCAGTTTTTAGTTTCAACCAGGCCGTTCATGATATAGCCGCCCACCAGATTGTAAATATCTGGATATTCATCATAGCAGGCAATGGAAAACGCCAGGAGATCCCGCTGGATATGGGTCTCAGAATTGTGCCCGTGAACGGCGTATACCTGGGTCATGGGCCAGCCGCCCATACCAGTAATCGTGGCCGCCAGCTTTTCCGCATGATCCACAAAAAGCCTCTTATCCTCTGCCGACATCAAAGGATAGCACCAGTCATAGACCAGTGCAGACAGATAGATAGTGGAGCCCTTTTCTCTTACCACATCTGACGCCTTGGGATTATATTTAAATGTATTCACTAAATTCCTGGTAGCTGTAACCGCCTTTTTCCCATTTTCCACATTCCCGTTAAGCGCATAGTCAAAGGCATATGCCTCAATGACTGCAAAAACCTTATAATCAAGATTGGATCCGGCCCCTGTCAATTCTTCGGGCAGCATACCGTCTGTATCAGTTGCCAGTAGCTTCTCCAATTCCCTCATAGCCGGCGCACCCTCGGCTCCAGTCATGTTGGCCCGTATAGCAGGAATATCCTTTTTTGAAAACATTACCCGCGGGTGCTCCCCCTTCACCGGGTAGGTGGACGGCATACCAAAACTTGCCGGCAGTATTTTTCTCTCAGCCTCCGTCTGAGCACTTGCTTGCACCGCCGTACCCGCCACTGCTTCATTTGTCGCAAAACTGATGTTTGTAGAAGAAATTACCATAGCGGCAATCAGCAACAAACTGCCCACAGCCCTTTCCCATTGTCCTTTCATTTGCGAACCCCTTTCCCATCCTTTTTCTAAATTTTCCTTATTTGTGCCGGTTCTTTCTCTCAACTATCCATGGTGTTTTTATTGACAGATAGTATCGGCATCTGGTAAATCAAACTTATCATGGAAGATATACAGGCACAATAACCAAAAAAATGCGAAATAACACTTTTTTGCAATCTGGCGTAAAAAACCCCGAAAGTACCGTACTATGAGCAAGGAAGGAATCCGGTATCGAATGAATCGCTTGATTCAGGCAGAAGGAGCCTTTGGAGTATTGAAATACGATTATGGATTCAAGAGATTTCTGACATGTAGAAAAACCAATGTAAAAATTGAACTTCTTCTGCTGAGTATGGGATATAACATAAATAAACTGCACTCAAAAATGAACTGCATCCTGTCAAGTAGACACATAAAACATCTAAAAATGTGGGCATGGTATACTTTTACAAAAACCTGTTATTGTCACCGTAAAACTCCTTTTGCTATACTGAATTTGAATCAAATTCAGCTTCACAAAAAGATCAGACAGGAAGGAGACCGGCCTCAAAAAGAGACCGGCAAAAACAGGGATGCATATTACAGAAGTACTAAAGGACGGCATGTCCGTAAGTGATGTTCTGAGGAATTTGGAGAAACGCGAAGAAAAATTTTTAAATGGCATGACATTTGCCGAAAGAGGAGCTATTATCCGTAAGCTTTTCCCACAAGTCTGCGAGACGAGGATCAAACAGGCTGACAACAGCCTGGAGGGCCACATGATTCTTCCCGGCTGCTCTTCTCTTCATTTTATCGGAGATCCGGTAAAATGGCATGAGAACATCTTTGATTATGATGAATACACCTATCAGCTAAACCGCATGGACCACTGGCGTTTCCTGGCGGAAGCATATTCCTACACCGGAGACCGGCGCTATGCAGAAAAAATCATCAGGGAATTCTACCACTGGATCGACGACTGCCCTTCCCAGCTGCTCTACCGCGCCAACGGCGAACTGGCAGTCGAAGATTTTGACGGCTGTGCATGCAACCAGGGAATCTGGCGCTCTCTTGAAGTGGGAATCCGCATGTATCGAACCTGGCCGTGGGTCATCCATCATTTAATAAGCGGCGGCTTTATCAATGAGAAATTTTTGGAAGCTTACTTAACAAGCGCTTATGAGCACGCTCAGATTCTCTATCTGGTGGCGCCGAAGCTGTGGCCCAACGCGGATCATAACCACTATCTGATGGAAAACAACGGGCTTTTATATTTAGCCTCCATGTTCCCTGAGTTTAAGGATTCTGAACTTTGGCAGAAGCACGCACTTCATGAGATGGACCGGAGTATCAATGCTCAGATAACCGAGGGCGGCGGGCAGATTGAAGGCTGCGCCTCCTACCACAACAGCTCTGCTTACTGGTTCTGCCTCCCCCTTCTACTTTCGGGAAAGTACGGGTTTACCGTCTCTGACGCCTATAAGACAAGACTTGGAAAGATGGTAGAATATTCTGCCCACGCCACCCGTCCCTGCGGCGGCAATTCTTCCTGGGGCGACAGCCACACCTACAGCAGCACACTGTCTACCGGCGCTTTCTGCCACTATATGGCCTTCGGTGACCCTTCCTACATGGAAAACGCCCATTATTATTACACCATGGATGAACTTCTGGGGGGTATGGCTCCCTATATCTGGGAAGTTCCGGACTTATATGACTTGCATAAGCAGATTGAGCGCATCACCACTAAAAAGACAATGCCGGATCTGCCCGTCTTCTCCTGGCAGAAGCAGCTGAAACAGGTGTTTTTACGAACCGACTGGTCCAATGATGCGCTGTATGTCATGTTTGCCTGCCGTACTCCTATCCAGAATAATCATGCCCATATAGATCCCGCAGGCTTTGAATTTACCGCTTACGGCCGCTGCCTTCTGGGTGATCCCGCCATCTATTATTACAAGGATGACGAGAACAGAAAGAATTTAAAATCGGCTCATTGGCACAACTGCCTTACCTTAAACAATAAAAATCCCTGGGAATACATCTCTTCCTGGCAATATGGAGAGCAGCAGCCCGGAGACATTCTGGCAGTAAAACAGACCGACCGGCTGATCTACTCCGTGGCTGAACACAGTAATTACCGGCCAACACTGCATAAACGCGCAGTCGCCATCGTTGATCAGAAGTTCCTTCTGGTTCTCGATATTCTGGATCATGTACTCCCGGACACCAGCGTTCAGATTAATTTCCATATGGACTCTCCCGTTGCTCTGGTCAATACGGAAGCTTCTTATGCCCACTCCTTAACCGGGGAAGCCAGCGTTGCTGTCTATTCTGACGCAAGCCTAAAACCGACCCTGGTTCCCGCCAAGATTTCCACCAAAAATGATGTCTGGCATGATACCGTTATCGCCCATTTTGAGGCAGAGCATTTAAACGACGCGCAGTGTGCATTTGTATGTGTTGCCATACCAGCCCGCGCCGGCGAGGTCCCCCTGAAGGTTACGGAGATAAAAAAGGAATTATATGCCAATGGAGCAGTCAAAGTAACCTTCGCAGTCTCCCACCAGAATTATGAACTTACCTTTTTAAATAACCAGCTTTCTATTAAATGATCCAGACAGAAATGCCGACAGCAAAGAGGCTGCGTTTGCGACAATCTATCGAAAAAGCAGCCTCTTTATTTTTTAATTCAAAATCTTCATACAGAGATATCCAGGGTTTCACCGATCTTTATTCTGTCTGTTTTTCTTAAACTGAAGTGGCGTTATCCCGTACGCCTCTTTAAATACTTTAATAAAATACTGGGAAGAGCTGTATCCCAACTGCTCCGCTATTTCTTTGACACTGTATCCTTCATCCAGCAACCGGATAGCGCGGTTTAATTTCTGTTCTTTGATATATTCCGCGTATCCTTTGCCCATCATCTGCTTAAACATACGGCTGACCGCGTCGAGACGCATGTGCAGTTCATCGGCCAGATAATCCAGAGAAATACAGGTCTCCAGGTTTTCATCAATGATCCGGAGGATTTTATCCTTTAAATCCACATCAACAGATTCCTTCTGATGCCTGATATTTCTGATAATGCTTTCACCCAGGTAATTTCCCCACTGATGGAAGGCGTCAATATCCGGAATCTGCATATAATATTCCCTGATGTCATAACCGAACACTACCCACATATCCAGCTGATACTGCTGCATCATGTGATAGAACATGGTAACTAAATCCCGAAGCGTGGAATTGCAGTAAGTGATGTCATAATTTCTGCTCTTAAAGGACACGATCAACCCTTCCATGCGGGTTTTAAAATCCAGAAAATTCTCATTTACAATATCACGCTCCATGACTCCAAACAGTTTTAAATGGCTTCCAGAGTGTTTCCGTTTTTCCAGCTGCAGCATCTCGTAAGACAGCCAGGCCTCTTCTACATAAATATAACGGTATTTTGCAGCTTCAGCCGCAGTTCTGTAGCTTTCCTTCACTCCCTCTTTTTTCATGGAGCAGTTCCTGCCGGAAACCATGCGGCACATATTCCACCGGACTCCCATCTCTTTCATGAAGCTTTTTCTGGCTGCCGTCATATTCTGCTCAGATGCAACAATAACAGCTACAAGCCCATCGTTCTCCATGGTTGTAAACAGCACTTCATAAGGTCTGCTTCCAATCGCATACTCTTCCTGCAGGCTTTCCACCGACAGCTTTCTGCCATCTTTTTCCGAGAGATAGAGGAAGAAGGTACATACACAGTCTCCCGTAAGATAGGGTTCCAGTTTATCATACCCCATCTCCGGATTTTTATTGAGAATGACTGACCGGACCGCGCTTTGAAACAGCAGCGCTTTGGAAGAGTCGATAGACTGATGCAGGGAACTGATTTCACTGGTCAGCACCTGGAGTGTTCCCTCAAAGCTTCTGGTGGCCTGTGAGATATCAATCCCCGCCCCCCTGGATACCTGCTGAATCCGTGTTCGATAGGCCGTGTTATTATAGTAGGTAATCATGGCAAGTACCAGCAGGTTAAAGGCGATTGACACCAGATAACCAATGATAAACATACGCTTTGTCACGTTATATTGCTGATAGAAGTTGCTGTCGGCAACCCGGTAAAGATATAACAGCCCTGTGTCCGGGGACACCGTATAAAACACGGTCTGCCTGTCTCCGCTCACATTCAGCGATACCGGCTGTCCGCCTTTTTCAAATACGATTCCATTTCTGCGGGCTTCTGCCATAACGGCACCCGCCGACATTCGTTCCGCTTCATATAAAGGAGTATCATAGATGACCTGCCCCTCTTTCCCTAAAATGGCCAGAGATCCCTCCTGCTCACTGATATACTTTCCAAACGCAGACTTCGCGATATGGATTCCCAGATAGATGGAGCTTCCCTTCCACTTGTGCTGGGTCAGCTTTACCACATACGTGATTACCGGCTCTTCTACTGAATACACGTTTATAGATCGGTGCATAAAACCATTCTCCTCCCCGCCCTCTTTCCATGGCTCAAGCCAGGGAAGATACTGAGTAAACCTCTCCTGAGTTTCCGGAAAATGAACCTTATCAAAGCCGGTCACCACAGTCCCCGTACCTTCATAGTAAATATCCATGCTTTTCACATAGGGGTAAACCTTCTGCAGCCTACGCATTTCGGCCACCAGCGCCAGAACCCTCTCCGGCGAACCGGCAATATCCTGTTCCTGGGGATACAAAAGGTCATCATTCTCCACCACGGGAGAAAAGTAGAACTGGGGGGTCTGGTAGGCAGACATCATAATTTGCTTATCAATATTGCTGAAGGCCAGATCCGTCACCTGGCTGTTGTACTCAATAAAACTTTTTAAATATGCTTCGTTGCTCATCCGGTGAAATACAAAATAATTAAACAGAGAGACCGCTGCGATGCTGAACAGGTTGAGCCATAAAATCACCACAAATACTGACGATTGCAGATATTTCCCTCTGACAGTTGTTTTGTGCTTCATACCCCACCTCCTGATACAGACACCTGGCGGTCTCTTTTTTAATTAGTATATCATATTTGTCTATCCTTTTACAGAACCAACGATCATGCCTTTAACAAAGTATTTCTGGAGAAACGGATAAGTACATACAATGGGTATCAGCGATAGTACCAACGCCGCCATCTTCATCGTTTCTGTATGAACCAGAACATCTGCAGCCGCTTCCATATCCGCGGTCTGTCCATTAGTCAAGATTGTCTGCAGTACATATTGCAGGACATACAGACTTTTTTTCGACACATACAGCATATTATCCATCCATGAGTTCCAGTGCTGCACGCAGTACCAAAGGGAAATCGTTGCCATGACCGGCATGGACAGTGGTAAGTACACCTGAAACAGTACCTGTAAGTTTGTAGCGCCGTCAAGCTTCGCTGACTCTTCCAGCGCAGCCGGAATCCCCATAAAGAAGTTTCTTGTGATAATCAGGGCAAATCCCGTAATCAGGCAGGGCAGAATATAAACCAGGAAGTTATTCGCTAAATGCAATTCCTTGATCAACAGGTATTTGGGTATCATACCTCCAGAGAAATACATGGTAAACACTATGAACATCATCAGGAACTTGCGGTAAGGAAGATTGGATTTTGCCAGCGGATAGGCTGTCAGTACCGTCACCAGCACTCCCGCCGCCGTACCGGCCACCGTTCTAAAAATGGTAATCAGATAGCTGTGCCAGAAATTGGGATCTGTAGAAATCTGCTCATATCCCGAAAAATTAAACTTGGTCGGAAACAGATGAAATCCCGTTTCATTTACAACTGATGCCGGGCTCATGGATATGGTGACTACCTGCATAAAGGGAAGCAGGATCGATACCATCAGTATCAGCGCAAATCCGTATGCGACTCCGTCTACAAGCCAGTCTTCCGCTGATTTTTTTCTTTTTCTTCGTATGGTGTTCATGACCACTCCCCCTTTACCATAATGCGTAATCATTTGTCCTTCGCGCTATGTAGTTCGTCAGCATGACAAGCATGAAAGAAATGATATTTTTAAATAAATCAACTGCTGTGGTGAAACTGTACTGCATGTTCTGAATACCCATCCGATATACGAAGGTGGAGATTACATCACCTACTCCATAAGTTGTCGGAGACAGGAAGTTATATACCTGCTCAAAGCTGTCGTTCAGAATTTTGCCGGACTCCATAATCAGCATAACCGTAACAATAGGCGCCAGGGCCGGGAGCGTAATATGCAGAATTCTCTGTATTCTGCCCGCCCCGTCCATCTCTGCCGCCTCGTAGAGGGCCGGATCGACAGAGGTAACCGCAGCCAGGTACACGATAGAGCCCCAGCCAATGGACTTCCACATGTCGGAAAGCACTAAAACTCCGCGGAAATACCTGGCCTCCCCCACAAAGAATACGGGGTCAAATCCCAGGTTCTGCAGCAGAATATTAACCGGCCCCCTGGATGGGGATAAAAACTCGATGATGATACCGGAGACTACAACCCAGGAAACAAAGTGCGGCAGATAAGAGATGGACTGGGCCACCTTTTTAAATTTAACATGTTTAATCTCGTTCAATACCAGGCACAGAAAAATCGGCGCCGGGAAGCATATCAGTAATTTATATAAACTGATAATTAATGTGTTTTTCAATACTGATAAAAAGAATGGATTGGAAAACAAACTCTTAAAATGCTTCAGACCTACAAAAGTACTTCCTTCAATTCCCTTCAAAGGATAGTAATCCTGAAATGCAATGATGAGTCCATACATAGGTCCATAGCAGAATACAAGGAAGAACAAAATTCCCGGAATCAGCATAATATAATACTCTTTATACTGTGATAAATTACCCAAAAAACCTGTCTTTTTTGGGGCTGCTTTTATTTTTGCTACTGTCATCTTTACCTCCCGAATTGTTCAGCCATTATTTCTGCAGCGCTTTCTGCTGCTCCGCATAAGCTTCCTGAACAGCCTTCTCAGCCGTGTCTCCGCCGGCTGCCTTAAATTCTGCTACGAAGGTATCGAAATAGTCAAGAGGTTTTGCACCTGTGATCATGTCAAAATAAGCCTGTTCAGTCAATGTATCCAGGGTTGCGCTTACATTGGCAAATTCTTCTGTAGCGGGAGCGTTAAAGCGATAGTAGCCGTTTCCTGTAATATCATTACCAAGCTTCACTTTTGATGCATTTAAACTCTCCGCATAAAGAACCGTGTCACCAAAATCCACCTGCATAATGCCCTGTTTACGAAGCTCAACTCCGTCTCCAATACGCTTTCTCGTTTCTCCGGCCATCTCGAAGTGCTTGCCTTCCAGACCATAGTTTGACAGTTCCATAAATTCTACATCTGAATAGTAAGCATCCAGAATTGCCAGGAATGCATCAACTTTTCTAGGATCGGAAGCGCCCTGTGTGGTCAGGCAGGTTAAGCGTCCTACTTTTGACCATGCCTCTGTACCGGATTTTCCATCTGGACCTACCGGTGCAGGTCCTGCTACAATTTTCGCTTCCGGATTCAATGCCTTCATCTCTTTTAAGCAGATAGCCTGGTTGTTTACATCATCAGAATCTGTGCTGTAGTAAAAATAGTGATATGGCATAGCGCTTGTCAGACCAATCTGTCCGTTCATAAAGGAATGAGACAGCCATGCGTAACCGCCATGATTTTCGCCTGTGATGAACTCCTTGTCGATGATTCCCTTTTCATACCATCTGTTTAATACTTCCAACGCCTGTTTTGCTTCGGGACGGATATATGGGAAGAAAGGAACGTTATCATCACCAAGCTGCATTTCCTCTACCAGGAAGCCTGGATTACCGCCGGTCATGCAGCGAAGACCAAATGCACCGAATACGGCTCCGATGGCTCGTTCCGCCATACCTGCTGTATCTTTTTTACCATTGCGGTCAGGGTCCTGCTCTACAAATGCGGTCAGCACCTCTTCATATTCTTCCAGTGTTTCCGGTACTTCCAACCCCAGATTATCCAGCCAAGTCTGGTTCCAGAACATGGCCATAGGCACTACGCTCATGGGATTGGAAACCCCATAGTTCTTTCCTTTATAGATCATCGTACTCCACAATGAGCCATCATCGTTTTCATCCGCACATTTTGCGAAGTTCGGCGCTTTCTCCCTGATAGTTTCAATAGGAAGTTCTGCAATAATGCCACCCTCCACATAGGTAGCCAGATCAGCCGGGCTTCCAATAACCATAACATCCGGCATCTCGCCACCGGCAAACTTTACATTTAAATTTTGCTGATAATTATTGGAATCTACATAAAAACCTTTTAAATCAATATTGAAGCGTTCCTCTATCATCTTAACTACTTCCGCGTCATCATCCACCTCTGCGGAGGTCTGACCAGTCAGCCACGACATTTGAACCGGCTCCTCACTTACCGCCCCGGTTGTACTTCCTTTATCGGATGCAGTTGTCTGGCCGGAACCACATCCAGTCAGCATACTTCCTGTCATGGCTGCCGCCATCATGCACGCTGTCCATCTCTTCCATCTTCTCATTTTATCGTCCTCCATTATAATTTGAAATTTGCCTTTTTACTCGCTCCCCATTTAGTACTCCATGATTTACTCCCAGCCTGGCGCCTGTCTGTATAAGGAAGGCGGAGCACATGGGCCGTACATTAATGTGAGAATAGCACATGTCTTTCCTCCAGACAATCCACAAAAAATTGCAAAATAACACTTTTTTGCAGCCGGTATATACTTCGTCTTTTCTATACCTTTTCCATATATCCATGTTATTCCCTTTGTTTATTTGGTTTTTTGCCTCACCACCCAACAAGAAGATATCATATTGCAGAAATGTATCATTGAAGCTGCAAACGGCTTTTCTTATAATAAAGATAACATTTATACAGGAGGATTTTTATCTATGATTACTATTCCGGTAAAGGAAAGGGAAGTAACTGATGAAGATTTATTTTCTGCTCTTCAGCTGTCGTATCCCGGGCTTTCAGAAGTACGTCATTCGTTAGAAGCCGGCAACACACTTCTTGCAAAAAAAGAACTGGTCACTTATTTTCAGACCCGGACCAATGTAACTTATTACTTTGATTACCGCAGTCTCCCTTTAAAACCCATCGATACCGACAGCAATCCTCAGCTGTTCCAGGCGGCTCTAGGACTGAAGGGCAGCTTAAAAGAGTTCTGTCTGTATGCAGGAAAAAAGATGATGGAGCGTGTGTATGTCCGTCCGGGCGGAGATGTGGAAATCGAGCTGGGGCCTGACTACGAGAATCTCCCTCATTTTAATGTTAAAGAAGATATAGGTAAAAAACACCGTACGGTTCTGGATATCTTTTCAAGGGGACAGTTTTTTGAATACCTTGCCGTCCTTTACCATGAAACAGGGGACCGGGCAGTGTTGGAAAAATTGGAAGAAACCCTTCAGATGTTCTGGGAGCATTATCCCTTGGATCTGGAATTTACCGATCCGGATATCTCTCATTTTTTACATACCGAGGACCGAGATGTGATGAGTACCGGGTTTCTGACCCTTTGCTATCTCAGTTTATTTTATACAAGGATTCCTTATGAGATTTCTACGGAAATGGCTTTTGGAATCCTAAAACGAATCTGGTTCCTAGGTATCCAGTTCCGCCGGTTTGACACAGATACATACCGGAAATTCAACCATCATATGTGGGAAAGAGGTCTGGTGCCGTTTATGCTGGCTACCCTGCTTCCTGAGTTTCCGGAGCTTGCAGCCATGAAAGACAGGGGTACCCAGGTAGTCCGCCAGCACGTCATGGATGATTTCAATGAGGCCGGAGGTTACAGCGAGCATTCTATTCCATACTGGAGCGGCGCCGCTCTGGGCGAGATGATCAGCAACGGCATTTACTTAGGAAACTTAAACCGTACAACGCTTCTGGATGAAGAAAGCGGATGCCGAATTCAGACCAGCTACGATATCCTGGCTAGTATCGCCCCGCCTCATGACCGTTTTCCGTCTCTGGGAGATAACGGCGGCCCCAAGGTGAACCAGATCTTATCCAACGGTGCTTACCGTGCGGGCAATGATGCCTGCAGAGAGCTGCTCGAATACCGGTTAGGACAGACTGAAGAGCTCCCGAAGATACCTCTGGATTACTGCAATGACAAAAGCGGTTTTTTCTGTTCCCGAAGCAGTTTCTCTGCCGACGCCAACTATGTTTTAATGTCTGCCAAGGTGAATTGCGGTGACACCGGGCATAACCACATGGATATGCTTTCACTCTTTATTTCCATGAGGGGACAGGAACTTATCGGTGAGCCTCATTCCAGACAGCTTTACCACTCAGTCCGGGCAGGAAGCCCCCAACGCGGATATATGTATAATATGACTTTCCACAATACGGTACTGGCTTATGGAAACCCGGTTCAGGATGACCGGTTCTATGCTTTAAAATGGGGCGTAATGAGACCGGACTCTCCCGTAGAGTACTTCACCTCCAGGGAAGAAGGCTGTTTTGTCAGCGCATACCATGATGCTTATACCTTCTGCCGCCATACCAGAAAAATTCTCGTCTGCCGGGAGAAAGGATTTCTGATTCATGACTGTATCCGGGGCGGTGACCGCCTTCCCGATTCCCATATACAGCGGTGGAATCTTTTTCCTGACGTATCATACCGTCAGCTTGATGACCGAAGTGTCCTTCTGGAAAAAAACGGCGCTCTTACCCTGCTTTTATGGAACGGAGCCCCCAGTCTGCATATCTGGCAGAAAGAGGACTTATATCCTGAAATCGTCAAAGACCGGAATCAGCTGTCAACCATCGTCGATGTGCACTTTACACCTGTCATGGATGCTGATTCTGGTATCGGCCCTGTCTCGCAGAGTTTGCTGATTCTGGATGTGACAGACGGTATTCCTACAATCGGGGATAGCGACAGCCTGTGTGCCGGTCTGCTTTCCTGCGCGGAACACGATAACCTTGCCGGAGCCCTCGACTTATTCCTGCAAATAAAATAGTTTTATTAAAAGAAAGGAAGATAATTTCATGAATGGTCTGTTTTCAATCAACAGTCCCCTTTGGAGTATATCCAGCAAAGCACTGAATTTTTTGTGGCTGAGTATCTTATGGCTGGTCTGCAGTCTGCCGGTCATCACCATAGGGGCTTCAACCTCCGCACTTTATTCCATAACGCTGAAATACGTCCGCAATGAAGAAGGATACTTAACAGCTTCCTTCTTCACCGCTTTTCGGCAGAATCTCAGGCAGGGAGCCATTATCTGGCTCGTACTCCTGCTGGCCGGTTTATTTCTGGGCCTTGATTTTGTGTTCTATTACCGGGGTGAACAGACCGGGATCGGATACATGATATTAATGACCCTGTTTTTCAGCCTGGCACTGGTCTTTGTCCTGATGAATTTGTATGTGTACGCGGTCCTGGCCAAATTCCAGAACTCTGTCTTCCATATCATAAAAAGCTCCTGCATCATGGCCCTCTGCCACTGGCCTTCCAGCCTAGCTATGCTGATGCTGTCACTGTTAATTCTGGCGGTGGGATTCCTGGCATTTCCACCTCTGCTTTTCTTCGCACCGGCCGGCCTATGCTATATGCATTCCAAGTTTTTATGCCGGATATTCGACGGCTACATCGCAGCCTGATGCCATCACTCATTTGGAATGCAGGCAAAGAATACGGATATGCAGACATTTACTGATTCTTTCCATCGTGTTCTCCCTTTGCTGAATAATCTCCTCACCATATCAGAAAATCTTTTTCTGCAAGACGAAGAACAGCCTCTGCCATAAAATAATCCGCATAAATCAGATCTGTCTGCTGATTCCCGGTGCTGTGGTAATCTACCTTACAATTCTGGACAACAGAATCATTTTCCGGATTCCAGTCACAACACCGCTCTGACACCGCCTTCACAATCTGCTCCGCATGACTGCGGTACAGCCGCTTCTCCTGCTCTTCTACATGTTCCGCTATCTCCAGCAATCCACAGGCCGCGCAAAGCCCGGCCGACGCGTCCCAGTATACCGGCTTCTTAGGCTGTCTGAAATCGCACAGAGGAATATAATCCGTTAAAGAGATATTAGAAATAAAATAATGAGCCGTCCTTTTTGCCGTATCCAGATATTCAGGATCTTTCGTATAACGGTAGCTCAACGCAAATCCATATAGTATCCAGGATTGTCCGCGTGACCAGGAAGAGGCGGCCGAATATCCCTGTCCCGCCATAATCTCTGTAAGTTCACCGGAGTCCGGATTCAGGCATGCAATATGGCCGCAGGAACCGTCGGCCCTGACAAGAGTTCTTTTTACAGTATCCGCATGAGCCTTTGCAATATAATAAAATCTGGGATCCTTTAGTTCTTTAGAGGCCCAGTAAAGAAGCGGTATGTTCATCATTGAATCCACGATGATCCAGCCGGTACAATCCTGCCCTTCTTCCACACATTCAGGATTCCAGGCTCTGATATATTTTCCTGCCGGATTATATCTGCCCGCCAGAATATTGGCCGCCAGAAGCCCGCGTGTTCTGGACTCCTTTGAATCGGTCAGCCGGTAATCCGCAACTGCACTGTGAAGCCACATAAATCCAATATCATGATGCAGTCCCATAAAATCATGCAGCGCCTTATCCAGCTTCCTCTCCGCCAGTTCCGCACATTTACGATAGTTATCCTTCCCCGTGGCATGATACATCTTCCATAAAATCCCCGGCCAGAAGCCATTTGTCCACCAGTAAATATCCGTTTCACCATAATCCGTTTTATAGCTTCCTTCTATTGTCCGATAAGGAATCTTATCCCCCATTCTTTCACATTCTGCCTGAAATTTGATATCCATTTTTTGAAATAAAAGCGCTAACCATTTTTCCACAGCGTAAAAACCTCCTTTACATAAACCGGTTAATAATTATAATTTTTCATAAATTCTGCGGGATTCCAGGGCGGAAGAACCAGATCATCCTGTATCTCCTGAAGATGGGATTTAAGCAGTGTATTCAGTTCCATCGCTGTTTCCCAGTATCCGTTCTTTTTATCTTCCTCTTCTTCAAACAACAGATTTTTTGTTTCCTGCCTGTCATTTTTCAAATCGTAAAGTTCCAGATAATACTCATCTTTAAAAAGATCCACAATATATTTATAGTTCTTCCATATCACGCACCTCTGGAAATTGCCGCGGGAACCATTGCCATCATACTGGATATAGACAGGGCGTTCTTTAACTCTTCCTGTCCCCTCTAAAAGCCCCTTTAAGGAAGCGCCACTTACATCACTGGCCGGAGTGACTCCGTAAAAATCGCAGATTGTAGGAAATACGTCAATATGGCTGATAAACTCTTCCCTCACCATCCCTTTTTTACTTCCCCCTGGCAGATGAATGCTGAAAGGAGTTTTGGCAGACTCTTCATACATGCACATTTTCTGGAACAGGCAGTGAGAACCCAGCATTTCACCGTGATCAGAGGTGAATACAATCATAGAATTCTCATACAGGCCCTTTTCCTTCAGCTTCCCGATAATCCGGCCCACACACTGATCCAGCAGGGATACCAGCCCCAGATAGGTCCTCCAGGCTTCTTTCCAGTCTTCCAGCCGGTAAGCGCCACCTATGTATCCCGTAAGATTATATTTTTGTAAGGGCGACTGGTTCTCATACCATCGGTTCACATTGTCCGGCAGTTCCACATCCTCTGTTTTTACCTGAGAATACCAGGGGTCCGGAATATCAAACGGTGGGTGGGGCGCCACATACATCATGCTCAAAAACAAAGGTTTTTCACCGGAAAATCCGTCCAGCGCCTTCACGGCAGCATTCGTAAAATAACCGTCGAAATAACAGTCATATCCTTCCTCGTACAGTCCAGTATGAGGATTGGAATAAGAACAGACTCTGGTATGTACACCGTCAGCCATCTCCGGGATCGGGGTGGTAAAGAGTGGCCCTCCCGGCATGCGCTTCCCCTGACCTCTCACAAAAGTACGGTAACTCTCCTCTGTCGTCAGCCATCTTGTCTTCGTATCAGGGCGCTTCTCCAGCGGTATTCCTTCTACAAATAAATGCTGTTTTCCACTGTGGATACACTCCATCCCCAGGTGTTCCATAATGCTGTAGAGATGGTCAGTCCCTTCTTTTACTTTGGAATACGGTTCCTCGGGCGGAAACCATCCATTAATCAGGCTTCCATTCACTCCCGGATAAGTTCCGGTAAACAGCGCGCCTCTGGCGGGCACACAGAGTGGACTTGCACAGTACGCGTTGGAAAAGCGGACACTGTCCTGCATCAGGGCGTCAATATTGGGGGTGTATCCTTTCTCCAGCACATCATAACGAAGCTGATCCGCAGCTATTAATATACAGTTTGGCATATCTTCCTTTTTGCCGTTCTTATTCATGTTTTTCCCTTTCCCCTCCGTCCGTATAATTGTTTTTTATACAGATAAGGCGTAGTTCCATTATAGTGAACATATCATGCATATTCTTAAAACACAATAATCAAATAATTGTAAAATAACACTTTTTTGCATGGTGATTTCCCCTCATATTTTCAATTATTTTACGGATATACCCACTTTTTTTGTTGTTTTCAACAGGTTTTTCTTCCTTTTACACACGCTCCGCAAAAAGATTGTTACCCCGCGAAAAAGTATCATTGAAGAAATCTTATCCTTAAATTACACTGAAACCAAGCATAATGCCAGGCACAATACAAGAAACAATCAAACTGAAAAAGAGGGGATAAACAATGGTACAGAAAATCAGGATAAACACTTTATGTGAAACTCTGCTGAAAGACTGGTGTGAAAAGCTTTTAACCCTGCAGATTACATGCTCTGACGATAAAGGGCTGTACGGCGGTATTCTGTGCCCTGCCTGCGCTGGCCGCCTGTTCCAGAATTACCGGGGATACAGAATTAGAATACAGGGTTGCACGGTCTTTCGAAACCCATCTGCATGCGTTCTTGCCTGACGGAGGCTGGAATAACAGCTTTGGTACACGGAATTACAAATGGAGCTACTGGGTAAGCCGTACTACGGATGGTTCTGCATTCGGCCTGCTCCTACTGGCAAACCATAATCCCGCATTCGCCCCGGCGGCATACGCCAATCTCCAGTTACTCCGGCGGTGTACCCACAACGGTCTGCTCTATGACGGCCCCCACTATACTGCAGTCGGTGAACGCGCCTGTGTACACCATACATTTACTCACGCAAAGGTTCTTGCGGATATTTTAAACCAAAAACCTTCTTTTCCGGAATCGCCCATGCCTGTTCTCCTTTTCAGAGACGAAGGTATCCGGCATTTTGCTGATATTGACAGTTATTTCATCAGCTGTCACGGTATGCTTGCTTCTATCACCGCAAATGATTTTGAATATATTCCGGGTGGTCACGCCAGCGGCGGAAATCTAACCATGTTATGGCACCCCGCGGCCGGCCCCATTTTGTGCGCCTCAATGAGTCAGTACCAGACAGAAGAACCGCCGAACATGTAGCTTCCCCGTTTCGCCCGCCACGAGTGCCTTTCCCCTGCCCTGGAATATGAGGAAGACGGCATACGCTTCACGTCCCTGTACGATTTCGAATGCGTGATGTCATATCAGGACACCCCAGGCGAGTACACAGTACACGTCCAGGGGCATCTTCCTGACATAAACCATGCACTCCCCGCTAAGCGGACAACACATGAAAGCCGCTATACTTTCCGGGAAGACAACTTTCGTTTCAAAGCAGATGTAAGCGATTCCCGCGTTTTTTATCAGTGCCCCCTGATCTCAAAAGCGGAAGAATCCGCATTACTGAGCGAAAACCGGCTTATAATCAAAAAAGAGCTCTCGGAAATCATCTTAACCGTAGAACAGGGCCATTTGCTTCTGCCCCATGGCCTGGAACGATGTTATAATCTGGCTCCGGGATTACAGGCCATAAAGGCAGTAATTGCCTCCAAAGACAGTCAGATTTGTTTTCATCTGAAAGTAAATAAACTTTAATTTAAAAACCAACAGCGAAAGGAGGTTTATCAGTCCGTCATGGGCTGATAAAAACAGCATGAAACACATTACAGAAGTATTGAAGGACGGACTTTCTGTCCACGACGTCCTCGTGAACCTTAAGGAACGGGAAAAAAAATTCCAGCAGGGCATGTCTTTTATGCAGCATGGAGATACCATACACCGTCTCTTTCCTGACATTTATAAAGTGCAGGTGGAACAGGGTGAAAGCTGCTTTAACGGAATGGCCGTTCTCCCTGGTTCCGCTTCCCCGCATTTTATCGGTAATCCAGTAAAATGGCATGAGAACCTTTTTAACGATGCGGAATATACCTACTTTTTAAACCGTATGGATCACTGGCGAAGCATGCTGGAGACCTATTCTCTGACCGGTGATGACAAATATGCCGGTAAAGTAATAGAAGAGTTCTATCACTGGATCGAAGTCTGTCCGCGCCAGCCATTATATGATGAGACCGGGAACGTGATTGTAGAGAATTTTGGAGGCTGCGGATGCAATCAGGGTATCTGGCGTTCCCTCGAAACCGGCATTCGCATGTACCGGACCTGGCCGTACATAATCCATCATTTAATTGATACCAGCTATATAGATGAAGATTTTCTAGAGACCTATCTCACCAGCGTCTATCAGCACGCCGAAGTCCTCTATGCCGTTCCTCCGATTCTATGGCCCAACGCGGATCATAACCACTACCTGATGGAAAATAACGGACTGCTCTACTTATCCTGCATGTTTCCGGAATTCAGAGATTCTGAAATGTGGAAGCAGCACGCTGTGCATGAGCTGGAACGCAGTATTTTCGCTCAGGTCACCTCCGGAGGAGGACAGATCGAGGGGTGCCCGTCTTACCATAACGGCTGTCTTTACTGGTTTGTCCTTCCTATTTTGCTGTCAAAAAAATACCACTTTACTGTCTCTGATGAGTACCGTAAACGTTTAAAGCGTATGGTGGAGTATTCCGTTCACGCCACCTGCCCCAGCGGGGGGAACTGTCCATGGGGAGACAGCAATACCTTTACAGGAACCTTTTCCTGGGGAGCTTTCTGCCATTATCTGGCGTTTGGGGACAGCAGTTATATCGCCCAGGCACGGACCTATTACAGTTATGAAGAACTGGAAAAAGCCGCCTCAAAATATATCTGGGAAGTGGACGACTTATATGATTTACACCGCGCCCTCAACAATGCAAAGGAAAGCCCATCGCTTCCTGTACTGCCCACAATTTCGTGGCAGAAAGACTTAAAGCAGGTATTTATGCGCACAAACTGGTCACAGAATGCCCTCTCTTTGATGTTCGCCTGCCGCACACCAATCCAGAACGCACACGCGCACATGGACCCGGCAGGATTTGATTTTACCGCTTACGGATTCCCTCTTTTGACCGACCCGGCCATCTTTTGTTTTCGTGATGATGAAGACCGCAAAAAATTTAAATCCATCCACTGGCACAACTGCCTGACACTCAATCATCAGGACCCCTGGAAATATATCTCCTCCTGGAACTACGGCCCACAGCAGCCAGGTGACATTCTATCAGTGAGCTCAACAGACAGACTGATGTATGCCGTGGGAGAGCATTTAAACTATACCCCGGCCATTCATAAACGCGTTGTTTCCCTGGTGGACAAACAGTTCCTGCTGATCTTGGATCTGCTGGATGAAGTTGTGCCTGATTCCAGTGTGCAGATCAACTTCCATATAGACTGCCCCACTGTCATGGTTGATTCGGAACACCGTCTTGTCCGTTCTCTGTCCAATGAAGCTAACATCGGTATATTCTCTGACGGCCAGACAGTTCCTTCTCTCATTCCCGCCAGAAGATCCACGAGAGATGACGTGGCTCACGACACCATAATTGCTCGGTTTGAAGCAGAACATCTTGCTGAAGGACGCCATGGTTTCGTATCTGTTGCTTATCCAGTCCCTGCAGGAAGCCCCCTTCCGGAAGTTACCAGCATTAGTAAAGAGTTCCAGGCCGATGGTACCTTCCTTGTATCATTCAGAACTGACGGACACGACTACCGCCTGTCGCTACATCAAAACGAGCTGACGCTTCTATTGTAAACCTGTAAGCAAAATGAGGCTGAAAGCCTGATTAACTGAATAATGCGGGCATTTGCTGCAGATGATTGCCTGGCTGATTTTTGCTGATTTTTAAGATAGAGCTTTTCCTTAACATTTTCTGTATTAAAGGATAATATAAATGGTACCAGAAAATTTAATAGCAAGTTGTATTAACACACAAAACCCCAGGGGCGCAATGAACTGCCTGTCTCAGATGCAGCGGAACAGCTAGACATCCATATAATAGTTTATATCGTTGGATTCATGAATACGAAGATTATAGAGAAAGTGCGTTCCCAGGTCATGGGTGCGCACTTTATAATTATCAGTATAAATTTAATAAATTAAAGAGTGAAAATAAGTATTTGTTTGTCCCTCATTACTTCGACGCCCTCTGCGATCCACCGCAAGTGTATATCGCGCGACTGCCAAAATCGGCAGATACTTAACCTAAAAATAAAATATTTTACTGTTCTATTAACGGGAATAACTCCACTTCAAACAGTACCCTGATGGTCAGACACAGAAACAGAGGCTGTTCCCCTCCTTTCCATATCTTTCTATCAGGGTACATTTTACTTTTTTATGAAATGCCTTTGTTTACCGTCAGGCATTTATCAATGGAAGCTTTATCAATTTCATTAATATTGGAAGAATTTTCCGTACGGGTGTAATAGCAGCTAGAATCACTGTTTATGGATCCTATGGACAGCGTAAAGGTTTCTTCCGAGCCGTTCTTATCATAGGTATAGGTAACGACCGCAGCCGGCTGATCCAAGCCGTAGCCTGCCAGTTCATTTTCCTGTACCTTATAATTGGGACAGCTTTTTGCCTTTAAGCTGCTTAAGGAATCCGCCAGAACATTTAAGCCCGAATTATCGGAAAGTTTGTTGTCCGGCTGATCTGCCGAGTCCCTGTACCATTCGATGGTCCCATCTTTACCATCCAGCTTCTTTTTTACATAGAACTCACTGGAGCCTGCCTTTGTAACCGTAATGGTATTTATGTCAGCTCCGGAAACAGCCGGAAATTCTTCCAGGGCCATCAGATCATTTAGTCCGGTGCTGGTTTCGTTGTACAAGGCAGAACTTATAAGATACGGGGTGTCCTGCCCCTCCAGAGCGGCATAATAATCCCCGTCCCCGGTGGCATTGCCAAGGAGGATCACAGATTTCGTCCCATCTTCTGCTGTTGCGGTAATCCTTCTTATGGGCTGATCCAGGCCATAGGCCCTTAAGCTGTCACCGCCTTCCAGCTTCCGCAGGGCTTCAAGCTTTGAAACCGTGAAAGCAATGGCATCCACTTCCTCCTGTTTCACCGGGAAAAGGTCATCTCCGTCATAGTTCCATTTACCCTCCTTCTTTGAAAAGGACAGCTCCTGGCCGTCAAAATCATAGGAAAGGCTGGAAACATTGGAAAGGTCGGTGAGATAGACCATCTCTCCCTCCTTCTCCTCCTTCGCCAGCTCCTGGGCGCGGTTCATATACTGGCCCACTCCCACATAGACCACACACAGGACCGCCAGGGCGGCTATTCCGTATAAAAGGCCTCTCTTCTTTTTCATGTTATAGCCTCCTTTTACAGACGTCTGCGCTTCAGCCAGATCATAAGTCCCGCTGCCAGCGTCACCACGGGGATGACAAAAATAAACAGGATTCCCCACATGCCTCCATGGGTAACCGTGTTATAGGTCACATCCAGACTCTTGGCCGGAATGGATACATTGGAAACATCATCAAAATTGGCTGTAACCGCATTCATGAAAAGATCTAAATTGATTAAGTTGGTAAAGCTGGTGTTTAAGCCCTCATCAATAAGGGAAGGGGTACTGAATACGGTCAAACGTGCTGTTCCTGAGCTTAAAGTCTTTTCTGCTACGGCTCCCAGAATATAGGTCCCCTGTGTCTGCTTATCGGCCGTTACCAGCATACCTTCGTCACTGGTCTCCATAAAGGGAGTGACTTCCACGCCTTCCGGCAAATCCTCCCTCTGGGTAAGGGCTGCGGACTGCAGGACAAGAGCCGTACTTTTTTCGTCAATGCCGTTTGTCACTTCGCTTCCTGCCTGTATGGTCGGAAAGATATAGTAGGGATTGTTCTGATAAAAATTCCTGGTATCTGCCGCAAGTCCGTTTTCCAGATTCAGGCCGTAATCATTCATCAGGGCACTTAAGTTAGGACGGTCCTTCTCAGCATAGCCGGCAAGGATCATGACCCTTCCGCCTTTATCCAGGTAATCAGAAATCATCTTCTTTTCATCATTAGCCAGGTCTGATGCCGGAGCATTGATGAGCAAAAGTTCACAATCCTCAGGAATACTGCCTCCTGTCAGGAGATTTAAAGAGTTCACAGTCAGGTTAGATTTTTTCAGCATGTCAGAAGCCGCAGCTCCCAGAGCCGGTTCTCCATGGCCTTCTGTCACGTAAACCGTTTTCTGCACATCGTTGATCACACGGGAAATAGCCCCGGTAAGCTGGCCTTCTCCGTCAAATTCGGTTTCCTTGGACTGTCCGTAATAATAGTAGGACATTTCATCTATTTTAATAATATCCATCAGGGCGATGGATTCTGTCCTGCCTGTAGAATCGCAGCTTACCAAAAGCGTATTATCCTGGGCTTTCAGTTTTTTTACCTGGTCCGGATGAAGGACAGAATCCACGGTCTCTACCTTGATGTGACCGGACAAATCCTCATAGCGTTTTATAAAGCTTGTAATCCGCTTATCCACAGAATCCGGAGCAGCCACTACATAAATCGTAACATCCTTATCAAGTCCCTTAACAAGATCCTTTGTGGTCCCGCCCAGAGTATAGATCCGGCTGCTGCTCATATCCCATTGCCGTACCTTTTCCGGAAGACGGCCCACGATTAAGTTTAATATTACCACGGCAGCTATGACGATCACGGAAAGAATCGCCGTATAGCCTCCCTTTTTTAATTTTCTGGTCATTTCCATCCTCCTAACTCCATCTGCGTTTCTCTATGGACTGCACGGTCAAGAATATCAGCAGGAATATGATGCTGATATAGTAAACCAGACCGCCTACATCAAAGATGTAATGACTGGCAAAGTTCTGGAACACGTCGGTCACCGCAATCTTTTCCAAAACATTAGTCAGAGCACGGTCATAAAGACCTTTTTTCACAAGGTACAGCACTGCAATGCAAAGGACTCCTGCCGTTTCCAGAACCGCTGCAAGGGGAGCATGGCTTGTTACACGGTAAACAACAAAAACAATTCCAGTCCAGAGAATCAAAAACCCTGCTGCAGAGCCGGCAGCCGATGTGGGCAGAAACCCTACAAGACTGGGCCATAAAAGCAGCAAAAGGATGATCCCAAAGGTTCCTACCGCAGCAATGATCTGGCTCTCAGTTAAGGAAGAAATAAACATCCCTACAGCAATATAGACACAGCCAAGCAGGAAAAAGGCCAGTATGGCAGCATAATCCGCCTTTAAATTCCCATTTCCGTTCAGCTTGATGATAAGAGGACAGATTCCAGAAAGCAGTACCGGAACAGCAAAGACGGTTATCATGGAAAAATATTTTCCAATAACAATCTGGGTAACGGATACCGGAGAGGTGAGCAAAAGCTGGTCTGTTTTCGTCTTCCGGTCATCCGCAAAGCTTCTCATGGTAAGCACCGGAATACCGATCATGATAATGGTCACCATGCCGGATAAGGTATAGGAAAAATAGGGATATCCGCTCAGCATGTTATAGGCCATAAAGTAAATTCCTATGAACAGCACCATAAAGGCGATAAATACGTATCCTGTCATGGACTGAAAGTAGGCTTTCAGTTCCCTTCTATATATAGCTGCCATTATTCTTCATCCCCCTCTCCGTCTGCATTCTCTTCCTTAAAGCCAGACTTTGAAGGCTCCTCTTCAAAATCATCTGTTTCAAAGCCTTCGCCTGCCTCTGTAACCTCTGTCTCCCCTTCTCCAGTCAGCTCAAGGAACACCTCTTCAAGAGAAGCCTTTGTTGTCTGCATGGAAAGAATAGGAAGCCTCTGGCCGGCAAAAGCAAAGAAAATGGTTTCCCGGATATCCTCTCCGCTTTCTTCCTCTTCTGTGGAGATTCGGAAAGTCACCCTGCTTATTCCCTCTTCTTTGCTCTCCTGTACCAATATATCGGCTGCCTGGGGAATGGTTTTCAGAATGTTAAGGATCTGTTCTGATCCTCCTTTCACCAAAAGCTCCATTCCGGCGGTTCCTGCCATCTGGCGCTCCAGATTCTCGGGCGTATCGCTGACGATCAGCTTTCCCTTATTAATGATCATGATGTGATCGCATACAGCGCTGACCTCGGAAAGGATATGGGAGCTTAAGATCACCGTATGCTTCTGCCCCAGCTTGCGGATGGTATCCCTGATTTCAATGATCTGCTTGGGGTCCAGTCCCACGGTAGGTTCATCCAGAATAATGACCGGCGGAAACCCTAAAACAGCCTGGGCCAGACCCACACGCTGCCGGTAGCCTTTTGATAAGTTGCGTATCAAACGGCCTTTCACATCAACCAGTCTGGCAAGGTCCATGACCTGGCAAACAGCCTCATTTCTCTCCTTTTTCGGAATTTTCTTTAATTCTGCAGCAAACAGCAGCTGCTCCTCCACAGTCATATCCACATAAAGCGGGGGAAGCTCCGGCAAATAGCCAATACACTTTTTTGCTTCCTCCCCATCTTCCAGTATATTATGGCCATTGATCAGCACATCCCCCGAACTGGCACCGATGTACCCGGTCATAATGTTCATTGTAGTAGATTTTCCGGCTCCATTTGGCCCCAGAAAGCCATATATCTGGCCATCGTTGATGGTAAAACTCAAATGGTCCACAGCCAGATGGCCGCCGTAATCCTTTACCAGATTCCTGACTTCAATCAACTCTCTCTCCTCCTGTTCTTTTATGCATTACGCATCCATACTTAGGGTAAAAGGGAATTGTGAAAATTGTGTGATATATTTTTGTTTATTGTGTGATGAAAGTATGAAACATTTCGACAAACTTAAAAATGAGCCATACACAGGAATGACTTCATTCCTGCACATGGCTCAAGCTGCAAGGATCAAACACCCGGCAGCTTGCTGCGGGAGGTCTGATTTATCTTATAATAAAACATATACTGCTGTAGAATTCCGGCATATCCCTGATACCTCTCCAAGGGAAAGCCCTGAGGATAGTGAAGCTCTAAAATCTGCTTTACGTGGGTATCCACAGGAAAGGCCCCCACATGATGAAGACCGAACAGACAGACACAGTCTGCAACCTTTCTTCCGATCCCATACTGCTCCATCAGCATGGTGTGGGCACTTTTATAATCCGCTTCCTTTAAGCGCAAAAGCCATTCCCTTCCCTCCGGTCCGCTGCAGATTTCTGCAATGGACAGGATATATTTATCCCGGTAACCAAGGCCCAGGCCGGACAGTCCCTTTAGCCCTGCCGCAGAAAGGCTCTCCGGCTCCGGAAAGGCATCATAGTCTCTTTCCGTTTCTTTCCAGCTTCCGTCAGGAGACATGGTCAGGCCAAGTCCTTTCCTTTTATCGCCGAACCGTTTGCACAGCTCCTTAACGCTGCCTGTAATGCGGGTGATATTATTATTCTGGGAGATCAAAAAGGTCACCAGCATTTCCCACAAGTCCTGATGAAGGATCCGGACACCCCACCCCCATTCCATGGCTTCCTTAAGATAGGAATCCTCAGAATCCACACGTCTTTTATAGCCGCCGTAATCAGTCTGCAAGTCAAAATAACCGGCCCATGTTTCCTTGAACTCCCTTTCTTTGCAGGAAAAGAGGAAACCATCTTTCTCTTTCACCGCTTCCACATATTCTCCTGCTGCCGCAATCGTCCAGACTCCGTTTTCTTTCTCCCGGCATTCCATCCGGAAGCACTGGCCTGATCTGGCGATCTGTTCAAAATCCATATCCTTTATCTGAATCCGGTACATAATAAGCGTTTCTCCATTTCATTGCAAAACCACAAAACCTCATAATTTCAGGCTACTTCTAGTTATCGTTGATATGGGTCAAAAATTCCTTCAGCCGTTTCACATCTCCGTCCTGGAAACAGTATCCATCCATGCTGCAGGCCCTGGCCCCTTCAATATTCATGGGCAAGTCATCGATAAAGAAGCATTCCTCAGGCTTTAAATGGAACCGTTCGAATAAATGGCTGTACATTTCCTTTTGGGGCTTCAAACACTTTACTTCAGCGGAAAATAACCTCCCGTCAAAATGTTCAATTCCTGGAATGATATGATAACACGTCAGCAGACGGAGAGAAGCATTGGAACAAAGATAGATGCCATATCCTTTCTCCTTAAGCTGTCCTACCAACTCCCCCATCTCTTTATCTGGCCACATATTATATTCATGCCAGTGCTCCAGGCAAAGAGCTGCCATTTCCCTTGCATGAGCGGTGTCAAGACGCGCCTGCATCTTCTTTAAAGCCTCTTCCTCTGAAATCAGCCCCATATCCAGAAACAGCCACTCCTGCGACTCAAAAACAGCGATTCTTACTGCCTTCCGCTCCGCTTCATCCTCAATAAAATGCCGGCAGACAATGTCTCCATCATAGTGTACCAGCACTCTGCCCATGTCAAATACTATATTTTTAATCATGATTTCTCTCCTGTAATAATTCATTTTTCTTTTTAAACCAGAAATAGTAGGGAACCTGATATAGCAGCATACAGGCCCAGCCAGCCAGACATGCATAGGGAACGCCGTTCATTCCCATGGAGGGAACAAGCAGGACCACCAATGCCACCCGGACGGAAATCTGGATCAAGGTGGAGATCAGGGTGATGGACATATTTCCCATTCCCCGGAAAAATCCCTGGATCCCATTGGTAAAGGCCGGCAGCAGATAAAAAAAGGCCATAAGGCTTAGATATTCCGCTCCAATCCTTACCATGTGCCCATCACCATTGGACACAAATAATCTCATCACCGGCTCTTTCACCAGCCAGATAACAATGCATATGATCACCCAGTAACCTGCTTCTATGATAAGCCCGGTCCGAAAGCCCTTCTTCACCCGTTCCCCGTTACCGGCTCCCCGGTTTTGAGCTACAAAGGTCATTATTCCGCTGGAAATGCTCTGCTCCGGCGTAAAGGCAAAATCATCCACCCGGTTCACCGCCTGAAACGCAGCAATGGTGCTGACGCCCAGAGGATTTATAACCCCCTGTATTAAAAGCTTGCCAATTGGCTGGCAGGATTGCTGCAATGCCGTGACCGCTCCCTGACCGGCCGTAAGTCTTAAAAGCTCCCGGTCTATACGGAATTCCTTTGGCTTAAGTTTAAGAAAGGGAACTTTTTTATATATGTAGGTAATGCACAGGACCGCGGAAACTGCCTCCGCAATGACCGTAGACAGTGCCGCCCCGAAAACTCCCATGCGAAACTCTGCCACAAATAAAAGATCCAATAATGCGTTTAAAACCGAAGCCATGGCCAGAAAGTGGACCGGGGTCTTTGAATCGCCTACACTCCGGAGGGCCGAGGCCACTCCATTGTAAAAAAAGGTAAAGGGCGTTCCTATTAATATAATCCTTAAATAAACAGCTGCATCTTCTGTGATCTCTTCCGGCACACGGAGAAGCCTTATGATCCCGCCGGAACAAAGCAGCCCCAGGCCCGCAATAACCAGAGAAAAATATAAACCAAACAACAGGGTGGTAGCTATCTCCCGCTTTAGCTTCTCACGGCTTCCCGCGCCAAAGAATTCACTCATCAGCACAGAAGCCCCAATGCATATCCCCGTAATCCCCAGGATCACAATGTTCATGACGGGGCCTGCCGCACCAACCGCTGCCAACGCCTCCTCCCCTGCAAACCGTCCTACTACGATGGAATCCACCGCGTTATAGGTGAGCTGGAATAAATTTCCCAGAACCAGCGGAATGGAAAACAATATCAGCCCGGAGGAAATGTTTCCCCTTGTCATATCTTTCATCATATCAGCCTGTCCCTTTGGCAGATCAATAGCTTCTCAGCTTGTCACTGCCATCATCCTTTGTATTTTCCAGGCGCTTCACCACTACGTAGTAGCCTGTTTTGTCATCAACCTTTACATAAACCCGGTCACCTACCTTATGCCCCATGATCGCCCTTCCTAAAGGGGACTCTGAGCTTATAAGGCCTTTCATGGAATTCCCGCGGACAGTTGTCACAAGCTTATAGGTCTCCTCCTCGTCATCATCCTCAAAATAAAGATCAACCGTATTATAAAGTCCGATCTCATCGTCTTTGGATTCATCTGATATGATTTGAGCCGTTTTTATCATCTTTTCCAGATAACGGATTCTGCTTTCATTCTGGTTCTTATCCTTCTTTGCGGCATGGTATTCAAAGTTTTCACTTAAATCCCCATGGGCTCTTGCCTCTTTTACCGCTTCCAAGGCTTCCTTCCGGACGACCAGCTTCCGGTAGCCTATTTCTTCCTGCATTTTTTTAATATCATTTTCCGTTAATTTGTCAAACACGTTATCCCTTCCTTTTTTTGCATTCTCCTATAAGAACTGTTATTCCTTCTTTTGGGCGATCACCTCAATGCGCCCGGAAGCAGTCCCAACATGACGGTATGATTTTATGGAAAGTCCGCATTTTTCCGCCAGAGCATCTATTCCCCTGTCCGTCAGGCAAACCTCTGCCGCCTCTCCCTTCCACATGGAAGCTCCCTTTTTCTCCAGATTTCTAATGGATTTATCCAGGTCCGGCCCGTCAAACCAGAGAATCCCGTCATCTGCCAGGTACTCCGCCGCCTGGGTTAAGATCAGCTTCATATCCTGAGTGCGGGGGATCCGGTCAATGAGGACGATCCGGTATGTGTCCTTACCGCCTTCCCTCTGGCTTCCGGCTTCTTCCAGGGACATGGCCTGAGGATTATATCCGGCCTTTTTGGCTTCTTTATATAATGGACTTTTCTCTTCTCCAATAAACAGCATGGTTTCTTCTGCCGCAAATACACCGATATCAGCCAGAAGCTGTTCACATCTTGCCTTTGTGCGGCGAGAGCCCTTTTTTCCGTTTACAAACCGGCTTTCTTCCTTTGTAAGATAATAATTACCGCACTCTCTGCACTTCATAAAGATCCGGACCGGCTCCAGCACATATTGATCCGGCTCTCCGCTTTCCATATAGAACACTGCCCCATAATGGGGGCTGCCTTTCCCTGAGCAGACGGGACACCGTTCTATTTCTGCCGTCATCAGATTCCGAAGTTCCTTTAACGTTGAAAAATACCAGCGGTACAGCCTGTTTTTAAATTCCTGATCATAAACAAACAGCCTGTTCTTTATGACTTCTGCCATCCATCTCGTTTCATGGATCACGGATTTATCTGCCTTAAATACCCTTAAATTCTCCTCCAAAGTAAAAAGCCCTGTAACAGCGTCCTCATTCAGCCGTTCATTTTCCTCATAGGCCATAAGGTGTTCGATTCCTTCTACAACACTACTGCATAAATTGACCATTACCAACAGCTGATTCATTCTGCCTGTTGCCATATTATTTCCCTTCTTTCAGTTGCCTGTATTGTCCATGCATACTCTTTTATATTAGCATTTTTAAGGGGTGAAAAGCAAGATGCAATCAGGAAAACCAAAAATCAGTACATGGGAACCGTCTGCCATGGCTCCCATGTACTGATTTTTTTGAAATGGTATAAGGCTTATAAAAGCAATTTTACTTAAGTGATATCTCTGCTGAATAAATCGGTTTCTTCCAGCAGGCTTTCAATGCTGTCCAGGTTTAAACGGTGCAGCAGCTCGATCACATATGGATTCTCAGCGGGATGCCCATAAGTTGCCTTTTCTCCGTAATCATTGACCAGTTCTGTTCCCTGTTCCACTCCTAATATTGCTCTTGGGCCGCCCACACAGCCTCCCACACATCCCATGCCTTCATAAAAGTTTGCTTCGATCTTTCCAGCCATAATATCCTGGATCATTTTCCTGCAGGCAGGCACTCCATCCGCCTGTTTGGTACGGATCTCTGTTTTTTTATTGGGATTAATGGCTCTTACCGTACTCTCCACCGCTTCACTGACTCCGCCCTTTCTGGCGTAAATTCTTCCGGCTCTTGAGGAATGGTCCTTTTCACTTTCTTCCATGACAGCCGGATCGATTCCCAGGGCATCAAATATATTCTTTACCTCCTGGAATGTGAGCACATAGTCAACTGCACCAGCCAGATCCTTTTCCCGGGCTTCCGCCTTTTTGGCAAGACATGGCCCGATGAACACGGTCAAAGCATCGGGATGGAGCGCTTTTACCACTCTTGCGCAGGCAACCATGGGTGATACTGAGCCAGGCACATGGGGAACCAGCTGGTTATAGACCTTACGGATCATGCCGATCCACATGGGACAGCAGCAGCTTGTCAGCTGGTAATCGTTAATATCATTAATATTTTTATCAAATTCAAGGGCTTCTTTTAATGTAAGGATATCCGCAAACAGAGCAACCTCCAGCATTCCGTCAAACCCTACGGCTTTTAATGCCGTCCTTAGCTTTCCGGGAGTAACCTCCTTGGAAAACTGGCCTAAAAATGCGGGAGCTATCATTGCGTATACCAGTCCCTTGGAGCTTCTGACCGCTTTTAAAGCAGGGATAATATCCGTACTGGCTGTCAGCTTTTCCGGGGCGCAGCCTTCAATGCAATTTTCACAGCCCAGACACAGTTCCGGATCAACGGTAACCCCATCCTTTCCGATTCCCAGGGCACCGAATGGACAGCGTTTTAAGCATTCCTCCCGTTCCTCTTTGGAACAGCTGCAGGTTCCGGTGCGGATCACCACCGGGTGCTTCTCCGGATTCAAAAGACAGTCCAGATGATGAGGATCATATGAGGTTTCTAAGTCCTTCTCAGGATCCGAATCATTATTCAATACGGACTTTACCATACTTTCATACAACTGCTTAAATGTCTGCATAATATACCTCCCGCAAGTATGTTTTGATTTACTTTATAGTGCTGTGATTTTTTCAATTCAGGTGATCATATTACAGCTATTATTATAATACTTTTTCTTCATCCTTACCATACCATTCATGGGGAAGGTGATAATTTCAGGAAAATTATGGATGGAACAAGAAAAACCCTTGTTTCATATTCATTTTCTATTTTTCCATAAATTCCTTTTCTATATGCAAATGCTCTATTTTATCCGTACATGTTCCGTTTTCAAAATCTAGCTCTATGATATATGGCATCCAATCCAGAATCCGCAGGAAAGAATCACAGTTAAAGCCTGTATCATAATGATTCCCATTTCTCCCACTTTCCCGTTCACGGAGGCGTTCATCGGTGATGACTTCCTTTTCATAATACGCTGCCGCTTCCTCTATGGTATCCATACTCCGCTTGTATGGGCTGCAATAAAATGAATCAATATTTTTATCCTGCAAAAATTCCAGCACCTTCCTGGAATCCTTCCTGCCTTCCACTGTCAAGGGCCTGGTCCTGTCATCCTCCCAGGCATGGTCAGGCTGTGCGTGGCGAACAAAATATACTTTTGTCATTATGGCTTATTCTCACTCTCTGTCCGTTATAGCTTATTTTGTCAAATAAAATACTCAATGGTATCTGCCGGTCTCTTCTGTGTCACTCTGTTAAAAATGATGACAGCTTCTCTTGTTTCCCTGGGTCCAAGGGCATAAGTGCCTTTTCCCGTGTCATTAAACATTTCCCATGGGACGCACCGGTTCCTTTGGTAAGGCATATCCGTGATCAGCTCCAATCCCTTTTGCTTAAAAGGTTTCTTTCTGAAATAAGGATCAAACAAATAAACGTTCTGACCATCAGCCTCTGTCAGCAATACATAGTGCCAGCTGCCATACATCACCCTCGCAACCACAACTCCGCCCTGCTGCAGGCCATACATGACCTTGCTGTTTTCCCCAATAAACACCTCGTCTCCAGTCAGATACTCGCTTTGAACAGGAAACTTTTTCATCTTGCCAAACTGGTTGATCCAATTGCTAA
Organism: Lacrimispora sp. BS-2; assembly: GCF_040207125.1. Classification (NCBI taxonomy): domain Bacteria; kingdom Bacillati; phylum Bacillota; class Clostridia; order Lachnospirales; family Lachnospiraceae; genus Lacrimispora; species Lacrimispora cavernae. The sequence continues at coordinate 2,976,018 of NZ_CP157940.1, forward strand.
AAAACATCATCGCCATACGGGAGGTTCCGTTTTTCCCAAACTCCCCCTTCGCATTATAGGAATCGAGACAAAAAAGCATAATATGTTTGATGATATCCGGCGGAATCTGTTCTCTGGTAAAGAGATAGCTCATTGCATTAAGTAATGTGGTGGGGCCGCAGTCGTATTCCGTGACCTGATAGTTTAGTGGATTTTTCATATTGGGTTCACTTCCTTTAAAATTTTCATACACGGTTACCCGCCATATGTTAAAAATACCGGATATCCCTTTAATCGTTTCTTACTATTACAGGAGCCAGACAATCTTCCTTAATAACCTCATATACCATCTTTCTTATAAGCATTATTTGTATCATTTTAACACACTGTTGTCAATATAATTCCATCTCAATTAATACCCTTTATATCCTGCCGTCATAATGCTTAAACCTTTTTGCCGGCTGATGATTGTTTCTTTCTTGGCAGATCGTATGGCTGGTTCACTATAACATTGTGCCACAAATTTTAACCCTTATTACATAAATGTAATTCATTCCTTTATAAATTCCATATATAAAAAAGACCCCATGAGAAAACTCTCAGAGTCTTTTCTTACCCTGCAATTTACAGGCAATCCTTATCTTCAGGAAAATAGCTGGGAGGTTGGAAGTTGCTTTTCCAGCTGTTCACTTAGTTTTTGCTTGGTCTTCTCCATATGATTTATTTTCTTCCGTATGTAATAAGTAATCCCTGCACCTTTAAAAATGATTTTCGTCTTTCCGTATTTCTAAAATATTCCGCTATTTTAGATTGCATATTTATATAAGCTTCCGCCTCAACACGATCCATCCCTCTATTCATTAATAACTCAATGGTATTTTCCCTATCGGATATGTCAGAAGATTTATCCCAGCCATGTATTTCAATAAAATCCTGTACTTTCTCCTCATAATCCTGCATATCAGGATTTACATATATGATTCTGTCATTCATGCGGATATCGATATTACGCAGCCCTATTTGTTCCATATAAAATGGTAACCGCATTCCGATAGCATAATCTCTGCCTTCACATTCCAGTTCTTTCTTCCATACCTTATGAAAATCAAAAGCCCTGCAAAGATAATCATAGCTAATGTCATCAAAGTATAATCCAACATTTTCCAACTCCCGATTGACATCCATACAAACAACAAGGCCATCTTTTTTAACAGACTCCACCATTTTCTTTAATACTTCCATTGGCTTGTTCATATGACGTAATCCTACCTGGCAAATAGCTATGTCATATTTTTTATTTGTTTTAAGAGAGTATATATCTGATACAATAAAATTTATATCAAATCCCGTGTTATTAAAGTTTAATTTAGCTCTATTAGTAAAATATTCATTATCAACCCCTGTATAAGTACTTCCTGCAGGCAGATATTCAAGCAACTGCATTCCTAAGCAGCCTTCTCCACATCTTAATTCAATAACATCTACTGGTCTATCTACGTGCCAGACATTCTTCAAAAGAAAATTCAGGTAGTCATCATTCCAAAAATATTTTCTATTCTTATAAAGTTCATTAGTCTTTCCATTCCAATTATCACGATAATCTGTATTACGTGGTATGTAAGCTTGTTGGCGCAGTGGTTTAAGGCCTAATAGTTCATCTACAGAAACATTAAAGTACTCAGCAATGCCTGGCAGCAAGGTTATATCGGGCATCGTTGTACCAGTTTCCCATTTGCTGACTGATTGAAAAGACACACCCAATACATTTGCTAACTCCTGCTGGCATATCCCTTTATTCTTTCTCAATTCTGCAATTTTAAATTTAACTGCTGTCATATAATGACCTCCCATAAATTTATAACTGAATTTTAACACACAATTCCAGTCAAACCCATAACGCAACAGGCGAATTTACTCGCATTTAAGTTGAGAAATTAAATTTTATAAGAGGACGGGTATTATTGGGTTTGTTCATTTTTCACCAATATCCACCACCACTTTACACCGTAGTCCGGTAGCAACCGGATCATCAAACCAAAGAGTATAGACCTGTAAGGTATCTGTACCTAATAATTGATTAAGACCACTAAGATTCTCAATAACGAAAATTCCACTCTTCTCCAGCATTCTGTCAGCAGGCTCATGCTCTTCTCCACGGCGTATCCCCGAACAGTCAATTCCCAAAAAGCGAATTGGCTGATTCGAAAGCCACTGAATCAACTCGTTAGATAACTGGGGGTGTTCCTTAAAATAATCAGGTGTACCATACTTTTCTTTCTCACTTCGGCCAGTGCGTACTAGAAGAAATGCATTTTCAGGTATATTTAAATTCTTAATATCGGAAAGGGAAATTTCACGGTTTTCTGCAATATCTGATACATCCCAAAGAATGCCTGGGCAGGTCATGTACTCCAGCGGGATAACACTTTTCTCATAGGTGTCTAAATGCGTACCCACATGTCCTGTGGCTAAATGGCGGTTTTCCTGTGTGGAGAGCCATTGTTCCATGAAATGCGGGTCCACTTGTGTTGTTAAGTCATATTTCATTATGATTCCTCCTGTATTTTTGCTTGCAGGTAGTTATTAAATTTCTGAAGAAAGTCAAGGATTACTTCTTGATCCTTTATTGGAACAGAATATAAAAAAGCAATATCTCGTTCTTCCCATTTTATATGAGCAACCTCATGTTCCTTATAAAGAACCTCTCCTTTCGAGGTCAGCCGATAGTAAATTTCTTTTTTATTATCAGGCAGAACATAACGTTCTATAAGGCCGTCCTGCAGCAATCGTTTAGCCAGCCTCGTAACTGCCCCCCGGGTCATCGAGAGAATTGCAGCGAGCTGCACTCCATTTGGGTGATCAAGCTTTCCGATTACTTCAATACAATGCAATTCAGAATTACTATATCGTGAATTTAAACCACTATTTATAAGGTTGCTAAGCATGTCCTGATTGTTATAAAGCTGTGTAAACTGTTGAAGTATTTCTCGCTCCATTTTTTATCTCCTTATTGTTTCCTGGTAAGCAATAATATAATAGCATGGTTAAATATTGTTGTCAAGTCAACAAAAAACAGAATAAAAAATGAGCTGGATTTTGATTACGTTTTCATTTTATCATCGTAATCATAAATCCAGCCCATTGGTTTCTTAAATCCCCATCTCTTCCTTTACGCATTTAAAGCATTCCACCGCAAAATCCAAATCCTCCCTGGTGTGGGCGGCAGATATCTGAGTACGGATTCTGGCTTTTCCTTTTGGCACCACCGGATAACAGAAACCGATGACGTATACGCCACGTTCCAGCATCCTTGCTGCAAATTCCACAGCCGTCTTTGCATCATACAGCATAATCGCCACAATCGGATGATCACTCTCTATAATATCAAATCCCACCTCTTTTATCTTTTCCCTGAAATAACGGGTATTTTCATGAACACGGTCCCTGTATTCCGTACTCCGCTCCAGAATTTCCAAGGTCTTTATGGCCCCGCCGGCGATTGCAGGAGCTACGGTATTGGAAAACAGATACGGTCTGCTCTTCTGGCGGAGCAAATCCACGATTTCCTGTCTGGCGCTGGTATATCCGCCGCTGGCTCCACCCAGGGCTTTGCCCAGTGTACCAGTGATGATATCCACCCGGCCCATGACGCCGCAGTGCTCGGGTGTGCCTTTACCAAGTCTTCCCATAAATCCTACCGCATGGCTATCATCCACCATCACCAGCGCGTCGTACTTGTCAGCCAGATTGCAGACTGCTTCTAAATCAGCCACAATGCCGTCCATGGAAAATACACCGTCCGTGGCAATCAGGCGTATCCTGGCATCCTGGGAATCCTTTAAGCACTGTTCTAACTCCTCCATATTATTATTGGCATAACGATAGCGCTTTGCCTTGCATAAACGTACGCCGTCAATGATGCTGGCATGATTTAACGCATCGCTGATCACCGCATCTTCCTCCGTCAGCAGTGTCTCAAACAGGCCTCCGTTTGCGTCAAAGCAGGAGGAATACAAAATCGTATCATCCATGCCCAGGAAGGAGGAGATTTTTGCTTCCAGCTCCTTGTGTATCCCCTGGGTTCCGCAGATGAAACGTACGGAAGACAATCCGTATCCCCATGTATCATAAGTAGCTTTGGCAGCTTCTATGATCTCCTTGTTATCAGAAAGTCCAAGATAATTGTTGGCACACATATTGATGACATTTTCTGTCTTCGTAGTATTGATTCTGCTTCTCTGGGGAGTTGTGATTATGCGCTCTTCCTTGTATGTTCCGTCTCCTTTGGCCTGCTCCACCGCATCTTTAAAATAGTTTAATGCTTTTTTCATCATATTACCTCTCTCCTATGTTTTATTATCTATGTCAAACTAAATAAACTTATCCTTGTCAATCTGTTCTTCCCTTCCTCTTTCAGACCTGCGTCCAGTCCAGAACTACCTTTCCGCACTGCCCGCTGTTCATTACGTCAAAGCCCTTCTGGAACTCCCGGAAATCGAATTTGTGTGTGATAATCTTTTCTATCTCAAGACCGCTGTTCAGCATTGCCATCATCTTATACCAGGTTTCAAACATTTCCCTTCCATAAATTCCCTTTAACTGCAGACAGTTAGTCACGATCTTATTCCATGGCACCACGGTATCACTTCCCTGAAGTCCCAGAACCGCAATCTTGCCGCCATTGTACATATGGTCAATCATGGAAGTAAATGCCTTACCGTTGCCGGACATCTCAAGTCCGATATCAAAGCCCTCCTCGATATGAAGCTCCCGCATCTTATCATCTAAGCTCTCCCTGGCTACATTGACAGTATGGGCATCGCAGATTTCCCGGACCAGGTTCAGCCGGTAATCATTGACATCCGTGATCACCACATGTTTAGCTCCCACGTGGCGGCAAATCGCCGCAGCCATGATGCCGATAGGACCAGCTCCTGTGATCAGCACATCCTCTCCCACCATATTAAAGGACAAAGCTGTATGCACCGCATTGCCCAGTGGATCAAAGGATGAGCATAATTCCTCGGGAATTCCCGGCTCACAGATGATGACATTGGTCTGCGGAATCACCAGATACTGTGCAAATGCTCCGTCACGGTTTACCCCTACACCCACGGTTTTTTTGCAAAGATGGCGCTTTCCTGCTTTACAGTTACGGCAGTGCCCACATACGATATGCCCCTCTCCCGATACGATATCTCCGATTTTAAATTCCTTCACCAGGCTGCCCTTTTCCACGATCTCACCTACAAACTCGTGTCCAATGGTCATCGGCGGTTTTATGGTTTCCTGAGACCACTTATCCCAGTTATAGATATGTAAATCCGTACCGCAGATTGATGTGTAGTGAATCTTGATCTTTACATCATTTTCTCCTGTCTCGGGAATGGGGACCTCTCTAAGCGCCAGACCACTGGCCGCCTGCTCTTTTACAATTGCATACATCATTCTTTCTTTCATTGTAAACCTCCACCTTTCTTATCATTTTATATGTCTTTGTGAGACGAAAAATGTCTTTTCAGTGCAGACACTTTTCCTTTTAATGTCTCCCCCTCAGGGACATAATAGCATGAATGATGGTAGATTGCAATCCTTTTTCTTATGATTTTCGTTGGGAAATTTAGCGAGAAAAAACAAAAGACCAGGACAATTGATCAGGAGGTTTTCACGAAAAAAACTTTGCCTGCAGGACCTCCTCCATGCCGGGTAAATTAAAAAGGAGAGGGGTTGCTTCGTCCTTTTACGCCTTATTTATTACACCCTTGTGTGTACTGTCTGCCACGCTGATAAGATTTTTTTCTATGTCGATACCCCTTAGAATAATCTTCTGATAGTTCTATGGTTCTCTGTGTGCTCTGTGTGTTCCCTAAATTAGTTTTTTGTGGTTTTTCACACCTACCTGAAAATAAAGAAAACCCCGAAAGTATAAGCACCTTCGGGGTCTTCGCTGTTTTAAATAATTTGAATTTATTATCTCTTTGAGAACTGTGGAGCACGACGAGCTGCTTTTAAGCCGTACTTCTTTCTTTCTTTCATTCTTGGATCTCTTGTTAAGAAGCCTGCCTTCTTAAGAATCGGACGATACTCTGTATCTGCCTGAAGTAAAGCTCTTGAGATACCGTGTCTGATTGCACCAGCCTGTCCAGTGAATCCGCCGCCGTGAACGTTTACAAGAATGTCAAACTTATCAACTGTCTCTGTAGCAACTAACGGCTGACGTACAACAAGCTTTAATGTTTCAAGACCTAAATACTGGTCAATATCTCTCTTATTGATGGTGATCTTACCTGTACCTGGTACTAAATATACTCTAGCGATAGATTTTTTTCTTCTACCTGTTCCGTAAAATTTTGCATTAGCCATGATAACTTCCTCCTTTCAGCGCCTCTGATTAAAATTTGAACTCTAAAACTTCTGGTTTCTGAGCAGCATTGTTATGTTCTGCACCTGCGTATACGTGAAGTTTTGTTATCATGCTTCTACCTAAAGGTCCCTTTGGAAGCATACCTTTAACAGCCAGTTCAATTACTTTTTCAGGCTTCTTAGCCATCATTTCTCTTAAAGTTGTTTCTCTCATACCACCCACATAGTCAGAGTGATTGTAGTAGATCTTCTGATCTAATTTCTTACCGGTTACGGTAATCTTATCTGCGTTTACAACGATCACATAATCGCCGCAATCCATATGCGGTGTGTAGATCGGTTTATTCTTACCTCTTAATACTTTAGCTACTTCTGAAGCCAAACGTCCTAATGTATATCCTGTAGCGTCAACTACGTACCATTTTCTTTCAATTGTTGCTGGACTAGCCATAAAAGTCTTCATTGGACAACCTCCTGTAAATTATGGTGTTTTTAAGCATAACTATATTACAAAATGCTCACTCCGGGGCTTTGGCTGAACATTTTCGTCTAACGTCACAGTTATACATTATATTACATTCAGCCGGATGTGTCAACCTCTTTTCCCATAAAATCAAGGTTTTTCGGCTTATTTTTGCGTCACGCACCACTCATGGTTTTCAGGATCAGCCTGAAAAGTATAAAATCCATAAGGCTTTCCCAAAATGATCCTTCCATCCTTTTCCTCGTCCCGTACAAAAATGGTTTTAGCACCGTTTTGCACTGCCTGATGGACCACACGGATCAAAAGCCTTTCAAAGTCTTCTTCCCTGCACCGGTGAATATGAAGCCAGGCCTTTCCTTCCGAAACAATCTTATCCTGGAAAAGAGTATAGCTCCATTCCTTATTCTCTCCCTGGATCTTTTTCTTAAGTTCCTTTTCATAATCAAGGCTTACCAGAGTAAGCCCCTTTGCCGCAGCCTTTGGCCCGGCCACCATCCGGTCCCTGGCATCGAGGATCTCTTCCACATGGGCCGGCGGATACACTCCCATGCCGACCTTCATCAGGGTCCCGGCAATGATCCTCACCATGTTGTATAGAAAACCGCTTCCCTTGATGCGGATTGTAATGAGATCCCCGGTCTTTTCAATGTCCAGGCTATAAATGGTACGTACGGTTTCTTCCGCCTGTCCACGGGCCGTACAGAAGCTTTTAAAATCATGTTCTCCCACCAGGTAAGCCCCGCCTTCCCGCATCCGCTCCACATCCAGGGGGAAATAGCAGAAATAGCTGTAAAGCCTCATGGTAGGCACTTCAATTTTCCGGTTCATGATTTTATATTCATAGGTTTTAACGCAGTTCTGTTTTCTCGGATGATAATCCGGCGCTACCTCCTCAGACTGCAGGATCCGGATATCATCCGGCAGCCTTTGGTTTAAGGCAAAGCATATTTTGTCGGCAGGCATTCGGTTTTCCGTATCAAAGACTGCTACATTGCCCTCAGAGTGAACCCCGGAATCGGTTCTGCTTGCCCCGATTACGGTTATAGGCTCCTTTAAAAGACAAGTCAGCTCCCTGTTAAGAACCTCCTCAATGGTGATTCCGTTTTTCTGGATCTGCCAACCGCAGTAATTGGTACCATCATAGGCCACAATCATTTTAACCCGTTTCATACATCCTCCTATTTTATGGGAACCTTATCCCATGATCCGAAGTCCTGCGATAGCGGCCAGATATACCAGAAACACCAGATAGGCGATCCCGTCCTGCTTCCCGTACCGGAGAGGCTTCATTTTAGTCCTTCCCTCTCCGCCCCGGTAGCATCTGGCCTCCATGGCCATTGCCAGATCCGTGGCACGGCGGAATGCGGAAATAAATAAGGGAACAAGGAGAGGAATCATATTTTTTGCCTTCTGAATCAGATTCCCTGTTTCAAAATCAGCTCCCCTTGCCATCTGAGCCTTCATGATCTTATCAGTTTCTTCCACAAGGATGGGAATGAATCTTAAGGCAATAGACATCATCATGGATACTTCATGGACCGGAACTCCCACTTTCTTTAAAAATCCCAGGCTCTTTTCCAGGCCGTCGGTCAGCTGGTTCGGTGTGGTGGTAAGAGTCATGATGGAAGAACCGACCACCAGGTAAATGAGCCGGACTCCCATGAAGAGCGCCGTTTTCACACCTTCCCTTGTCATTTTCAAGAAGCCCAGCTGGAAGATGGGCTCTCCCGGAGTCAGGAACAGATTAAAGCTGACACTGATGAGCAGCAGAAATACAATTGCCTTTAACCCCCGTACCATGAACTTAAATGGAACCTGACTGAAACGGATTGCTGTGATAAGAAAAAAAGTGGCGATCAAATACGCCCATATATCATTTGCAATAAAAAGGGATATGATGAAAACCATAGTCCCAAACAGCTTTGTCCGGGGATCCAGCCTGTGCAGCTTTGAGTCCACCGGATAATACTGTCCTAACGTAATATCTTTAAGCATAATATCTCCCGATCTATTTTCCAAGAAGCCGTAAAATCTCGTCTCTGGCTTCTTCTACGGTTGTAATGTTATCATCAACAGGAACTCCGTGATCCCGCAGCGAATGGACCACATAGGTGATCTGAGGCGCTGCAAGACCAATGGCTTCCAGCTCCTTATAATGCTTGAACACTTCTTTTGGAGTATCATCAAACACCTTTTCCCCGTGATTCATAACCAGAATCCGGTCCACATACCGGGCAATGTCCTCCATGCTGTGGGAAACCAGAATTATGGTCATATTCCTTTCCTTATGAAGCCGCTCAATCTGGTCCAGAATCTCGTCTCTTCCCCTTGGGTCCAGGCCGGCAGTAGGCTCGTCCAGTATGAGCACCTCCGGCTCCATAGCTAAAACCCCTGCAATGGCAACCCGCCTTTTCTGCCCTCCGGAAAGCTCAAAGGGCGAACGGGCATAAAAGCTTTCATCAAGCCCTACCATAGTAAGTGCTTCCCTTGCCCGTTTCTCAGCATCTTTTCTGGAAAGCCCCTGATTCTTTGGACCAAAGCAAACGTCCGTAAATACATTGATCTCAAAAAGCTGGTGTTCCGGATACTGGAATACAAGTCCTACCTTGCTTCTTAAAGCCCGCAAATTGTATCCTTCCTCATAAATGTTTCTTCCATTATAATAGATGGCGCCGTCAGTGGCTTTCATCAATCCGTTTAAATGCTGGATCAGGGTGGATTTTCCGGAGCCTGTGTGCCCGATAAGGCCAACAAATTCCCCATCCTTTATTTCCAGATTCACGTCCTTTAACGCGCGCTGCTCAAAGGCTGTTCCAAGCCCGTAAACATAATTCAAATGCTCTGCTTTAATTGCCATCTTTTACTCCATTCTCCAGGGTTACCTTTCCGGGAAAACGCTCTGCAAACTTTGGCAGAAGATTTTCCATCAGCTCTTCCAGTGTCAGTATCCCATCCGGTAAGTCCACACCATTCTTTTGAAGCTCATAGGAAAGCTCTGTTACCTGGGGAACATCAAGACGGTAGGATTTAAGCTCTTCAACCCTTGAAAAAATATCCTTTGGAGTTCCGTCCATGACCACCTTTCCGTTGTCCATGACAATGACCCGGTCTGCGTCTGTGACCTCCTCCATATAATGGGTGATCAGCAGGACCGTGATTCCTTCCTTCCTGTTTAATTCCCTGACCGTTTTCACAACTTCCTTCCGTCCGTTAGGATCCAGCATGGCTGTAGGCTCGTCTAAAACAATGCACTGAGGCCGCATTGCCATAACGCCGGCAATGGCGACCCTTTGCTTCTGGCCTCCGGAAAGCTTATTGGGGGACTTTAAACGAAATGCAGCCATTCCAACACTTTCCAGGCTGTCATTCACCCGTTTCCATATCTCTTCCGTAGGAACACCCAGGTTCTCAGGCCCAAACCCTACATCTTCCTCTACGATATTTCCAATGATCTGATTGTCCGGATTCTGGAATACCATTCCGGTCTTTTTCCGGACCTCCCACAAATTCTCTTCCACGGAAGTGTCCATTCCCTGAATCCACACGGTTCCATCCGTTGGAAGCAGGATCGCATCCAACTGCTTTGCAAAGGTAGACTTCCCGGAACCGTTGTGTCCAAGAATGGCTACAAACTGCCCTGACTTAATATCCAGGCTGACGCCGTCAATGGCACGCTTAATTTCTTCAATATTTTCTTCCTCATCTCTTCTGATATAATCATATATCAGCTTTGAAGTTTTTATTATTCCCATAACAGACCTTTCTCTGATAAATTCAAACAATCATATGCCACATAATTTTAGATGAATATTCCACAACAGTCAAGCATCGGCGCGAATCTTTTGCAAATTCATGTTGATAACAAGGCAATATAATGAAGGTTCTGGTGGATTACTGCTGAAGAAAGGGGAATAAAACGGGTAATAAAAATAGCACAGATGCCTGTGCCATTTTTATTACGGAATCCAAAGCCCGGAAGCGTCAATTTGGTAAATACCATTGACCTTCGTATTCACTGCCAGGCTGCCGTCACTATAGAGATAATACCACTTTCCAGGCTGCGGCTGGATCCAGCCGATAGCCATGTCACCTTCAACGTTTAAATAATACCACTTTCCGTTTATCTGCTGCCATCCGATCATCATCTGGGCGTTTGCTCCCATATAATACCATCTGTCACCTATAAACTGCCAGCCAACAACTGCGTAGCCTTCTTTATTAAAATAGTACCATTTTCCGCTGACCATCTTCCATTGGCTGACAACATAATTGCCGTCCTCACCCCTGTACTTTTTCCCGTTCTGATACTCAGCCCAGGTTCCCGAAGTATCTCCCAGTTCCTGAACCACGGAATCATCAGAAGTAGTCACTTCTCCTTCTTTTAAATAATCTTCCTCAGAAGAATCCTTTGGGATTGCCTTTACGGTATAGTAGTATTTATAACCACCCTCCATATACTGTAAAAGGTCCACAGAAGTAGATGAGGTGGTCAGGCTCTTGATCCAGATGCCGCCTTCCTTATAAAGGACTACCTGATACCTGGATGCAAAAGGAACCTTTTTCCAGGAAGCCTTTGTTTTTGCGCTGTCACTCCAGCCTGCCCTTTCCGGGCATTCCAGCATTGCTACCGGAACATAGGAGACCTTTATTTCGGTTTCCCCATCCTTTGCGTTTACAGAAACCAGCTTTCCACCATAAATAGTGCAATCGGATCTGGTAAACGTGCCGTTTACTGTTATGATGCCGGTAATCTTCTTACCGGGAACCCAATCATCTGTATCATCCTTGCTCCATTCCGGACTTATCTCGGAATAGTTGGCGGTTACATCCGGAACCTGTATTCCTGCCGTCCAACTGGTCCTGCTCCCATGATCCAGACGGATCTTCAAGCTTCCGGAAGCCGGTACAGTCATCCCTGTTCCAAGAACCATGAAAGCGCATAAAAGCACCAGCCACTTCCTTTTCCCCTGCATCCATTTCATTGATATCTACTTCCTTTCCTCCTATTACTTGCGCCAGATGCCGTTGCCATCTACCGGGAAACCACTGATCGTGGTATTGACAGCTTTTGAACCTTCTCCTGGATAGAAGTAGTACCAGTTTCCGTCTACCTGCCTCCAGCCTTCCTGCATGGCTCCGGTGGAATCCGTATAATACCATTTGTTATTGTAATTGATCCAGCCAATGAGCATGGCTCCCTCTACTCCGCTTGTAGTAGATGGATTTAAATAATACCATTTGTTATTAGAAACAATCCAGCCGGTCGTCATTGCACCATCGTTGTTTAAGTAATACCATACATTATTTCTCTGCTGCCAGCCAGTCACCATAGCGCCGTTAGCATCAAACAGGTACCACTTATTATTGATCTTCGCCCAGTTGTTCTTTTGATAGGTTCCATCAGGATAGCGGTAATACCAGACGTTTCCGGTCTTGATCCAGCCAACCTGGCCGTTTGCTACAGCGCTGTCATCCTGGCCGCTTCCATCGGATACCTTTTCCTGAGGTACATATACTTCGTTAGATTCTGTCCAGTCACTGTTCTTTCCATACTTCTGCTCGCTTTCTGTATATGCTACGGTACGGACTTTAAAGCTATAGGTACCCGCTTTCGTCATATAAGGATAGAAATTGTAGCTGGTGGCCTTAAGCTTCTCCACCTTCTTTACCACACTGCTTCCGCGGTACAAATAAACATCATAGGCGCCTGAACTATTATCTACAGAACTCCACTTGGCACTGCCGTATCCGGACTCTCTCCAAAAAGCATCCTCCGGTGAATCATAAGTGCCCTTTATTGGCTTAAAGGTAAAAGTAACATATAGAGTATCTGATCCTGAACGGCTGGCAGAAACATAGGTTCCTCCCTTAATGGATACGTTACTGGACTGATAGCCGCCCTTAAAAGCATATTCATCAGAGTTTGTCGCTCTTAAAGTTACCTTCATCTTTGGTTCAGAACCAACCTTCATTTCCTTGGTATCAGATGTGACCCAGTCCAAATCCGTCACTTCGTATCTGTCGTTATTGGTATAAACGTAATTTCCAGTTCCTTTATTCGTCTCAAAACTACTCTCCGCTGGCAGAGTCTCTCCTGAGTCAATCTCCTCCAGTCCTGCGTAAATGGTCACTGATGGTATGGTCTTTACAGCAGCCAGGGATTCAAATGGGATACTAAGTCCCAGAAGGCTCACCATAGAAGCCAAAGCAACCAACCGTTTAAAATGTCTCATAAAAAAAACCTCCCACTATAAATTAACGTAATTTGACAAAACAGTCATCTACTTCTACTACTGACATTATATCCCTAAAAGCAATTATCCGTCAACTTACGATATTCTTTCTTTATTCTTGCGCTTCTGTATGGATTAGAAGAAAAACAAAAAAATCCCGGTATTGGGGGTGTCCAATACTGGGATGGGGCATTCGCCCTATGAATAAAGGCCCGATATAACTTTCTTATGTGCGAGCACAACGAAAATTATATCAGACCTTTATTCAACACTGCTCATTGCTTTCGTGGATTATACGAGTTCAAGCACAACTGCCATTGCTCCGTCACCCTTACGCTGGCCGATCTTAACGATACGTGTGTAACCACCGTTGCGGGATACGTACTTTGGTGCAACTTCATCAAACAGTTTCTTTGGCAGATCAACAGATTTTGTATTTTTCTTTCTTCCTGCAGCCTGTGCGGGAACTTCTGTTACATCGTAAAGAACTTTTAACATCTGTCTTCTTGCGTGAAGTCTGGAAGGAAGGTCTTTCTTGATCTCTTTCTCTACTTCATCGTATACGGTAACTTTCTTGCCGTTAACAACTTCTTTTACTCTCTTGCCGTCTTTATCTTTACGTGCAACCTTTGCGGTAACTTTAACAGTCTCAAAGTTGTCTTTTTCTTTTACCGCTAAAGCGATGAGGCCTTCAGCCACCTTGCGGATTTCTTTTGCTCTTGCCTCTGTTGTCACGATTTTGCCATTATATATTAATGCAGTTACCTGGCTTCTGATTAATGCTTTTCTCTGGCTGGAAGTTCTTCCCAGCTTTCTATATCCTGCCATTTTAATATTCCTCCATTTGTGGAACACAGGTACACGCTTCTTCGGACTTACTGTACCAGTGCTTAATCTCCATAAATTACCTGCTTCAAGCGGTCCAGTTATACACCGGCATCATCGCTTGGGTTAAGCTGCAAGCCTAACTCTTTTAATTTGGCCAACACTTCTTCTAAAGACTTGCGGCCCAGGTTACGAACCTTCATCATGTCTTCGGAGGTACGGTTACACAGTTCTTCCACTGTATTGATACCGGCTCTCTTCAGGCAGTTGTATGAACGGACAGAAAGCTCCAGTTCATCAATGTTCATCTCCAGAACCTTTTCCTTTTCATTATCCTCTTTTTCCACCATGACTTCTGCAGTCTTAGCGTTCTCAGATAGATCAATGAACAGGTTCAAGTGCTCGCTGAGCACCTTTGCGGCAAGGCTGACCGCCTCATCCGGTGCCGAAGTACCGTTTGTAAATACATCTAATGTCAGCTTATCATAATCGGTAACCTGACCTACTCGGGTGTTTTCTACCGTCATATTGACGCGCTCGACTGGTGTATAGATAGAATCAACGGCAATTACGCCAATCGGTAAATCTTCACTCTTATTCTTGTCTGCGCTTACATAGCCACGGCCTTTGGTGATAGTAAGTTCCATATAGAATTTGCTGTCAGTGCCGCCGCTGAGTGTTGCAATGATCTGCTCCGGATTCATAACCTCAATATCCGGATCCGCCTGAATGTCCGCAGCCGTTATTACGCCTTCGCCTTCAAACTCAATGTATGCAACCTTTGCTTCGTTGGTATCGCTGTTATTTTTAATAGATAAGCTCTTGATGTTCATGATGATCTCAGTCACATCTTCCTTAACACCTGGAATAGAACTGAATTCATGCAAAACGCCGTCGATTTTTACCTGACTGACTGCAGCGCCCGGTAAGGAAGAAAGCATGATTCTTCTTAAGGAATTTCCTAAAGTCGTGCCATAACCTCTTTCAAGCGGTTCAACTACAAACTTGCCATATTTCTTGTCTTCTGAGATTTCAGCAATCTCAATGTTTGGTTTTTCAAAATCGAACACTAATAGCCCCTCCTTTTGGGTATTTTGTATCGAGGGTCTTATACTCAAACCTTGCCCAGGGGGGGAACCCCCGGGCGAAAGCCGGCTTCAATCAACAGACTTTCAATTATTTGGAGTACAACTCGACGATAAGCATTTCATTCACCGGAACATCAATCTCATCTCTTGTTGGTAACTCTTTTACAGTACCACGTAAATTCTCATGGTCAACATCAAGCCATGCCGGAACCATACGTCCTGCGGTTGATTCCTGAACACTTTTGAATCTTGAATTGGCTTTGCATTTCTCTTTAACTTCGATCACATCTCCAGCCTTAATTAAATAGGAAGGAATGTTTACGCATTTGCCGTTTACAAGAATGCTCTTATGGTCAACCATCTGTCTGGTCTCTCTTCTTGTTCTTCCGAATCCCATACGGAATACTACATTGTCAAGTCTTCTCTCCAGAAGGATCATCAGGTTTTCACCTACCAGACCATTCATTCTGGAAGCCTTTGCATAGTAGTTACGGAAAGGTTTCTCAAGAACTCCGTAGATGAATTTAGCTTTCTGCTTTTCTCTAAGCTGAATGCCGTATTCACTCATCTTTCTGTTAGCTCTTTTTAATTCTCTGTTTGATTTTTTATCTATTCCTAAATAGATTGGATCAAGACCAAGGGATCTACATCTTTTAAGAACAGGAACTCTATCAACTGCCACTGTAATTACCTCCTAATTAGACTCTTCTACGTTTTGGTGGACGACAACCGTTATGTGGAACCGGGGTTACATCCTTAATGCTGGTTACCTCTAATCCGCATGCCTGAAGTGCACGAATAGCTGCTTCACGGCCTGAACCAGGACCTTTAACCATAACGTCTACTGATTTTAAACCATGCACAAGAGCTGCCTTAGTAGCAGTTTCTGCCGCCATCTGAGCTGCATATGGAGTAGATTTCCTTGAACCTCTAAAGCCAAGACCACCAGCACTTGCCCAGGATAATGCGTTACCCTGTGTATCTGTTAATGTCACGATCGTGTTATTAAAAGATGACTGGATATGTGCTTGTCCGCGTTCAACGTTTTTCTTTACGCGCTTTTTTGTCACTTTTTTAGTAGTGGACATTTTTTTAGCCATTTTAAACTAACCTACTTTCTTTTTACTTGCATCTGAATCCTGTTATTCCTGTTTTTAAAACATGTAACGTGATTCGCTGTTATTGGGTGTGGATATTCTTATCCCTGCTTATTTCTTCTTGTTTGCTACAGTCTTTCTAGGACCCTTGCGAGTTCTTGCGTTGGTCTTTGTCTTCTGACCACGAACTGGCAGGCTCTTTCTATGACGGATTCCGCGGTAGCATCCGATTTCCTGAAGTCTCTTGATATTCATAGCGATCTCTCTACGTAAATCACCTTCAACGATCTGAGATTCAGTAATTACTGTTGAAATTCTCTTTACTTCGTCGTCTGTTAAGTCCTTAACACGAGTATCAGGACTAACGCCAGCCTCTGTCAGAATGCGGTTTGAACTTGTTCTGCCGATACCGTAGATATAGGTCAAGCCGATCTCAACACGTTTTTCTCTTGGTAAATCAACACCTGAAATACGAGCCATTTGTGTATTACACCTCCATTAATTTTTTTAACCTTGTCTCTGCTTATGCTTAGGATTTTCACAGATTACTCTGATACTGCCTTTTCTCTTGATGATTTTGCACTTTTCGCAAATTGGTTTGACTGATGATCTAACCTTCACAGCAATTCTCCTTTCCGTTATGCGCCCTTTCCCACTCAGCATTTACCGTCTGTCTTTCAGACGTTTCCGCACAAAAGCGCTCCCACACCCGTCCGGCTCTTTTACGAGCCTGGTGGCGATGGAGCTCTTTTTAGAAAGAGCCTTCTGAGTATACCCGCAGTGTGTTTTATCGTAAAACCAGTGCTGCCCGTAAGGGCATAATACACCCAGTATTTCAACAAAGTCGCTATAGCATTATAACACTGTTTATTTTAAAATGCAAGCACTTTTTCCTATATAATTATTAACCCTTTACCCTGGCGTGTCGCGCCTGAGAAACAGGCAGTGTTTTATGAAACAACGCCTTATTTGTCTCTCCAGATAATTCTTCCCTTGCTTAAATCATAAGGGGACATCTCAATGGTCACTTTATCTCCCGGTAAAATACGAATGTAGTTCATGCGAAGTTTTCCGCTGATGTGAGCAAGTACCTGATGGCCATTCTCCAGTTCTACCTGGAACATGGCGTTGGGAAGCTTCTCCACAACGGTTCCTTCAATTTCAATAACATCTGCTTTTGACATAAAGCTTACCTCCTAACAACCTGTTCTTCTCTTTTGAAACATCTGATGAAATGTTTGATTTCTTCATCGGTGACTGATTTATTTTCCCGGATCTTCACTCCGGGAGAATGCTTCTCCCATAAAAGGGCTTTCACATGCTTTTTCTTTTTCTTCTTCGGGCAATTGAAACGTCTGCTTTTTCCGTCCACCAAATATATATATTCGCCTTCTTCCCGCAATATGAAGAAATAACCGCCTTTATCGTGTCCCGCCGTAGATTTCACCAATGCCCCGGTACTTAATTCCATGGGCATTTCCTCAGCGGACATGGGAAACCAGACTAAGAATCTCCGGTTCACCCTCCGTAATCAATACGGTATTTTCATAATGAGCAGAAAGGCTTCCATCCTCTGTTACCACGGTCCAGTCATCATCAAGCCATACGACCTCCGGTGTTCCCCCATTGATCATGGGTTCGATGGCCAGGGTCATTCCCGGCTTTAATTTGATTCCCCGTCTTTTCCGTGCAAAGTTCGGCACCTCCGGCTCCTCATGGAGATGAGTGCCGATTCCATGGCCTACCAGATCCCGGACAACTCCAAATCCAAATTTTTCTGCATGGATCTGGATTGCAGCAGATATATCATTGAGATGATTGCCAGATTTTGCAAATTTAATCCCTTCAAAGAAACATTGTCTTGTCACTTCTATGAGCTGCCCTGCGTGGGGAGTGATCTCCCCGATTCCGTAAGTCCTTGCCGCATCGGAATGATATCCTTTGTAAATAACCCCGGCATCCAGGCTTACGATATCGCCCTCCATTAAAACCCGTTTTTTACTTGGAATCCCATGAACCACTTCATCGTTTACAGAAACGCAGATGGAGGCAGGATAACCGTTATAATTCAGGAAAGAGGGTGTACAGCCGTAGCTCCTTATGATTTCTTCTCCCAGATGATCAATATCCCAGGTTGTCATCCCCGGCTTCAAGGCTTTTGAAAGTTCTTCGTGAGTTTTACAAAGAATCCTTCCCGCCTCTCTCATAAGTTCTATCTCTCTTGCAGATTTAATCGTAACTGACATAAACTATGCTCCTAATAGGACAGCGATGTCCGAGAACACCTTGTTTAATTCCTGTGTTCCATCAATATTCACCAACACACCGGCTTCCTTATAATATTCGATCAGAGGCTTTGTCTGATCATGGTAGACCGACAAACGCTTTTTAACGGTTTCCGGTTTATCATCATCCCGCAGAACAAGTCCTGCTTTGCACACGTCGCATACATCGGGAACCCTGCTTGGATTATACACAATATGGTATGTAGCTCCGCAGGCAATGCAAGCACGACGGCCTGCCATTCTGTCTATAATTATCTCATCCGGTACATCCACATTAATCGCAAAGTCAACCTTCTGTCCCATCTCTGAAAGCGCCTTTTTAAGGCTTTCCGCCTGGGGAATGGTTCTTGGAAAACCATCCAGCACGTATCCGTTTTCACAGTCATCATCCTGAATACGGTCCATCAGCATGCCAATGGTCAGTTCATCCGGCACAAGAGCGCCCTGATCCATGTATTCCTTTGCCTTCCTGCCTAACTCTGTTCCTTCTTTAATATTGGAGCGGAAAATATCTCCAGTAGAAATATGGGGAATCTGATACTTTTCAGCAATCTTTTTTGCCTGGGTACCTTTGCCGGCACCAGGAGCACCTAACATGATAATTCTCATAAACAGTCCCTCCCTTACATGAAATACGTAACTTTCTTAAGGTTAATGATAAGAAACATGCTATGCGGGCTTCTTATCATTACCGCGGCAGTGGCCTCATGGACATGCAAGCATGCTCATTGGGCTCGTTGCACGCGTAAATAACACAAATTCCAAGAGAAACACGCCGTGCGTGTTTCTCTTGGTTTGTCCTCTAATCGTTTAAAAATCCTTTATAATAGCGCACAAGCATCTGAGATTCAATCGCCTTCAACGTCTCTAAGACTACACTGACGATGATGATTAAAGATGTACCTCCAAAGGATAAATGGCTTACATTGAATAAGCCGGAAACCATGATCGGAATGATACAGATGATCGTCAAGCCGCATGCGCCTATAAATACGATATAGTTCAAAATAGAATTGAGATAATCACTGGTTGGTTTTCCTGGACGGATGCCCGGGATAAAACCGCCGGATTTTTTCATGTTATTCGCAACTTCAAGCGGATTAAAGGTGATTGATGTATAAAAATAAGCGAATATAATGATAAGTGCTACGTATACAAGCAGACCAATGGTATATAAGGGTCTTTCCGGTTTGAACCAGCTGGAAGAATTCAGTGCCGTTAAAATGTGGCCTCCAATGCTGTTGTAGTTGATCTTAGTCCCAAAAAACTGGGAAATCACTACTGGGAACGACATAATGGAGGAAGCGAAGATAACCGGGATAACACCGGCTGTATTCACCTTTAACGGAATGTTGGTGGCTTGACCGCCGACCATCTTCCGTCCCTGCATCTTTTTGGAATACTGCACAGGAATTCTTCTCTCACCATTCTGAAGGATAACAACAAATACAACTATGGCTACGATAACAGCTACGATAATAATGGCTGCAACTGCTGCTACGGCAACCGCTTTTCCAGAGATAAATCTGGTATATAAGGTTGACGCATCGGACGGAAAGCTGGAAATAATGTTAAAGGTCAAGACAATGGAAATACCATTTCCCACACCTTTTTCCGTAATACGCTCACCGATCCACATCAGAAGAGCACTACCTGCCGTCATGGTTGCAACAGCAATGATAATACTTAATACGTTAAATTCTTTTAACAGACCCTGGCCGCCGAATCCAATCGCCATAGCGACGGACTCGATTAAAGCCAGACCAACTGTTACGTAACGGGTGTATTCTGCAATCTTTTTTCTCCCATCTTCCCCATCGCGCTGCATTTCCTCAAGCTTTGGAATCGCTATAGTCAAAAGCTGCATAATAATGGAAGATGTGATGTAAGGGGTAATGCTCAGTGCGAATACTGACATGTTGGTAAAAGAACTACCTGTCATAGCGTTGAAGAATCCAAACGCGTCGTTATTCTGCCGAGCAAAAAAATCTTTAAAGAAGCTTGTTTCAACTCCTGGAATCGGCAATTGAGAACCGATCCTAGTAACCACCAGCATCATGAACGTATAGATGAGTTTCTTTCTTACGTCCTTGATCTTGAATGCATTACGGAGTGTTTTTAACATATTAGATCACCTCGCAGGTTCCACCTAAAGCCTCGATTTTGGTTTTTGCGCCTTCGCTGAAAGCATCTACCTTTACTATAAGCTTTTTGGTTAATTCTCCATTTCCAAGGATCTTAACACCGTCACGCGGATTCTTAACAATACCGCTCTCTAATAAAGTTTCAACAGTAATAACTGCACCATTGTCAAAGCACTCTAAAGCACTTACATTGATACCGATAATTATTTTTGTATTTCTATTTGTAAAGCCTCTCTTAGGAATACGTCTGTATAAAGGCATCTGACCGCCTTCAAAACCTGGTCTGGTTGCACCGGAACGTGCTTTCTGTCCCTTATGACCTTTACCTGCTGTCTTGCCGTTACCTGAACCATGTCCGCGGCCTCTTCTGAAGTTGTCGCTGTGTTTGGAACCTAACGCAGGCTGTAAATTTGATAAATCCATCGCTTGCACCTCCTTACTGTATTCTCTTAAATCTCTTCAACTTTTACTAAATGACGCACGCTGGCGATCATACCTCTTACCGCGCCATTGTCCGGCATCTCAACTGTCTTGTGAAGCTTTTTTAAGCCTAATGCTTCAACGGTTGCTTTGTGCTTCGGAACAGCGCCGATCGGGGATTTCACCAATGTGATTTTTAATTTATCTGCCATCTTCTTATCCTCCTTAGCCTAAAATCTCTTCTACAGATTTGCCGCGAAGCTTTGCAACTTCCTCAGGAGTTTTTAATCTAGTCAATCCTTCAATTGTAGCCAGAACTACGTTAGTCTTATTATTGGAACCTAAAGACTTTGAATGGATATTCTTAATTCCTGCAAGCTCTAAAACCGCACGTGCAGGGCCTCCTGCGATAACTCCTGTACCTTCGTTCGCTCTCTTAAGAAGTACGGATGCACTTCCAAATTTGCCGATCAGGTCATGAGGAATACTGTTGTTCTCATCCATGGGGATTGCAACCATGTTCTTAACTGCAGCCTCTTTTCCCTTACGGATTGCTTCTGGAACTTCACCGGCTTTGCCAAGACCTGCACCTACGTGGCCGTTGCCATCACCTACGACTACTAAAGCAGAGAATCTCATGGTACGTCCACCCTTAACGGTTTTAGATACACGCTTGATAGCAACTACTCTGTCGTTTAACTCTAACTGATTTGCATCAAAAATTGTACGTTTCACGCTGTCATTCTCCTCTCTACTTAGAATTCCAGACCAGCTTCTCTGGCTGCGTCTGCTAATGCCTGAATCTTACCATGATATATAAAACCGCCTCTGTCAAAGACAACTTCCTTAATTCCTTTTTCAAGGGCTCTCTTTGCAACTACGGTACCTACATATGCTGCAGCATCAACGTCGTTAGTTTTCTCTAATTCTGCCTTTACTTCTTTTTCTACTGTAGAAGCAGCGACTAAAGTCTTACCAACTGTATCGTCAATAATTTGAGCATACACATGATTATTGCTTCTAAACACAGCTAAACGTGGTCTTTCTGCAGTGCCTGCAAAACGGTTACGTAATCTGTTGTGTTTTTTAACGCGAACTTCGCTTCTTGACTGTTTGCTAACCATCTTTACACTCTCCTTAATTATTTCTTACCAGTCTTACCAACTTTACGTCTGATAACTTCGTCAGCATACTTGATACCCTTGCCCTTATACGGTTCAGGTCTTCTCTTATCTCTGATTTCAGCAGCGTACTGGCCAACTTTTTCTTTATCGATACCTTTAATAATGATGACGTTCTGTCCTTCCATGGTAGATTCGATTCCTTCCGGATCTTCCATCTCTACCGGGTGGGAATAGCCCAGAGAAAGAACAAGCTTCTTGCCCTGCTTCTGTGCTCTGTAACCAACACCATTGATCTCCAGTTTCTTTTCATAACCGTTCGTAACACCAACGATCATGTTGTTTACTAATGTTCTTGTCAGACCGTGTAAGGATTTCATTTTCTTTAAATCATTCGGTCTTGAAACAACGATATGACCATCTTCTTCTTTGATTGTCATCTCAGATGGCAACACTCTTTCAAGAGTTCCCTTAGGACCTTTTACAGTCACTTTGTTATTTTCTGCGATTGCAACAGTTACGCCTGCCGGAATCGCGATAGGCATTCTTCCTATACGTGACATGCCGTCTACCTCCTTAAATTTTCGGAAAAAGCTCTGCGCTTCTTCTGTTTTCAGATGTTTCGTTAATTACCAAACAAACGCCAGTACTTCTCCGCCGATGCCGATGGTGCGCGCTTCCTTATCGGTAATAACGCCCTGGTTTGTGGAGATGATAGCAGTTCCTAAACCGCCAAGTACTCTCGGTAACTCTTCCTTGTTTGCGTATACACGTAAACCTGGCTTAGAGATTCTCTTAATACCTGTGATGATTTTCTCATTTTTATCTTTACCGTATTTTAAGGTGATCCGGATGGTCTGGAATGCACCGTCTTCTACGAGATCGTATTTCTTAATGTATCCCTCTTTTACAAGGATATCAGCAATAGCTAATTTCATCTTAGATGAAGGTACATCTACTGTATCATGTTTTGCAGTATTTGCATTACGGATTCTTGTAAGCATATCTGCGATTGGATCGCTCATTGTCATTTTGAAATTGCCTCCTTCCTTATTTTACCAGCTTGCTTTTTTAACGCCTGGGATCTGGCCCTTGTATGCTAATTCACGGAAGCAGATTCTGCAGATTCCGTATTTTCTCAAATAAGCATGTGGACGACCACAGATTCTGCAACGATTGTATTCTCTTGTGGAGAATTTTGCAGGTCTCTGCTGTTTGATCTTCATTGAAGTCTTAGCCATGGATTATTCCTCCTACTATTTTGCAAATGGCATATTGAATAATGTCAAAAGTTCACGGGCTTCTTCGTCTGTCTTAGCGGTAGTAACGAAAATAATGTCCATACCTCTTACCTTGTCAACTTTATCGTACTCAATCTCAGGGAAAATAAGCTGCTCCTTGATGCCAAGAGCGAAGTTTCCTCTGCCATCAAACGCATTAGGATTTACACCTCTGAAGTCACGTACACGAGGAAGTGCAAGGTTGATCAGGCGATCAGCAAATTCATACATTCTCTGGCCGCGTAAGGTTACTTTACAGCCGATCGGCATACCTTCTCTGATCTTAAAGTTAGCAACTGACTTTTTAGCCTTTGTTAAGACTGCCTTCTGACCGGAGATGATTTCTAAGTCTCTGACTGCAGAGTCTAAAATCTTGGCATTTTCCTTTGCTTCACCAATACCCATATTGATGACAATCTTATTTAACTTCGGTACTTCCATGATGTTCTTATATCCAAATTTCTTGATCATAGCTTCTACGATCTCTGTCTGGTACATCTCTTTTAATCTAGCCAATTTTTATTCCTCCTCTCCGAATTAATCAATTACTTTACCGGTTGCTTTTGCAACGCGGACTTTTTTGCCGTCTTTTACCTCAAAACCAACTCTGGTTGCTTTTCCGTCAACAACAAGCATTACGTTAGAGATATCAAGTGCAGCTTCTTTCTGAACGATACCACCCTGTGGGTTTCCCGGGCCTGGTTTCACATGCTTTGTGATCATGTTAACACCTTCCACTACCACTTTGCTATTCTTCGTATCTACGTGAAGAACTTTGCCCTGTTTGTCTTTATCTTTTCCTGCGATAACCTTTACCAGGTCGTCTCTTTTAATTTTATGCACAGTCCGATACCTCCTTATAATACTTCCGGAGCTAAGGAAACAATTTTCATGAACTGTTTCTCTCTTAACTCTCTGGCAACCGGTCCAAAGATACGAGTTCCTTTTGGAGTCCTGTCATCTTTGATAATTACGGCAGCATTCTCATCGAACTTGATATAGGAACCGTCTTTGCGGCGTGCGCCCTTAACAGAACGTACGACAACGGCCTTTACAACGTCGCCCTTCTTCACAACACCACCAGGTGTTGCATCTTTTACGCTGGCAACGATAACATCACCAATATTAGCATATCTTCTTGTAGATCCGCCCATAACACGGATACAAAGAAGCTCTTTTGCACCAGTATTGTCGGCAACCTTTAATCTGGTCTCCTGCTGAATCATGCCTGTTACTCCTTCCTGGATATATTATTTCGCTCTCTCGATAATCTCAACAAGTCTCCATCTCTTGTCTTTGGACAGCGGTCTTGTTTCCATTACTTTAACTGTATCGCCCATGTTGCAGTCGTTGTTCTCGTCATGAGCTTTTAATTTATACGTTCTTTTTACGATCTTGCCGTATAAAGGATGTTCTACATGGTCTTCAATAGCCACAACGATGGTCTTATCCATCTTGCTGCTTACAACCTTACCAGTACGGGTTTTTCTAAGATTTCTTTCCACGTTCGGTATTCTCCTTTCGAGTTTTGGCCCTGGCGGCCGAATCTATAAGTTTACACACACTCGTGTGTGTCATGCTTTTTAAAAAACTGCAACTTAAGCTAATTTAGCCTTCTCAGTTATAACAGTCTGAATTCTGGCAATGTTCTTGCGAACCTCTTTGATCCTGCTTGTGTTGTCAAGCTGGTTGGTCGCGTTCTGGAATCTTAAGTTGAAAAGTTCTTTCTTTGCAGCTACTAATTCTTCATTCAGTTCTGCAGCTGATTTTCCTTTTAATTCTTCAACATACTTATTAATTTTCACTGTCATTCACCGCCTTCTAAATCTGCTTTAGCAGCAATCTTACACTTGCACGGTAACTTATGCATAGCAAGACGTAAAGCTTCACGTGCTGTTTCTTCAGGTACTCCAGCGATTTCGAATAATACACGGCCTGGTTTTACTACTGCTACCCAGTATTCCAGAGCGCCCTTACCGGAACCCATACGGGTTTCTGCTGGCTTTGCTGTTACAGGTTTATCCGGGAAAATCTTGATCCAGACTTTACCGCCACGCTTGATATAACGGGTCATGGCAACACGGGCTGCCTCGATCTGGTTAGATTTGATCCAGCATGGTTCTGCAGCGACTAAACCGAATTCACCATAGCTGATCACATTGCCTCTTAAAGCTTTACCAGCCATGGATCCACGGAACTGTTTACGACGCTTAACTCTCTTAGGCATTAACATTATTTATCGCTCCCTTCCTTGTTTCCTTTAGTTGGAAGTACTTCGCCATTGTAGATCCATACCTTTACACCAATCTTTCCAAAGGTTGTATCTGCTTCAGCGAAACCATAGTCAATATCAGCTCTGAGTGTCTGTAACGGAATGGTTCCTTCGCTGTAGAACTCGGTACGAGCCATATCAGCGCCGCCAAGACGTCCTGCAACTGCAGTCTTGATGCCCTTTACGCCAGCCTTCATGGAACGGCCCATGGTGGACTTCATAGCCCGGCGGAAGGATACACGGTTCTCTAACTGCTGTGCAATGGATTCAGCTACTAACTGAGCGTCTTTATCAGGTCTTTTGATTTCCTTGATGTCAACAAATAACTTTTTATCTGTAAGCTTCTGAACTTCAGCTTTTAATTTTTCGATCTCAGATCCGCCCTTACCGATTACAACACCTGGTTTTGCGGTGTGAATTGTAAGCTTCACGCGGTCAGATGCTCTCTCAATTTCGATACCGGAAATGCCAGCGCTGTATAATCTCTTCTTAACGTACTTTCTGATAGCATAATCTTCTACCAGGTTATCTGCGAAATCAGCTTCAGCATACCATTTTGAGTTCCAGTCTTTAATAACACCGACTCTTAAGCCGTGTGGATTAACTTTCTGTCCCATTATTTGCCTCCTTATCTTTCATTAAGCACAACGGTGATGTGGCTCATTCTCTTTTCGATCCTGTAAGCGCGGCCCTGTGCTCTCGGTTTTACTCTCTTCATTGTCGGTCCCTTGTTTGCAAAGCATTCCTCTACGTAAAGTTTTGCAGGGTCCATACCGTTGTTATTCTCAGCATTAGCGATTGCTGACTTTAATAACTTCTCTATTAAAGTAGAAGCATATCTGGGATTGTAAGTTACAATACCAAGTGCTGTCATTACATCTTTGCCTCTGATGGCATCTAATACGAAGCATGCTTTCTGAACAGAAACCCTAGCATAGGATAACTTTGCTGATGGTCTGGTGTCCTTCACGGCATTTCTTTCTCTCTTAATCTGGCTTCTATGTCCCTTAGCCATTGGTGAATCCTCCTTTCAACTTAAACGCCCCTGGGAATCCGGAAGAATACCCGGAGGAGTTTGTTTCTATCTACTTACGGCCTGATTTTTTCTCGTCCTTACCATGTCCTCTGTAGGTTCTTGTGGCAACGAATTCACCCAGTTTATGTCCAACCATATCTTCTGTAACATATACCGGAACGTGTTTTCTGCCATCGTGAACTGCAATTGTATGTCCAACCATCTGCGGGAAGATTGTAGAACGGCGAGACCAGGTCTTTATTACCTGCTTCTGTCCTGCTGCGTTCATAACATCTACTTTTTTCAGTAAATGAGCATCTGCAAATGGTCCTTTTTTAAGTGAGCGAGCCATAGATTCTAACCTCCTTCAATTATTTAACGGTCTTTCCATCTCTTCTTCTAACGATCAGTCTGTTAGACTGCTTGTTTTTCTTTCTGGTCTTTAAGCCAAGCGCTGGTTTGCCCCATGGTGTACTTGGACCTGGGCGTCCGATACCAGTCTTGCCTTCACCACCACCGTGAGGATGGTCATTGGGGTTCATTACGGAACCACGTACAGTAGGTCTGAAGCCCATGTGACGTTTTCTACCAGCTTTACCGATATTGATCAGGTTGTGATCGCCGTTGCCTACAACGCCGATGGTAGCTCTGCAGTTGATTGGAACCATTCTCATCTCGCCGGAAGGTAAACGAAGAGTTGCATATTTGCCTTCTTTTGCCATTAACTGAGCAGAATTTCCTGCAGAACGAACTAACTGTCCGCCTTTTCCAGGATAAAGCTCAATGTTATGAACCTGAGCACCAACCGGAATCTTGCTTAATGGTAAGCAGTTGCCGACTTTTGCTTCTGCCGTCTCACCGCTCATAACCTTCATGCCGTCTGTTAAACCAGCAGGAGCAAGGATATAAGCCTTTGTACCATCTTCATAGCAGATCAGTGCGATGTTGGCAGTTCTGTTTGGATCGTATTCGATACCGATAACAGTTGCTGCAATTCCGTCTCTGCTGTTTCTCTTAAAATCGATGATTCTATATTTTCTTTTAACGCCGCCTCCGCGATGTCTTACCGTGATCTTACCCTGGTTATTACGGCCGGCTGTCTTATTGATCGTTTTGCTGATTAAGGACTTCTCAGGAGTTGACTTTGTGATTTCACTGAAATCAGAACCAGTCATGTGTCTTCTGGAAGGGGTATATGGGTTATACTTTTTAATTCCCATGATATTTCTCCTTTCTTCTTTACTGTCCAAGGGTTTTGGACATAAAGGGATGCCCTTGGCGTTTCTGCTTTATTCCCCGCGTTCTCAGGGTTAAAGGTCAGTACTTCAACGCCGCCTGGCGTATCTCAATTATCGTGATATAATGTTCATCACATAGAAAACTGAAAACCGTTTACGCCGGGTTTGAATAAATTCTCACCAAGCGTCCCGATCTTACAGTCCTTCGAAGATTTCGATGTCTTTGCTGTCTGCTGTCAGCTGAACGATGGCCTTCTTTGTCTTAGAGGTCTTTCCAAAGGTCATACCCCTTCTTTTTGTCTTACCATCTAAGTTCATAGTGTTCACTCTGGCAACCTTTGCACCTGGGAACATCTTTTCAACAGCTTCTTTGATCATAGCCTTATTAGCATCTGTGTGCACAATAAATGTGTACTTTTTGGACGCCATAGCGTTCATGCTCTTCTCAGTTACTACAGGCTTCTGGATTACGTCGTAATACTTAATATCTGCCATTATGCGTACACCTCCTCGATTGCTGCAACAGCAGTCTTGGTAGCAACAACTGTGTTGTACTTTAAGATATCGTATACGTTGATGGTGTTAGCAAAAGCGGTCTTAACAGCAGCGATGTTTCTTGCGCTCATTACTGCATTTGCGCTGTCGTCGCCAACAACTACAAGAGCTTTGGATACCTTTAAGTTATTTAATACAGTCTGGAATTTCTTTGTCTTGATCTCATCAAACTTTAACTCGTCAACAACGATGAACTTGTTGTCATTTACTCTGCTGGTCAGAGCAGACTTAAGAGCAAGTCTTCTTTCCTTCTTGTTAAGTCTGATTGTATAATCTCTTGGTGTAGGAGCAAAAACAACTCCACCGCCTGTCCACTGGGGAGATCTTGTTGAACCCTGTCTTGCGTGACCGGTTCCTTTTTGCTTCCACGGTTTTCTTCCGCCGCCAGATACTTCTGCACGTGTCTTTGCTTTCTGTGTTCCCTGGCGCTTATTTGCAAGCTGGCTTACGACTGCCATGTGTACGAGATGCTCATTTACATCTACGCCAAACACTGCATCGTTTAACTCTAATGTGCCAACTTCTTTACCTTCCATATTGTAAACAGATACGTTTGCCATCTGTATGATCCTCCTTTCTTATAAAAGCATTAGTTAGATGCCTTTACTGTTTCCTTGATTGTTACTAAAGACTTCTTAGGTCCTGGTACGGCACCCTTAACCAGAATCAGGTTGTTTTCTGCATCAACCTTAACGATTTCAAGGTTCTGGATTGTAATCCTCTTGTTACCCATCTGGCCAGGCATCTTTTTGCCCTTGAATACCTTGCTGGGATCAGAAGCAGCACCGTTGGAACCTGCATGACGGTGGAACTTGGAACCGTGAGCCATAGGTCCTCTGGACTGTCCGTGTCTCTTAATAGCACCCTGGAAACCTTTACCTTTGGAGATTGCGGTTGCATCGATCTTGTCGCCTGCCGCGAAGATCTCAGCCTTGATTTCATCTTTTACAGAATACTGATCAGCATTCTCAAGCTTAAACTCTCTTACATATCTTTTGTAAGATACACCGGCCTTATCAAAATGGCCTTTTACTGGCTTGCTGACAAGTTTTTCTCTCTTATCAACGTAACCAACCTGTACTGCACTGTAACCATCGTTCTCTACGGTCTTTACCTGTGTTACTACACAAGGACCAGCCTGAAGAACTGTTACCGGAGTTAAGACTCCGTTTTCATTGAAGATCTGTGTCATTCCGACTTTGGTAGCTAAAATACCCTTCTTCATGTTTTTACCTCCTGTTTGTTAATTCTACAGCGGATTGCTTTCGCAATCATCCTAGAACAGCCCAATATACGTGGAACACTATGACTCCGTCTGACGGTATCATGATCGCACTGCAATCATGATCACCATTCGCCGCTGACAGAAAGTGGTAACACTCTCTTCTCGCTTTTGCTCATGGAGATGTTGATTCCTTACAGGAAAAAGTGTTGCTTCTATATTAAAACCCTTCAGGACATGCATGGAATAGTTTCCATAATGGTTCTGATGAAGATTATTTATTCTTCATCTTGATATCGATATACACACCTGCCGGCATTTCCAGTCTGGATAATGCATCAACAGTCTTCTGGCTTGGTGTAATGATATCAATGAGTCTCTTATGCGTTCTCTGCTCGAACTGCTCTCTTGAATCTTTGTACTTGTGAACCGCCCTTAAGATGGTTACCACTTCCTTCTTGGTTGGTAACGGCACCGGTCCACTCACTTTTGATCCTGTCTTTTTTACAGTGTCGATAATTTTACCTGCAGACTGATCAACCAACTGATGATCATACGCTTTTAATGTGATTCTCATTACTTGACTTGCCATAAAAAAAGTCGCCTCCTTTTCGCACTTAGTAGAAGTACGACAAGCGGTGACTGTACACGTTCCCGTGTGTGTCCTATAGGATCACACACTGACTTCCTGTTTAGATAAACAGAATTTTAAATTGTACAGTGACTTGTCGCCAGTTTCCTAACTTGACATTCGCTCCACGGAAAACCTGCTTTTATAAGCAGCAACCTCACGCTTCACAGCTATCCTGCCACAGCCTTTGTATGATAACATATTTTTTTTTACATTGCAAGCATTTTTTTCAAAAAAATTGGCGTAAAACCTGATTTTCCAGGTTTTACGCCATAAATCGCTCTTTTCCTAATTCCATGCCGGTTCTGTGGGGGTTCTGCCTTCTCCGCTTGGGTTTTCATCATCTACCTTTAATAAATTCCCGTTGCTTCCGGTCTTATACTTCACTCCCTCAGAGTTCTTTACCGTGGTATTTTTGGCTACCTTGCCGGAAGTATTCACCACATAAGTAGTGGTGGTGCTTCCTGTCGGAATGGCAATGGCTTCATATTTGGTTCCTTCATCCGCACATTGAAGCTTTCCCATATAATACAGGGAACCATCCTTAACTCCGGTATAACCGCGGCCGCTGTCACTGAAATAATAGGTGGCATCGCTTCCGTCTCCCTCGATCACCTTTACCCTTCCCTTTTGCATGGTGCTGGTTTTCTTATCTCCGAAATAAAATGCCGTATATTCTGAAGAATTTCCAATCATCACCTTCTGCAGTCCATATACAGGGTTGCCCAGGTTGTTAAACAGATAGGTTTTATCATTAATTTTAGTTATATTCTGAGTGGTGGCCTTTCCTTCCTTTGGACCGGTCTTTGGAACACCGGAATTTGAAAAATAAAACCATTCTACGCTCTCTTCATAGCCGGAAATATCCTGAGGCGGTTCCACAGAATACCAGCCCACTCTCAGTTTTCCATTGCTGTCATAATATTTATAATTCTGGATATCATACTCGGCAGTTTCAACTCCAACGTTCTTCCAGCCGGTCTGAAGCGCTCCCTCTGAATCAAAGCAATAGGCTACTCCGTCAATCTTATAGGAAGCATAATCCCCGGACATATCCCTTGGTGTATACTTTTTCCCGCTGTCATTAAAGTAATACCAGTATTTTCCATCGTCGTTATCCCCAGGAGTGACACGGTCACTGTCGTAATTGCTGTCCGGGGAGAAAAGCTTCTGCCAGCCGGTACGCATGGCTCCATCGGTTCCGCAGTAATACAGATTATCAAGGACCCAGCCGGTCTGCATCTCGCCATTGGGATCAAAGTAATACCACTTGTTATTGATCTTGGACCAATTATCCATAATGGCTTTTCCGCTGCTGCCAAAATAATACCACTTGTACTGAGAGCTGCCTGAATCCTGGAATTTCATCCACTTATCCGTGACCAGGATTCCGTTGGAGTCCATATAATAAGTATTTTCCACCCAGGTATTTACGGCCATCTCACCATTGCTGTTTAAATAACGCCAAAGGTTGTCCGCTCCCTTTTTCCAGGTATTTGTAACTCTGTTCCCACTATCATCTTTATAAATCCATGCATTCCCCGAACCAGACTGTTCCCAACCAGCCCAAGCGTCCATGGATGAAGTACCAATTGCCAGCATAGCCGCAGCAGCTAACACAATGAGACCTTTTCTTTTCATATCCTCACTCCTTACAGGGATTTCCTTTTTTGCTATTATTTATTTTAACAATTAATCTTAGATTATTCAACTGTTTTAATCTTTCAATTCTATTACGAAATTATTTCCCTCTGCCTTTTTTACGTCTTTACCTTAAAAAGAGCAGTCAAAAATATTGAAATATTTGATTTACTGAGTTTATTTACTGAGTTTCACATCAACTCGAAAAAAGAAATGCAAACTAATAGGACTGAGTCCTGTACAATACAGAATCCAGTCCCATAAAGCTGCTTAATGAAATGATGCCCTGCATAGAATCCTCAAACAAGAATTCTTTTTAAGCTAATTGCAGCGATTGTTACAGCCCCAGCTGCCACAGCATCTATTGCACCGGTTGCAGCAGCCCCGATTACAGCAATTATTAAAGCCGCTGCTCCAGCCCCAGTTACATCCATTGTTCCAGCCCCAGTTACATCGGTTGCAGCAGTTATTATTGATTCCCCAATTCCAGCCGCAGCCGCAGTTACCGGCAGTAAATCCTATATTAAAACAACACATAAATTTTACACCTCACAATTTGGAATTATACTATATTATATAGGACAAAAGACAAGGTGTGATTATAGCCCTTTTTCCATCGATTTTCCCGTACTTGACGCTCCCGGCTCTATCCAGTATAATCAAGGAAGTTCAAATTGCCTTTGGCTCATTGAACGGATCATTTGAGAAAACTACTATTAACTATTTATGGAAAGGGCGGCACCA
This sequence comes from Lacrimispora sp. BS-2, assembly GCF_040207125.1. Classification (NCBI taxonomy): domain Bacteria; kingdom Bacillati; phylum Bacillota; class Clostridia; order Lachnospirales; family Lachnospiraceae; genus Lacrimispora; species Lacrimispora cavernae. The sequence goes on from NZ_CP157940.1 coordinate 3,008,655, forward strand.
ATTATGTGGATTGCAGACGGCTGGAAAGATTATGAAGTGATAGACTGTTCAGAAGGAGAAAAGCTTGAGCGCTGGGGAAACTATCTCCTTGTTCGTCCTGACCCACAGGTTATCTGGTCCACTCCCAAGAAAGAAAAAGGCTGGAAGAAAATGAACGGCCACTATCACCGCAGCGTGAAGGGCGGAGGCGAGTGGGAGTTTTTCGATCTTCCGGAACAGTGGACAATCAGTTATAAGGATTTAACCTTTCAATTAAAGCCTTTCAGCTTTAAGCATACAGGACTCTTTCCGGAGCAGGCAGCCAACTGGGACTGGTTCAGTGAAAAAATAAAACAGGCCGGACGGCCTGTAAAAGTGCTGAACTTATTCGCCTACACCGGAGGTGCTACCCTGGCAGCGGCAAAGGCCGGAGCTTCTGTCACTCATGTTGATGCGTCCAAGGGAATGGTCGGCTGGGCCAAGGAAAATGCCCGCTCCTCCAATTTAGAATCCGCTTCCATCCGCTGGATCGTGGATGACTGCGTGAAATTCGTTGAAAGAGAGATCAGAAGGGGAAACCATTACGATGCGATCATTATGGATCCTCCTTCCTACGGAAGAGGGCCAAAGGGCGAAATCTGGAAAATAGAAGATGCCATACATCCTCTCGTTCATCTGTGCGCCCAGCTTTTATCCGAAAAACCACTGTTTTTCCTCATCAATTCCTATACCACAGGCTTGGCTCCTTCTGTATTAACCTATATGATATCCATTGAGGTGAAACAAAAATACGGCGGTGTTGTAGAGTCCGGGGAAATCGGGCTTCCAGTCACAAGCACCGGTCTTCTCCTGCCCTGCGGCGCATCCGGCAGATGGTCGGCAAACGCGTAAGACCCGTTTACCTTCCACCGTTTAACAGACACCACAGGCCCGGAAGGAAACGCCTTAACAACCGCCCTATCTGATAACTGAAGAAGACACAAAAAAGCGGCATGAGCAGAAACAGGCCAAACGGCACTGCAGAAACAGTCGGGAGCAGCAATGCTCCCGTTTTGTTCATCAGCCTCACCATGGCAAAGTGAGTTGCATAAAGGAAAAAGTTCTGCTTCATCCATTCCTTTGCCTCTATCAGATGCTTCTCCGGTACCATGAGCCATAATCCCACCGGAACAAGAAGCCGGAAACATACGTCAGAAGCTGCCATCTCCCCTTTGATATCTCCTGGAAAATCAACCCAGTATAGAAAAAAGGCTGCTATAAGAACCGCGGCACCTGCCTCAAGGTATTTTAAATTCCAGGGCCCTTCTACGATCTTTTTCCCATGAATGGCTGCAAAGGCCCCGAAAGAATAATAAAACAGGGCATCCAGATTCAAAAAAGGAAGCACCGCTCCCATATAGATTGCTGCCAAAATTCCCGCAAGAAATAAACAGCCCGTTTTCTTCCGCTTTACAATGATATAAATAAGGGGGGCCAGAAGGATCAGCTGGATCAGTTGGTTCAAATACCAGAATACATAATTATACTTATAATGAAGGACCGATTCAGCTGCCATGGTAATTGTAAAAGGCACTTTTCCCTTTCCTATGATATCAGAAAGCACCGGAATCCGGCTGCCGACGACATATCCAAGATAGTAAAGGAAATTCCATACAATATAGGGAACCAACACGCTCCGTATCCTGGAATTCCACTTTACCATGAGGCGGTCCAGAGTAAAGCCTCGAAAGAAAAGATAGGAGGAAATCAGGAAGAAGCCCGGTACGGCAATCTGCGCCACCGCGCCACCTAAAAACCGTTCCATCCAGTCTGTCTTATAGGCCAGCCTTGTGCTGCCTAAGAACAATACCGCATTGTAGGAGTGGACCCATATGACCAGAAAACTATATAGAAATGTAAACCATGTGATTTTATTTCGAAAATATTTTTCTTCCACGAAAGCCCTCCTCTCTGCATTTTTATATTTTATCACAGGACAAGAAGCTTTATCAAACTATTTTCACCAAAACGATTCTGATTGGTCAAATGAGGCATTACTACCAAAATAAGGAAAATTTTCAAAATTTTCACATGTTTTTCCACCCTACTGCGTAGGGTATATGGTATAATACACACGAAAGCAATGAGCAGTGCGAAACAGTCCATGACAAGATTTTCGTTGTGCCTGCACATAAGAAAATCTTGTCATGAACTGTTTCATAGGGCGAATGCCCGTGAGCTGGTAAAACCGCAGGTTTTACCAGCTGCACTGCGGACCTATGGCATAATAAAAACAATTTCAAAAATTGTTTTATATATAAGGAGATAGAAACCATGAAAAAAACAACTCGCGCTGCCTGTCTGATCCTAGCCCTCCTTCTCGCAGGCCTGCCCTTTATTAACAGCCCTGATCCCGGAAAAGCCCCCCAAAAGACCTTGACCAGCGCACTTCAAACATATTCTTCGGACAGCGGACAAGCCTTGCGGACTATGGCCCTTGGCCCGGGCCTTGTAAACTTATCCCCCTCGGATGAATTTTCCACTTACCAGTGGGGACTAAAAAATGACGGAGAATTCCACCTTATAGAGTTAAAATCCAGATTTAAATCCGTTGATAATATTTACGATGGGAGGAAATCAAAAGATGGCGCATTAAAGCCCGGCCCCGGAGATTATGAATCTACAGTAATCGGCGCTGTCACGGGAATTGATATTAACATACAGCCTGCATGGAAACTTTATGACCAGGCTGAAAACAAGCGTTCCGTTATTGTTGCCATTATCGATACCGGCATTGATATCAATCATCAGGAGCTTAAAGATGCCATATGGACCAATCCCGGCGAGATTGACGGGGATGGGATCGATAACAACGGCGACGGATATGTGGATGATATTCACGGTTGGAATTTTTATTCCGGAAACAACCAGGTCTTTACCGGCAGTGAGGACACCCATGGAACCCATGCGGCAGGAACCATCAGTGCTGCACGGGGAGCCTACGGCATTGCCGGAATCACGGATAATAATTACGTTAAGATCATGCCCTTAAAGGCCCTTGGAGGCGAAGACGGACTGGGATCCCCGGAGGCAGTAATCCAGGCTATCCATTATGCCGAAGCACATGGTGCTTCCATCTGCAATCTGAGCATGGGCACCACTGCTTACAGTGAAGAACTGGCCCTGACCATAAAAAATTCCAGGATGCTGTTTGTGGTTTCCTGCGGAAACGGCGGAATCTCCGGACTTGGATATGATACAGACATCTACCCTGTTTATCCGGCTTCCCTGCCTTATGACAACATCATTTCCGTGGCAAACCTCCTGTTTGACGGAAGCTTGGGCAAGGATTCCAACTATGGCGCAAACAGTGTTGATATAGCCGCCCCTGGCAGCTACATATTAAGTACTGTTCCAGGAAATGCCTATGGCTTTATGAGCGGCACTTCCATGGCAGCTCCCATGGTAACAGGCGTAGCCGCTATGCTCTATTCCTACCGGCAGGATATATCCCTGTCTGATGTAAAAAATATTCTTTTAAGCTCCAGCAGGAAGCTGGATACCCTGACAGGAAAAATGGTAAGCGGAGGCCTTTTAGATGCCCACGCCGCCCTGACATGGCAACATTCACGATAGCAATGAGCAGTGCGAAACAGGACAGGAAAAGATTTTCGTTGTGCTTGCACATAAGAAAATTTTTTCCTGTCCTGTTTCATAGGGCGAATGCCCGCGAGCCAGCGAATCTGCAGGATTCGCTGGCTGCACTGCGGACTTACGTCACACTGAACAATAAAAAAAGTCTGTACCCCCCAGCTTTCACCAATGGTTACAGACTTTTTTATTATAATTTTTTAAAGGAAAAGAATTATACCAACTTCACCCCAAGCCCCTTTTGAATAAAAGGCAGATATTTCATATGAGAATCATGTACCTGTCCTATGACATTTACCCTGACCTCACCAGGCAAATCAACTCTGGCAATTTCCAGTTCTCCCATATACCTTAAATAATGAGCATTGGACATGCAGACACTTCCCCGCTTCCTCACTTGTGACTGATTATCAGTATCAGGCTTAATATCCTGCCTATATTGTCTTGATTCCTGGGAACGAAAAACATATTTGCTGGAATCCGGCCTGTCATGATGAATAATATCCCTTACAAATTCACAGGAAGGAAGTATGTCCGCCTTAAGCTCCACATAATCGTGGCTTAAGCATTGAATATCCTTCCAGTCCTTTTCTTCCACATCCACATCGCCGATCAGAACCACATCGCAGGAACCTTCATAATAAAGCTCCAGCATGTTCAAAAGCACCTGGTCTTTCCTCTCCCGGTGTTCCTCCACCGTGGGAAGGCCTTCAAATAAGGGACCTCTAAGCTCCAGATTCCCAGGCACAAAAGCCATGGTAGTAAATCCAAGATATTGAAGCCTCTGATTCATTTCCCTAGTCCGTTTTAAGGACAGGGCCGTAAACTGCTTGGGATAAAAATTATGGCAGGCTGCAAATCTGGTAAAATCAGCCCCATACTTTTTCCACTCCAAAAGTTCCTCCTCCATAATGGTGGAGGCATTAAACACCACATGAAAATCCTTGGAAATCTCTACCGTTTCTTTTGCATCAAAGCCATAATCAAGGCGGACATGGGTGATCCCAAGCTCTTTCAGCTCTGCAATGCTTTCTGTTCCAAGCTTTTCAAGGGTCTCCGGGCCAACATCCACAATGAGATTTAACCCGCCTTCCCTGCACATGCCCAGGAGCTTTTGCACATCCGAACGGTAATCGACTCCTGTCTCCTCCGGAATGTGGAGTGAAGTAAATGCATACTTCACTCCGCTCTTTACCGCTTTTTTTATTAAGCGTTCATTTTTTTCCATTCCGTTTGAAAAATAGATTGAAATTCCTGTATTCATTTATTCTCCATATACCTCATTAATTCTGTCTTCATCCACTCCAAAGAAATAGGTTACCAGGAAGCCGCCTGCATAAGCAATGAGCATGGATAGTATATAGCCGATCTGCTGACCTGGCTGGACAATCAATAAGCCAAATAAACCGGATACTCCCTGAGATACGGTACCAAGGTGCATCAGTGCTGCAACAGCTCCTCCAAATCCTGAGCCAACACAAGCGGTAATAAAGGATTTGCCAAGAGGCAGGGTTACTGCATACATCATGGGCTCTCCGATTCCAAGAATCCCTACTGGTATAGAATCCCGGATATATCTCTTTAATTTTACATTTTTAGTCTTTACATACAATGCAATACCGGCACCCACCTGTCCGCCGCCTGCCATCATAAGGATGGGAAGGAGATAGTTGATTCCTTTTGTTGCTCCTTCCGGATCATTTAACAGGGCATGGATGGGGGTTAAGGCCTGATGTAAGCCTACCGCTACCAGCGGAAGGAAACCTGCTGATAAAATGTATCCGCCTACAACGCCCATTTTTTCATATACAAAATTTAAAACAGCAAAAATCACCTTTGTTAAACCTGCACCCAGAGGCTGGATTACCAGCAGTGCAACGATACCGCCGATGATAAGCACTAAAAGAGGGCTTACAAAGGTATCAATTAAGTCAGGCATACGTTTTCTGATATTCTTCTCAAGGAAGGCAAAAAACGCACCTGCGATCAAAGCTGCTAAAAGTCCGCCGGAAGCCGGATTAAATACCGTATTGGTTATAGGCAGAAGAATCTGGGCATCATTTACCTTTGCAAGCAGAGGCATACCCGGATTGGCAATGGACATGGCGCCTGCAATGGCTCCAAGAACTCCTGAACCGCCGAATTCCTTTGCCGCATTGTATCCAACCAGAATGGGCAGATAAGCAAACAGTGCCCAGCCCATAGTCCGGATGCATTGATACCACCATACTCCTGAAAAAGCTCCGCCTGTAGAAACATTAATAACATTACAGATACCATTAATTAAGCCTGCTGCAATGATGCCGGGAAGCAGTGCTACGAAAATATTGGAGATCTTCTTCAAAAATCTTTGTACCGGCTTATCATATTTCGCCTTCTGAAGAGCCTTGTTTTCCTTTGCAACCTCATTGATCCCCTGGTCCGGGCCATTCTCAGCCTGTCCCTTTGCAAGCCCTGTAAGCTTATAAAATTCATCTAATACCTTATTTACTTTCCCCGGTCCAAATACAATCTGGATCGTGTCACTTTCAACTACTCCAAGAACTCCCTCTACCTTTTTCACACCTTCAATATCTGCCTTGGATGTATCCCTTAAACCGACACGAAGCCTTGTCATGCAGGCAGCATTGGAAGTTATGTTCGCTTTTCCCCCAAGCAGAGTTAATAATTGTTCACTGATTTGCTTGTAATTCACGATTATCCTCCTTTTAAAATATAATGATGTTGCTTAAAATGCTTTTAAAACCCCTTTTTTATCTTAAAGCCTTTCGGATCTTTCCTCCGGCCTGCGATAACTTTTGTTTTGCATCCTCTGGATCACAGTCCAGCAAAATCATGGTAACAGCAGTTTTAACATGCCCTTCTGCCTGTTTTAATACCTTTTCGGCCTCTTCTCTGGTACAGCCTGTTGCGGCTATCACAATGTTCTGTGACCTGACCACCAGCTTTTCGTTGCTCTGCTTTACGTCAACCATGAGATTTTCATAGGCTTTTCCGATTCCAACCATGCTTCCCGTTGAAATCATATTGAGGATCATCTTTTGTGCTGTTCCTGCCTTTAATCTGGTTGATCCTGTCAATACCTCAGGTCCGGTCACCGGTTCAATGGCAAGTTTCGCTTTTTTCCCTACATCAGATCCTTTATTACATGCAATGGCTACGGTATGACAGCCTGTTCTATTCGCATAATCAAGGCCGTAGATTACGTAGGGCGTTCTGCCGGATGCCGCCAGGCCGATCACAATATCCTTTGAGGTAAGGCTGATTTCCTTTAAATCCGCCTCACATAAGGTCTCACTGTCCTCAGCTCCTTCTACCGCCTCTACAAAAGCTTTATCTCCCCCTGCAATCAGGCCTACTACCAGTTCTCTGGGGACACCGAAGGTAGGTGGACATTCTACCGCATCCAGTACTCCCAGACGTCCTGATGTTCCTGCACCAATGTATATGATACGGCCTCCTGCTTTTAAGCTGTCCGTCGCCCATTCAATTGCTGTGGCAATCTGGGGGAGGACTTCTTCTACGGCTTTTACGGCTCTTTCATCTTCCTGGTTCATAATGGCCGCAATTTGAAGTGGTGTCATTTCATCCAGGTTCATGGTATCCGGATTACGGGACTCTGTTGTCAGCACTGACAAATCAATCATGCTCTGTACTTCCTTTCCTTAATTATTGTCCATGCTTTCTGGACGTAGAGGTATCCCTGAAGGGGGTTTCTTCTGTATATAATTTTTAGTGAATTTACTCATACATACCTCATAATTTCTATTAACATAAGCAGTAAAAAAAATGTCTATTACATTTAATTGTGAAATACGGGAAGACATGGCGCCGCTTCTGTGTATCAGCTCTGTTGCCGCAACGGGAAGGACGAAATCAGCCTCCGAAGCAAGTTCTGATTCCACTGCCCTTGTTATGGCAATCACCTTTGCCCCATTTCCTTTTGCTTCTTTCACACATTGAAGTATTTCTTCCGTAAGTCCTGAATAGCTGATGGCAATGGCTAAGTCATCTTTTCTTAAATTTCTGGCAGCCAGCAGTTGTGTATGCCAGTCATCGCAGACATTGCACAGCACATCCGCCCGAAGGAGCTTTAAGTATAAATCTCTTGCCGCCAAAAGGGAGGTCCCCAGTCCAAATAAGGTAACACTTCTGCAGTTTTCCAGCAGCTTCACACATTCTATTACAACCTTAGGTTCAATAAGCTTTTGGGTAGTTTCCAATGATTCAATATTTTTCTTTGTGACCTTATAAATAATATCCTCTATGGAGTCTTCCCGTGTGATCTTCTGAAACGCAATTTTCCTGCTCTCCTGGAATAATGCCACCTCATAAGCAAGGGTATTCTGAAAATCCTTATATCCCTTACAGCCCAGCTTCTTGCAAAGTCTTACAACGGTTGCCGGAGAGGTATAAGTTTCTTTGGCAATCTCCTTAATACTCTTTCGAAGGACAGATTCAGGATTTTTATGCAGCCTTTTTATCAGCTCTTTTTCCGCTTCTCCAGCCTCCTGGAGATAGCTGTCAATTCTTACAAGTAGACCCTTCATGCATTTCTTCTCCTTTCTTTAAAGCCAGAAGAAATTTCACATATCTTTTACCTGATATCATTCTAGCTTTATTGCATTATTTTTTCAATATATCCAATGTTTTATGAAACTTTTTTTCATATTATGATGCTTTAAAAAGAAAAAGCAAGTTGGAAAGCGGATTGCGAATGTCCGCTTCCCCAGATAATTAAAACGCAAAATGGAGGCGGAAACATTCCGTTCCCACCTGTTTTTAATATGCAGAAACCGCCTTTAAAATAATTTTAAAGGCGGTTTCATGCTTAAAAAGCTAAATATTCGTTGCGCAATTTGCTATTATTATTTCTCCAGAGATCTCCACCGGAAATTTGGAACGACATCAGACCATTTCTCAATTCCTATGATGGATTTGGCGAATTCCGTTGATTCCAGCGTGTATTTCTTTTTATCAATATCCCTGAATACCTGCCAGATTTTACGGCGCCTTGTGGCTACAATGTCATCTCCCCGGTCCATGGAACATTCCCAAAGTCCGAAGGATAAGCCGCTCCTCACTTCCAGAGGGGCATCCACCTGACGGCTTAAGATATAAGCATCAATATAAGGATTGCTGTCAACCATGTAATAGGAATAAGCATAAGCGGCCGCCTGAATCTGAGCTACATTGCCTCTTGTCTGGCTTGTTGCCGTAAATCCCTGTTCTGTCAGAATGATGTGGCGCACATGGCCGGCAGGAGATTTTAAGGGATCCTGAGCCATGTAATCGGTCAATGTGGTTAAGTTTTTGAAGTTAATGACCGGAGAGTTGAAATCATTGGTGATCAATCCGGTCTGTTCATCATCCCAGAATTCCGGTTCTGTCATAGGACAAGGATAAGGATGATAGGATAACCCCCAATCCATCTGCCCCTGTTCATTGGCAATGGAATTAAAGGTATCTACAATTGCTCTTCCACCGTACTTCAGCTTATTATCGATTTCATTATTCCAGTTATAATCCAGGGAGTAATATACCCGGTCATTGGCACTGGTGCTCTTAATGGCTGTGTAGAAAATCCGGAACGCATCCTGGTAAGCCTGTACGTAGCTGTTAATATCCTTAGGCCCCATGTAATTCCACTGCTGGTTGTTGATCTCATTACCAATGATCCAGTTGGATATCTTTCCATGGTTTGGATTGGTACCATTGTACCGCTCCGCTAAGAAAGCGGCAATGGCTCTTGTCTGGTCCAGCCCTTCCTGGGTCGCCGGATTGAACATGTAATAAAATGCATTGGCATTTTTCTTTGTTCCCGGATAGATCAGATTCGGCTCGGCATCATTCCACCCATTTAAAATAATGGCTGTTACCGTCATTCCCTTGCCGGATAAAGCGCTGATCGTCTCATCATAGCTTGCGATGGCATTCTTATCAAAATGATAGGTCTTTCCATCGTACTGGTAATCAATTCCCTGGCCCAGGATCTGATGGAAAGAGATATTGGTGGCAACGTGCTTCACGCCTAATTCAAAAGCATCACCAAGCATGTTGAGCTGAATGTTTAAGCCCTTCTTGGTAAGAGGATCATTAAATGGCTGGGTATTTGCCGCAACCATTTCAGGGTTTGTAATATAATGAGGTTTGCTGATTTCAATATATTTTGTTCCATCCCAGACAGCAATGACGAATTTGCTGTAAAGTCTGTCCTGGTCCGTATTACGGTTTAATGGAAATGTAAAGGTAACCCTGCTTCCCGGTGCTGCAGAAGCCGCATAATCCGTTCTGCCGTCCAGATTGTTCTGGTAAGGCTGAAGCTCTACCAGGTAGAGAACGCCATCTGTTCCTGCCATATTCGCATTGCTTTCTGCCTGAACCGTCACGCTGTTCTTGTCAGAATTGACCAAACAGGACTGAATCGTTGCCTGTACACCGGCTGCGCCTACATCTGCCAGCGCAACAAAGGCAGAGGCACAGCATAAAAATGCAGCGGTAAAAAGTCCGGTCATGACCCTGCCTATATTTATTTCCTTCATCTTCGCATCCCTCCATGTTGTCTTAATCAGGTTCCATACAATAATAACCAATTTTCCTACTTTTTACAATAACGTTTTTATTACGTATTCGTAAAAAAACCGTAAGGACCAAAAAATCCGCATTGAATACTTGACAAATTAAATATCACCTGCTAAACTGATAATCACATTATCGATAATTCAATTATCAATTCTGTAACAGGAGGTAACATAGATGGCCAGACCTGATCATTCCATTGATCCCCGAATTCTAAACAGCGCTAAAAAGGTATTTTTAACACATGGGTTTCAGAACGCATCCTTAAAGGAAATCTGTGAGGATGCCGGTATCACTACCGGTGCCCTGTATAAGCGTTACAAAGGAAAAGAAGCCTTGTTTAACGCCGTAACGGCGGATACGGTTGCTGCACTTGATGACTTTTTAAAACAGCGATGCACTGTGGAGGCCGGATTGTTGTCTGATGAGGCACTGATAAAGGCATGGGATATGGACGAAGAATACATGTTGGGATATTTTCGATTCTTACAGGAATACCGCGACGGTTTTATTCTTCTCATAAAATGCGCAGAGGGAACGGCGTATTCCAACTTCCAGCACGACTGGGTTGAGAAAATGAGTGTAAAGACCTACGAGTATTTTCTGGAAACGCAAAAACGAGGACTGACCCACAGAAGCATCTCCATGGAAGAGCTGCATATCCTGCTTTCCGCATTCTGGACGACGATCTACGAGCCGTTTATCCACGACTTCACATGGGAACAGATAGAAGCCCATTCCAAACTCATCTGCGGTCTGTTTAACTGGTATCAGGTTTTGGGGTTTTAGCACCCTGCCTCCCCTCCCATGGAGGGGTTCCTATTTGCTCGTTAGTTAGTCAAAGCTAACTTACATAAAATCATAAAGGAGGTAACGATCTTGTTTCAAAAAGTACTGGAATATGCCGGTGATTACCGCAAAACAACCTACGGGGCCATTGCCGCCATGCTGGTTGGCATGGTCATGAACGTACTGCCGTTTTGGTTCATTTACCAAATCATCCGTCCGCTGCTGATGGGGGAAAATATGACGGCAGCGTATGTTGCCTGGCGCATTGCCGCCATCGCAGCCTGTGGACTGATGTATGCCGTGTTCTATCTCTGGGGCCTTTCCCTCTCCCACCTTTCAGCCTATAATACGTTGAAAAATCTGCGCATCTCCCTGCAGAGCAGGCTGGAGAAGCAGCCCCTGGGTGCTATTCAGGAAAAAGGCGTCGGCACCATCAAAAAAATGTTTATTGACGACATTGAGACCATTGAGCTGCTGCTGGCCCACGCTCTCCCTGAGGGGATTGCCAACCTGGCCATCCCGGCACTGGTATTCGCCGGAATGTTCCTTGTAGATCCCAAGCTGGCACTTCTGGCCCTGTGCTCCCTGCCACTTGGAATGATCGCCATGATGGTGATGTACCGGATCGGCATGAAAGACATGGGCAATTACTATGGGGCGGCGCAAAAGATGAACAATACCATTGTGGAGTATATCAATGGCATGGAAGTCGTCAAGGTGTTCAACCGTGACGGCGAATCTTACCACCGGTTCGAAGGGGACGTAAAAAGCTACCGGGATTTCACCCTGGCATGGTATAAGGCCTGCTGGCCCTGGATGGCACTTTATTCCAGTCTTGTTCCCTGTGTGGCACTTTTTGTCCTGCCTGTGGGTTCCTATTTTGTCATTCAGGGGTATTCAACGCTGCCGGATCTGGCACTGGTTTTGTGCATGTCCTTCGGGGTGGGGGGACCGCTTCTAAAGGCCCTTAGCTTTATGTCTACCCTGCCTCAGATCAATCATAAGATCTCCGGCCTGGAGCAGATGATGAACACGCCGCCGCTTAAACAGTCCGACAAGCCCTTTTCCGGAAAGAATCATGGAGTGCAGTTTGAGGATGTGCGGTTCGCTTACAAAGATACCCAGGTACTGCACGGCATCACACTGGATGTGCCGGAGGGCACTCTGACCGCGCTGGTAGGGGAATCGGGCGGCGGCAAGTCCACCCTTGCCAAGCTGCTGGTGCATTTTTACGATGTAACAGGAGGTTCGGTCAAAATAGGCGGGCAGGACATACGCAGCATGAGCCTGGAAGCACTTAACGACCAGATCTCTTATGTTGCCCAGGAGCAGTTTTTGTTCAACATCAGTCTGCTGGAAAATATCCGCCTCGGCAAGCCGGAAGCAACGGATGCTCAGGTAATGGAAGCAGCAGAAAAAGCACAATGCGGTGAATTTCTGGCCCGGTTTGAAAAGGGCATTCACACCATGGCAGGCGATGGCGGAAAGCAGCTTTCCGGCGGTGAACGCCAGCGTATCTCCCTTGCCCGCGCCATTTTAAAAAACGCGCCCATCATTGTTCTCGATGAAGCCACGGCCTTTATGGATCCGGAAAATGAGGAAAAGATGAATGAAGCCATTGCCCAGGTCATCCAGGGGAAAACCGTCATTGTTATCGCCCACCGCCTCCACTCCATTATGGATGCGGATCAGATTTGTGTTATGGATTCCGGTAAGCTGGCTGCCGCCGGAACCCATGAGGAGCTGCTTAAGAGCTGCCCCGCCTATCAAAAGCTATGGCAGGCCGCTGAAGGCAGCGCCCAGTGGACAGTCAGCACGGCGAAAGGAGGAAATGTACAATGATCGCTTTAATGAGACGCATTCTGGCTGTTTCCGGGGATTATCAGGGCAGGATCAAACTGGCCTTAGTATTTTCCTTTTTTAAATCAATTCTGGCAAAGGCTCCCATTGGCTTTGCATTTTTTACCCTGGCCTCCTTTTATCACGGTACGGCGACGGCAGAAATGTGCCTGCGGATCGGTTTTGCCTTGGCCGCCTGCCTGTTGGTGCAAATGCTGTTCCATCACATTGCCGACCGTCTGCAGTCGGCGGCAGGCTTCCTGTTGTTTGCAGAGAAGCGCATGGAACTGGGCAGGCATCTGCGCAAAATGCCTATGGGGTATTTTACCGAGGGCAATATCGGAAAAATCAGCTCGGTACTTTCCACGGACATGGTATTTATCGAGGAAAACTGCATGACAGTTCTGGCGGATATGATGAGTTATATATTCGCACAGGGCATTATGCTCCTGTTTATGCTGTTGTTCAATGTATGGCTTGGACTTGCGGCCATTGGGGTTGTGGTGATTCTGCTTCTCACGGCAAGGGGGCTGGAAAAAGAGGCTCTGGCAGATTCCGCCATCCGCCAGGAACAAAGTGAAAACCTGACCGAAGCCGTTCTCGACTTCACCGAGGGAATCGGAATCATCAAAGCCTATAATCTGATGGGCGAAAAGTCAAAGGCGCTCTCCGACAACTTCCGTGAGACCTGCCGTACCAGCATTGCATTTGAAGAAAACCACGCCCCCTGGCAGCGCCGGCTGAATATCCTCTATGGGTTCGGTGCAGCCGCCATTATCACCCTTTCCATGTACTTAAATTCCCGTGGTCTGCTGGATGTGACCTTCCTCGTTGGCATCATGCTCTTTGTATTCGATCTGTTCGGTCCTTTGAAGGCGCTGTACGGCCAAAGTGCGCGGCTCACTGTCATGAACAGCTGTATGGATCGCATTGAAGCGGTATTTCGGGAACCGGAACTGCCGGACAATGGTACAGACATCATCCCGGAAGCCGGAGATATTCCTGAGGTACAGTTTCAGCATGTCAGCTTTGCCTATGGGGAGAAAGAGGTGCTGCATGACATCTCCTTTGACTTATCAAAAAATCAGATGCTGGCGCTGGTGGGCCCATCCGGCGGCGGAAAATCCACCATCGCAAGCCTCCTGACCCGATTTTGGGACGTTAATTCCGGCAAGGTTCTGATTCGCGGCAAGGATGTGAGGGAAGTGAGCTTAAGCGAACTGATGGATCATATCAGCATGGTGTTCCAGCGGGTATACCTGTTTCAGGACACAATCTACAACAATATCAGCATGGGGCGGCCTGCTGCCAGCCGGGATGAAGTGATTGAGGCGGCAAAAAAGGCCAGGTGCTACGACTTTATTATGGCACTGCCCCTTGGCTTTGACACCGTGGTGGGCCAGGGCGGTGCAACCCTTTCCGGTGGTGAAAAGCAGCGCATCTCCATTGCCCGCTGCATTTTAAAGGACGCCCCCATTGTAATTCTGGATGAAGCCACCGCCAGTGTCGATGCGGACAACGAAAGTTACATCCAGCAAGCCATCAGTGAGCTGTGCGCAGGAAAGACCCTGTTAGTGATCGCCCACCGGCTGAATACTATCCGCCATGCCGACAAGATACTGGTGATCTCGGACGGCCGTATTGCACAGCAGGGAACCCATGAAGAGCTGATACAAAAAGGCGGCATCTACAAAAACTTTGTAACAGCCCGGGAGAATAACAGGGGGTGGAGCAGGAGAAATTCACATATATGCATTCAAAAGATTGGCAGAGAGGAATTATCATGAGTGACGCAATCAAAGAAAAACAAAAACAATTTATTCTGACCGGAGAGCTGTGGAACGTTATGGCCCAGCTTTCATGGCCGGCGGTAGTGGCAATGGTGCTTTATGGATTTAATACCATACTGGATGCCATTTTTGTAGGGCAATTTGTAGGCGATGTTGCCGTTGCTGGAGTTTCCCTGGCTTATCCCTCATATGCGCTGTCCTATACATGCTCATAGCCTTTACTTTTGCAAAACCCCTCATTGCCATGATGGGCGGAACGGGCGAGGCTCTTGCCTATGGCGTCAGCTATTTCAGAATCTGCACTGTGGGCGCTTTCTTCTGGATTTATGGGCTTGCAGGCAATATGATCATCCGCGCTGAGGGCAGGATGAAAACAGCGGCATGGATGATGGGCACGGGTCTTGTGGTAAACGCCATCCTCAACTACATTTTTATGGGGATTTTTGATATGGGCGTGGAGGGTGCAGCCTAAGGAAATCACAACCTCTGTTTTGCGCCTTGGCATGTCCTCGCTAATCATGTCGTTCATGTCTCTGATTCAGGGCCTGGTGGTGTTCAATGCTCTGGCACGTTACGGCACAACGGCGGATGTGGCTTTTTACGGGGTGGTTTACCGGGTGTTCCAATTCCTGCTTACGCCCATCTTCGGACTGATGCGCGCCCTGATCCTGACGCTGCCCTTCTGGCTTGCCTCACTTGTTGTACCAGGTCCGATTCTTGGCATGATGCTTAAAGAACAGGTATTTACAGGCGCTCACTTCCTGTATTTCAGGGTGTATATGGTGATTCTTCCTGCCTTATCCTTTATTTTCATGGCCATGACCTTATTCCCGTCCATTGACAAGGGCAAGCCAGCAATGATTATAGGTTTGGCAAGGCAGTTTGTGTTCTACATACCGGTGATGGTGCTGCTGCCAAGGTGGATTGGCGTGAGTGGCGTATATTACGGTTCCCTGGCGATCGACGCCGTAATCGTCCTGTGGACGATAATTATGGTGAAGAAGGAATTTAACCGCTTAAGGCACAGGCCGGCAATGGAAGCCGCCACCTGAAGCGGCCACCCAAAATATATAGAATTACTGCAAAAAAACAGTCATTAAGAAGCACTTCTATTCTAAAAGGCGGATGGGGCATTATTTATACTGCCCTATCCGCCTTAATTATCTGATTTTTCCGGTGACAATCCACCCTGGTTTATTTATCGGTTTCCAGGGAAAACATTTCCTTACACTTTTTCCCATCAAAAATGTGGTTATACACCAGATATTCATAGTTCATGATCAAGTCCCTGTACGGACTTTCCGGATCCCGCAAAGCCTCCCAGGAATAGTAGGTTCCTTCTTTATTAAAGCAGCCGATGGGGTGTACCACTGGAAAGGTCTCTTCCATTGTCAGCAGAAACTGCTGATAAGGCGTCATATTGACTCTGGCTCTCTTTAACAGCTCTGAGGAGAGATAAATAGCCCCCATTTCCCCTTTTTCCTCTGCCTGTGTTTCATAATTAGTCCAGATCATAAACGGGGTCTGGTACCACATCAGCCGGTCCTTATTCTTCACAAGATTGCTGGGTGTCCCTGAAATATCATCAAAAAATTCATCTTCCACACTGGGCTGATGATCCCCAAAAAGAACGATCATGGTAGGCTCCTGGCTTTTCTCAAAATAAGAGATCAAATATTCCAGCGCTTCATCCGACCGTTTCATAAGAGATAAATACTGATCAGCCTTAGGATATTTTCCCTTCAGCCTTCCGGTCAGCCATACTTCCTGGTCAAAATTATCATACAGGGTTTCATAGCCTCCATGGTTCTGCATGGTCACATTAAAAAGGAACAGCTTATCCTCCGGATTCTCCTTGGATTCCACCTTTTCTATCAGCTTTTCGTAATCTGCCCGGTCACTGACATAGTTTCTAAGCATCTCACTGCCTTCATAATCTTCTATATCTAAAAATTCATCAATCCCCATGTTCCGGTAGCACTCCTGACGATTCCAGTTTTCTTTTGGATAAGGGTGCATGGCAACTGTCTCATAGCCCTGAGATTTTAAAGTACTCACAAGGCTATATGTATTAGGCTTCACATTAAACTGGTAAGCAATACTGTTAGCCGGAAGCAGGGAAATAGAATCTCCCGTAAGAAATTCAAACTCAGAGTTGCTGGTCAAAGAGCCGAATACAGGAACGCTAAGGCTCCCCTTCACCGTATTTTCCTTCAAACTGTTTAAAAAAGGAAAATATTCCTGGTTTGTTTCAAATTCTCCTGCTACTTTTAAATCGGAAAAGCTTTCATTCATAATGCATATAATATTGACCGGCGTTGTATTGCCTTCTCCCTCTACGTCTACATCTCCGGCAGAAGCCAGAAGAACCTGATTGTCCGCTATCACAGAATCATAAATCTGCTTTACTTTTGAAAAGCTGTAGCCCTTCGGCTTTTTCTTCACCGCATAATTAAATGAAACAGCCGTTGAAAGCACATATCCGTATTCCTGATAGGTCTCACCTACCTCCCACATATTGATTTCAAGACCTTTGTTTGGGATTAAGCAGGTATAAAACCATAAAATAAAGCTTAAGACAACACCTGTACTTCCCCCGGCAAAAACCAGACGTTTGTTCCTGCCCTTTACCCTTTTAGGGAATATCAGGGCAAAGATGCAGATTGCCTGGACTCCCAGACAGGCAAGGTACATTTCTTCCGTCAAAACAAATTCATAATTTCCTGCCACACTCATGGCGGTACGCAGAGCCAAAACGTCCCAGATCATGATGGGCCTTCCACGAAAACCTGCAACCAGATATTCTGCTACGGATACAGCATACAGAAAAACTGCTGTCAGAGGGATCCCTATTCTGGTGCTTCCGCTGACAGCAAAAGCAGTAAGATACAGCAGGTAGATCCAGCCTATGTTTAAAACAGCCATGGACATGGGGATTGTCGGCAAATTGCCGGTCACATATTCAAACAGAATATAAGATGCGCAGGGAATCAAAAGCATGATGACAGTGGTCATAAATATCCCTGCAGTTTTACACCACTTAAATAGCCGTTCTCTTATCACTTAAAACATCCTCTTTTTCCTAATTTAGAATGATTTAATGGTACCACAAAGTGGCCTGGCCAGCAATATACAAATTATGACACAATTCCCTTTTATTGAACCATATTTACTGCCTGCCCTCCAGGGTACCGGTGTAGTTGTCATCTCTGCTACGCCAAAAGCAGCGCCCTCGTCCTGTTAAGATGAGGCGCTGCTTTTAGCGATCAAATCATTTACCAATCAAATGTTACCTGACCTGCACCCGCCTGCGGAACGGTATAGGTATGGTTATTTCCCCCTTGCCAGATCACCTTTCCTGATCCGTCTTTCTTGATTGCCTTAAACTCTATGGCCGTTCCTGGCATAAGGCTGACCGTAAGGGTCCATGCAGGATAATTCGGACAGGCTGCCGGGCCTGCTCCTGCAGCCGGGTTCCAATTTCCAAGTTCTGCACAGTTTCCGGCAATATAGATGTTTTCTCCCCAATTTGTCTTTGCATGATTCACTGTAAATGTAACCGGAATCATTGTCTGTGCATTTTCATCTACCTTATAAATCTTAGAATTATTTCCGGTAAGTGAAATTGTAATCTTTCGGTCTTGGGTTACCGTAATCTTATCATTTGGATTCATCACATTTACCAGTGTGGTTCCTGCCGCAATACTGCTTTCTGCCCTCAGGGACATAGTTGTGCTTTCTGTCCCTTCCGCATTGTGGAA
This sequence comes from Lacrimispora sp. BS-2, assembly GCF_040207125.1. NCBI lineage: Bacteria > Bacillati > Bacillota > Clostridia > Lachnospirales > Lachnospiraceae > Lacrimispora > Lacrimispora cavernae. The sequence goes on from NZ_CP157940.1 coordinate 3,027,022, forward strand.
GGCGCATATCAGCTCCTGTCCTTTGTCCTCACCTGAATCTACCCGTCTGGAAAAAGCATACGTGTGCATCGACGTCCACATTTCTCTCTGAGTTCCATCTGCCAACGCCCGATACCGGCTCCTTAAATCATTCAATTTGGCTATTAACTGATAAGTATCGGTTGAGGTGTTAAAATAGTCATGAAGCACATTCCCGTTCCCATCCTTTGTTACCATAGACCAACGATTCCAGGTATCTGCAATCCCACTGATCACCTGGCCATTTGCATTCCCCCGGTTCTGCTCTGTTCCCTGGAATACAACCGGGACTCCCCGTGCTGTGAATAAGAAGGTCAATGCATTATGAAGCTTATCCTTATTTCCCCCAGCCTCTGTCAGGAACCGGTTCCTGTCATGATTATCGATGAATGTCACCATGTCATTTACATGGGAACCATACAATTCATCCTGATCAAGAATGGCCTGAATGGATATCTCTGAAGTATTGTTGAAATTCTTTCCATAGGCGAAATCATTGACAATGGCCTGAAAGAGCGGAAAATCAAGCATGCCTGTTTCCGCATTCGCACCAACCCAATCCTTCACGAAATCGACATGCATATCAAAGTTTTCTCCAAAGGTTGCCACACTTAAATACTCCTGCAGTTCGTGGATGTCCGATGGCTTCATACACTTTGCCGCATCGACCCTGGCTGCATCTGCACCTGTATAGGTAAACCAGTTCTTTATGGAATCAAATACTGCTGTCTTTGCTTCTGCATTGTCAAAATCGATGTCATCTAAACCTCCAAGGTCGTGATCTTCCAGCATCCGGGTACTTGAAGGGGTATGTGGATGTTCCAGATCCCAATTAATATCGCCATTATTATGATACCACTGGATATTATTAAATGGTGCAGCGGGCTGTACCTGTGAGCCTGGTTTTAGTCCTGTATTCGTAATATAATGTGCACTGCTTCCGGTTCCCTGCAAATAGTCGCCTACGTGGTTAGGAACAATGTCAAAAATGACCTTAATACCATTCTCGTGGCAAACATCTACCAGTTCTTTTAGCTTTTCCTTACTTTCTTCCGGGTCTTCCGCTCCGAAATACCGGCTTGCCCGGTTGGGATCATACATATTATACCCATGATATGCAGTGGGCCATTGCCTGCCATTGGAATCAGGGACACTCCATAGCTGAGGATCCGTTACCGGAGAAATCCAGATAGCGGTATACCCCATATCCTTGATATAGGATATCTTATCAATAATCCCCTGCCAGTCACCGCCATGCATATACCTGAAATCATCCTGTGAGTTCTCAGCATAACGGAAGGCCTCTCCGGTTGCATTATTTGATGCATCACCGTCATAAAAGCGGTCTACCATGATCTGATAAATCGATTCTCCCCGCAGGCTGTCCGCCGCCGAGGCAGTTACCGGAGGGATTACCGATAAGGATACAACTGCACACAGTGCAGCAGCCCATATTCTTTTTAACACTCTTTGCAATTTCATACATTCATTCCTTTTTTCAAAATTATATTATTCTATGAATTACTAAATACCGATATTTGTATCATAATTATAACAATTTATTTGTGTAAAACAAACTTTTTTTATACAATTTGCTTGATTTTTTTAGGTAAACGTTATACCATAAATGGCATAAAGCTTAAAAAGAAGAAAGTAGAGAGTTGTATGTCTATCACAATTAAGGATGTGGCAAATGAGGCAGGTGTTTCGATTGCAACTGTGTCAAAAGTAATCAATAACAGGCCTTCCATATCAGAAGCTACAAGGCAGCATGTTCTTCAGGTCATGGAGCATCTAAATTACCGGCCCAATGCACAGGCCAGCAATTTTGCAAGAAAGAGATCTGAAAATATTATTTTTCTTGCCGTCACAGAAGCGCATACCCCTTACCATAACCCCCATATGTTTGAAATTCTCTGTGGTGCACAGAGCAAAATCAGGGAAAAGAAATACAATTTCAGTTTTATCGGTTCCCCGAATAAAGAAATTGCTTACAAAGAAGTGGAAGAGATTATTGGCAGAAAAGCAGCCGATGGACTTTTGATCCATGGTTCCACTACGTCACGTCCTCTTGCCTCCCTGCTTACCAATACCGGCTTCCCCCACGTAATCATCGGCAGGCCCCCTTTTTCCAACACCACCTGCTGGATTGACATCAACAACCATGTCTCCGGGGAGATGGCAACAAAACACTTAAATAACTGCGGCTACTCAAAGATTGCCTTTATCGGCGGCCCGGCTGATGATGAGATATCCAGACACCGCCTGAAGGCCTTTGTTTCTTCCATGAATATCAACGGCTTTTCGGTACCTGACTCTTTTATCAAATATGGAACCTACAGCAAAGCAAGCGGTTTCGCCATGATGGAGGAGATTCTCCGGGGGGATCATCTTCCTGATGCGGTAATCTGCGAATACAATCAGATTGCCATGGGGGCTGTCAGTGCCATTAAAAAACGCGGACTGTCAATCCCTGAGGATATTGGGGTAATTACCTTTGATGATTACCCATTATCCCAATTAATTGACCCTCCGCTGACAGTGGTAGACATTGATGTACATGAAATGGGACGGTATGCTGCTTCTATATTATTAAAGAAAATCAAAAACCCGGCATTGCAGATTCAGTCTTTTGCCATACTTCCATCGCTGATTGTCCGTTCTTCCACGCGAAATCAGAAAACAATTTAAAATACCCTGGTTCTGCTTCCATACTTTCAGCAGCACCAGGGACTTAAAACCTCTTATTGCGTCCGACAGATAAGGTATCCATTTTCTTTCAAAACTCCTTGTCCGTATCCTTTTTCCATCAGCACCTTCCCATTCCCAAACTCTGGTATTTCTTTATCGAGCCCGGCATTTATAATAACCATGATTTCCTTTTCCTTATTTTTCCGGCAAAACGCAAATGCCCCATCCCCAATCATGTGCCACAGCGGCCGGTAATCCGTTGATATATCAATGTAATCCTTTCGAAGCCGAATCAGCTTTTCTATGAATTCACAGAAATTTTCCTTTTCCTCCCAGATCATTGCCTGCCGGTATTCTGACTCTGTTGCCCCCATCAGTCCCTGCTCATCCCCATAAAACAGGCTGGGCACGCCCGGCATCAGCATTAGCAGAATACATGCCTGTTTCCATCTGTCCGTATCTCCCCGGCACAGGGACAAAAAGCGCGGCACATCATGACTGTCCAAAAGGTTCAGCTGCCCATTTACGATATTGGTGGGGTATCTAAGCCGCAACTGTTCAAATTGATAAGCAGCAGCCATTGCATCAGGGGCATCTGATGTAAGGTATTCCCTGCAGATCCGGCGGAAGTCGTAATTCATGACCGAATCAAAAGCATCCCCCCGTAACCAGGTCTCAGCATTTTCCCATACTTCGCCGATCAATACTGCCTCCGGGTTTTCTTTTTTTACCGCAGACCGGAATTGTCTCCAGAAATTCCGGTCAACCTCATTTGCCACATCCAAGCGCCAGCCGTCCACATGGTATTCTTTTATCCAGTAGACACCTACATCTGCAAAATACATCTGCACAGTCTGCTCTCCCGTATTAAGTTTGGGCATTTTCCTTTCGTAGGCAAAACAGGTGTATTCCGGTATTGTATCGGGAGTTTCCGGCTTCCTTACCGGAAATTCCAGGTTGTAAAACCATTTGCAGTAACGGGATTCTTTTCCCTTTGCAATTACATCTTCAAATGCAAAGAAATTCCAGCTGCAGTGGTTGAATACCCCATCGATAACGATTTTCATTCCCCTTCTGTGGAGTTCTTCCACAAGCTCCCTAAACTCTTCTTCCGTTCCCATACAGGGATCGATATGATAATAATCCATCACATCGTATTTATGGTATTCTCCTCCCACAAAAATCGGATTCAGGTAAATACATGTAAATCCCATTTTCTGTATATAATCAAGGTTTTCGGTGATCCCTTTGATGGTTCCTCCAAGCCTCCCACGGCATGCCCTTCCATCCTCCAGATACTGTATCTTCTTTTCCTTACACAAGAACCTTTTCTCACTTGCAAAGCTGTCCGGGAAAATATTATAAACCACCGCTGTCTTAAACCAGTTTGGAACATCCGGTATTTCTTCCCTTAAAATAAACGGATACTGATAATATTCGCTTCTCCCGTCCACAAGCTTCCCATCCACATAAAAATCCGGCAGGCTTTGTGTAAACCGGTCTGCATAATAGTAAATCCACTCCTGCCCTTTCACCAGCTTAAAATAATAACAGATCCGGCTGTAAGAAGATTCTACCTTTGCTTCGAAGTATTCAAAATACTCATCTTCTGCACAAACCTGCATTGGAATCTCTTGAAATTCAATGGGGGTCTTCCTGCAGACACGGTCTGCATAGTATAAAAGGCACTTGGACAAATCCTTCTTTTTTGCCCTGATGCGGATGATCAGACTGCATTCCGACTCTGCAAACGCATACTGAGATAAGGGGATATGTAACACTGCCCCACGGTCTATTTTTTCTTCTGTACCAATCATCCTTTCACACCTCCTGCTGTCAGTCCCGATATCATATACTTTTGAATGCAAAAGAAGACAATCAGAAGTGGAATCGAAACCAGTATCGCTGCCGCCGAAAACAGCGGCCAGCTTGTACTGTAATCATTAGACTGCAGCTGATACAGTCCGGCTGCCAATGTATAGTTGCTTTGATTCATCATAAATGTAGTGGAGAACAAATATTCATTCCATACAAAAATCAACACCATCACTGCCGTCACAATGATGGCAGGTCTTGCAAGGGGAAGCACCACCTTAAGCAATATCTGGTTCCCGCTCGCTCCATCGATCCGTGCTGCTTCTTCAATTTCCACCGGTATGGTGTCAAAATATCCTTTCATATTCCAGATACCGAAGATACACATGCTGCCCGCATACGCAATAATCAGACCCACGTAAGAATTTAACAGATGAAAGGTCTTGAACAGACGGAATATGGCAAACATGGACAATATCTGGGGAAATGCATTTAGTATCAGTAACATCTTCAATACTCCATTCCTTCCCTTAAAACGATATCTGGAAAATGCATAAGCAGCAGTGATGGCGGTCCCCATGGCAACCACCATCGTCCCACCGCTTAAGATAGCTGAGTTTTTGATCCATAACATAAATGGTTCATCCAGTAAAATGGCAGAATAATTTCTAAACATCACCTCTTTTGGCCAAAACAAAAGCCCGGAACCAAGTGCGGCGTTCCCGTTGCTCAAAGAAAGGGAAACCGCATACAGAATCGGAATCAATGCAACAATGCAGATAACGGTAAACAGTACATTTAAGGCAGTAAGTCCCACCACATGTCTTATTTTCTTTATACTCATGGCTCCTCCTTAATTCCCCGGTTCATAAATAATGAAAAGATAATAATAAAGCCGAAAACAACAATGGAAACTGCCGAGGAAAGTCCATAATTATTTGATACAAAGGCATTTTGATGTACGTAAGTAATAATCGTCTGAAAGGTGGATCCTGACAAAGCCCCCTTCTGCATCGTCAACAAGTATACAATATCAAATTGTTTAAATGTCGTAAATGTTGTCATGATAATCGCGGGAACCAGCATTGGCTTTATTGCCGGAACCGTAATATACCGGTTTTGCTTCCAGAATCCAGCTCCATCAAGCTTTGCGCTTTCATAATAGCTCCTGTCTACACTCTGCAGCGCCCCGTCCATCATCATGATCATAAACGGCAGCGCCATCCAGAGATTCAATACCATACAGGAAATAAAAGCCTGGATATTGCCCGCCAGGAAATTTATTTTTCCAACTCCCATTGCCGCCAATATCTTATTAAAGAACCCGAATTCCGTATTGAACATCCCCACCCGCCATAATAATATGGAAACATATGCAGGCATTGCCCACGGAAACATCAGCAGGGTTTTATAAACCCTGGCAAGTTTAAGCCCTTTGGCATTTAACCCAAGTGCAATGAAAAAAGCCACGCCAACCTGTATCACTATATTCAAAACAGTCCAGATAATCGTTGCCATAAGTGCGCTTAAGAACCCATAATCCACCTTCAGCAAAGCCCGCCTGAAATTCTCCAGCCCGATCAGATGGTAGTTATCCCAATGGTACATATTCATGTTGGTCAGCGATATGTATCCTGTATACAGGATTGGAAAAATCACAATCACCCCCACTAAAACCAACCCTGGCAGGATGTACAGCCATGGGAGAAATTTATGTCTGCTCTTCATTCTTTGTTCTCCCTCTCTCCATATATTACTTCATATTCGCAATTGCTGCTTCCGCTTCTTTCTGATACTGCCCTGCAGAAGAATCCAAATCTTTATCCGATTTGTTTACCGCTGCCAGCAAGGCTTCTGCCGGTCCCCACATAACACTCATCTCCGGAATGTTGGGCATGGGCTCTGCTGTTTCTGCTGTTCGTTTCATGGCCACAATCATTTCATCCTCAGTAACGGTCTCTGTTTCATACGATTTTTGATTTGCTGGTGTACAGCCTGCCTTTTCTGCAAGTGCAACTCCCACCTTCGGATCTGACAAAGCTGTAAGCACCTTGCCTACGGCATCCTTTTTCTTTTCAGCCGCATGTTTTAAGACACCGATTCCCTGAACACCAGAATACGGTGCCAGTTCCTTTCCATTTGGCAATGTGAAGTCTGACAGGGACTTGATGCCCAGTTCGATTCCCGCATCTCTGATACCGGATACCAGCCATGGCCCGCCGATAATGGCTGCCGCCTTTCCTTCGTTGAACAATGTGGTTACTGTGTTATAATCCCCATCTGCCTGAAGCTTGGCGAACTTCTTATTATATTGGATTCCTTCCATGGTTTTTTCATTATTCAGTCCTGGATTTGCATCTTTATCAATAATGTATCCACCAAATCCATTGATAAACGGAGCTACATTATATGCCGTTGAATGCTGGTTCACAAGTGCATAGGTACCTGCTGCAGTATCGGTATGTTCCAGCATATAGGCATATAAATCTTCAGTTGTAGAAGGAACCTCTCCTTCCCACAGATCTTTGTTATACATAAATAGCAGTGTTTCAAAATAAACCGGCAGCAAATACTGTTCCTTATTATATTTTCCTGCCTCTTTCGTCATTGGAAGCATATCCTCATACACGCTTTCATCAACTAAATCTGTAATCGGCGAGAGCACCCCCATCTCTACAAACATTCCCAGAGAATCATGTGCGTACATATAAAGATCCGGGCCGTCTTTCTCATCGTTCCCATATAATTTTATCTGATCTGTCAGCCCGCTCCTCTTTTCAAATTTTACGGTAATACCATCGTCCCTAAGGGATTCATTTACTTGTTCCTCAATCACGTTCATAATTGCCGCATTCCCATCATGCCAGATGCTGATTTCCTCTTTACCCGAAGAATTCCCATAATCAATGCTGCTGTCAGAACCTGCTTCTTTTACCGGCCCACAGCCGGCAAACAAGGTTGAAACCATTACCATACTAAGGACCACTGCGATTTTTCTTTTCATGCAACCTCCTCCATTCCTTAAATAAACTTTTCCTTTTTCATATTTTTACCAAATAGATGCCTTGGGTAATTTTTATCATATACTGCTGATAAATTCAAGAAATACGGTATATCTCTCCTGGTAAAAGTGAGAAAACGTTTTCCTTATAAACTTCTCCCGGATGCAAAAAAAGAGCCGAAGCCTTTAAATAGAAAAGGCTTGGCTCTTAGTTTTAATGATTCAAGGATAAAAAATAACTCTTATCAGGATCCTTGGCAATCCCATAAATGCGGTGATTTTATAGATTTTTCGGTCCGAATCCCATGGGCAGCAGCTCCTTCAGATAAAATATCTTATACTCTTCTCTGCCGGACGCTAATATAATCCGAAATGTTTCCGGATCGCAAAACTCCATCATCACCTGACGGCAGACACCGCAGGGAGCCGTAAGCCCTGTAGGGATCCCCTCTTTTCCTCCAACGATGCAAATTGCTCTAAATTCCTTTTCGCCTTGGCTGACTGCCTTAAAAAATGCCGTTCGTTCCGCGCAGTTACTGGGAGTATAGGCTGCATTTTCGATGTTGCAGCCCTGATATAAAGTGCCGTCAACAGATAATAATGCCGCTCCCACCTTAAATCCTGAATATGGAGTATATGCCCTGCCCATAGCCTCAAATGCCTGATCGATCATTTTCTTTACAGGAAGCTCTGTTCCGGCCAAATTCCCGCTCCGCCCAGCACTTTTCATGGTTTCTTCTTTCATTTCCAACCTACTGGCCACCACCCTCTCCTAAAACCGGAGCCATATTTTTCTGCAATCTACAATTCCAGGGCGATTTCTATCATTTTTCCAAATCCAAGCTGCCTCTTCTCTGCGCTCAGTTTCTCCTCTCCAAAAACAAGATCGGAAATCGTCAGCATGCAGAGAGCCTTTTTACCGGCCGCAGCCGCATTCATATATAAAGCCGCTGTTTCCATTTCAACGGCCAGAACTCCCATATTGCGCCACTTGTCATTCACTCCGCTGTCAGCATTATAGAAAATATCACTGGAAAGCACATTGCCCACAACCGCTTTCGTTCCCTGCTTTCCGGCCGCTTCTGCCGCTCTAGCCAGGAGCTCATAATCAGCAATAGGCGCAAATGTACCCGGAAGTCCATATTGGTAAGCATAATTGGAATCCGTGCAGGCCCCCATGGCGATCACCACATCCATAAGCTCTACTTTATCCTGAAGGGAACCGGCGGAACCGATGCGGATAATCTGGTCCACATCATAAAAATTGTACAGCTCATAGGAATAAATTCCCATGGACGGCATTCCCATTCCGCCTCCCATAACGGAAATTTCCTTCCCCTTATAGGTTCCGGTAAATCCAAGCATGTTCCGGACCGACGTTACCTGAACCGGATTTTCCAGATACGTTTCCGCAATATACTTTGCCCGTAAGGGATCCCCCGGCATTAAAACTGTTTTTGCTATTTCACCTTTTTTTGCCCCATTATGGGGAGTTGGTGTTATCTCCATTTGATCTCCTCCTCTTTTATGATTCTTCCTGACGTATCATTAGCCGAATGGCTTCTACGGCTGTTCGTATGGCCCCATCCGTATCATGGACGATCGGATTTTCAAGACCAAGTCTTGCCCGTTCCTGGTTCGCTAATACAAGGAATATAGAACCGACCCTCACCTTAAGCGCACTGGCTGCAACAAACAGAGCCGCGGACTCCATCTCCGAAGCCTTGCAGCCCAGCTTCATCCAGGCTTCCCATTTGTTTAACAGTTCATGGGATACTGGCTTTGTTTCCGGAGAATGCTGCCCATAAAAGGAATCCTTACACTGGACAACTCCTACATGACAGGTCTTATTAAGGGCCTTTGCCGCAGCCGCCAGGGCTCCTGTTACTTCAAAATCCGGGACTGCCGGAAACTCAATGGGCGCATACTCCCGGCTGGTTCCTTCCATGCGGATGGCTCCGTTCGCAATGACTAAATCCCCGCTTTTTACCTCCACATCCATTCCGCCGCAGGTACCGACGCGGATGAAAGTATCTGCTCCGGACATCACCAGTTCCTCCAGGGCAATGGCCGCCGAAGGACCGCCGATCCCCGTAGATGTGACGCTGACTGACTTACCGTCTAACGTACCGGTATAGGTCACGTACTCCCTGCTGTCTGCGATCAGTCTGGGATTGTCAAAATACTTTGCAATAAGAGCACAGCGCTTGGGGTCTCCGGGCAAAATGACATATCTGCCCACATCCCCTTTCCCAACCTGGATATGATACTGTTTTCCTTCTGTTTCTGAATAATTTGTCATACTTAATCCACCCTTCTCTATATCTCATTCTCATCGATTTTTTCTGCAACCACGGCCTTAATCCGCCGGTACTGCTCTTCATCGATAATAATGGTCCTTCCTTCCCTGGAAATGTACCCTTTTTCCTCCATCTGGCTGACGCACCGGTTCACGGTCTTTATGCAAAGACCGGTACTGTTTGATAAGTCTTTTCTTGCAAGCTGTATGCGGCAGGTCCCACGGTGGGATGATTTCCGGTATATCTCCATAAAGAGCAGGAACAGCCTGTCGCTTCCCTGCAAAAACAAAAACAGACGTTCCTTCCTGACCTGCTCTAAAAGATAGACCCCCATGGCCTTTACTTGTTCTAAAACCGCATGGATATCCGAAAGCATCCAGCGGCTGAACTGATCCTTGGATACACAGAGGAACCGGCAGTCCGTTTCTGTCACCAGAGTGGTCCGGTATAAGTCAAAGCCCATGAGAAATTCCATGGCTCCAAACACCTCCACCGGATAGAATCTGGTATAGTCGTAGGCGATTTCCTGAACCCGGTAATCCGTAGCCTTTACGACACCTTCCACCAGAATATATATGGTGTCCACGTTTTCATTTTCGTGAATAAAGGTGGTGCCCTTTTTTAGGTTTACTATCTTAAAGGCTTCCAGGAGCCATTTAGGCGCATTGGCCAGATAATTATTTAAGTATTCCCGCGGCTCACTGTGAAGTTCATTGATTAAAGACATGGCATCGTTCACGATCTTGCTCCTTTTCCTTTCTTTCTCTTTGATTTCATCATACCATATTTATGATCCGCCGGGAATCATTACTTGTCTCTAAACGCTTACCTTGCATCCTTTTCGTATGGCTGCCCGCTGGCTTTCGGCGCAGAGGATTTGCCCACAAACAGAATCAGGATCATAATCGTAATAAGATACGGAAGCATAGCCAGAATGGAGGAAGGAACTACAAATCTTCCCCCTCCCAGGGTAACGGTAAGGGCCTGGGCCGCTCCGAATAACAGGCAGGCGCCATAAGCTCCGTGAGGAGTCCATTTTCCAAAAATCACTGCCGCCAGTGCAATAAATCCCTGCCCGCTGATGGCGGTGGGCGTAAACTGGGGGATAATGGCCAGGGTCATGGACGCACCGCCCAGCCCGGCTAAAATGCCGGAAACCAGCACACAGATATACCTGATTTTATAAACGTTAAGTCCCATGGTATCTGCTGCCGCCGGATGCTCTCCCACTGCCCTGATATGAAGTCCCCACTTTGTTTTATAAAGAAAGAACCAGATAAAAACAGCCAGTACAAACGCGATTACAACCGTCACATCCACATTTAAATTCTGAAACGCCTTTGAGTTTAAACTTCCAAATACCTTTGGTATCTTATGAGGCACCGGCAGGGACATGGTGGCGCCGTCAAAAAGCAGGCGGCAGACAAACAGAGCCACGCCGGGGCCGATCAAATTGATGGCAATGCCGGAAATCGTCTGGTCCGCCTTGCATGTAATTGACGCAAAGGCATGAAGAAGTGCAATAACGCCTCCTGCCAGACCGGCCGCAAAAAATCCTGCCCAGGCACTTCCTGAATAATAGCCCACAGTAGCCCCTGTAACCGCTCCGATGGTCATCATTCCTTCAATACCAATGTTGGTAACGCCGGACCGCTCCGACACCACTCCACCCAATGCTGCAAATACCAAAGGAGTGGAATACATAAGTGTAATGCCCACAAATAGCATCAGACTGTTAAGCATGTTTCTTACCTCCCTTCGAAAAACGGTCCACCAGCGGCGGAATGATACGGGTCAGCGCCACAAAAAATACGATGACACCAATAACGATGTTGATAATTTCTGACGGGGCTCCCACCTCGTACTGCAAAGACTGGCCGCCATAAATCAAACCGCCAAAGAGCAGTCCCGCAAAAATACAGCCGATTGGTGAACTTGCCGCAATCAGACAAACGGATAATCCGTTAAAGCCCGTGTTTTCAAAGGCTGCCAGTGTGGCAATCCCGTGAGGAGAATTTCCGGTAATATAAAGAGATGCAGCCAGCCCGCAGATAGCTCCGGAAATAAGCATGGAGTGCAGGATATTTCGGTTTACATAAATCCCGGAAAATTCCGCTGCGCTCTTGTTGAAGCCTACCGCTCTCAGTTCAAATCCCTTAGCGGTTTTATATAGAAGGAACCAGATAAACACAGCCAGAATGACTGCAATAATAATTCCCACGTTTACATCTGTTTTCAGAATGGTGCTGCGCAGAAATTCGTTCTGTGCAAGGGCCGCCTTCCCTGCCTCCGTTGTCTTGTAATTTCCCAGAATCATCGTATAGCCGGAACGGTTGATGGGGTAGGTCCCAATGGTATCCGGCTTATGGAACCGGTTTAAGGTGCATATATAATTGGAAAAGTAAAGCGCGATCCAGTTCAGCATAATGCTGGTAAGAACCTCATGGATGCCGAACTTCGCCTTTAAGAAACCTGCAACTCCGCCATACACTGCCCCGGCTGCCACACCTGCAAGGACAACGAGAGGAACCTGGATCACCGGAGGAAAATCAAACAGAATACCGACCACAGTAGATGCCACACACCCCATAATAAACTGGCCTTCTGCTCCAATGTTGAAAAGTCCGGTCTTAAATGCAAATGCAACGCCGATTCCCGTGAGAATAATAGGCGTACTTTTGATAATTACATTGGAAATGTGTTTCGGACTGGAAAAGACTCCGTCAAATAAAACGGCTAGTGAATGAACGGGCGGATATCCCGCCGCCGCGAGTATGATCCCCGCTACGATAAATCCAAAGAAAACAGCGATCAAAGTCATTGTTAATGGTTTTTTTAATATCTTTATCACTTTATCCATGATTCTTTCCTCCTGCCATTAACAGACCGATGGTATTTTCATCTACGGTTCCCTGTTGAAACGTATCTTGAATTTTTCCGTCGTAAATCACCGCTATGGTATCAGAAACATTCATAACCTCGTCCAGTTCAAAAGAGATTAAAAGCACAGCTTTTCCTTTATCCCTTTCACGGATCAGGGTCTTATGCACGGTTTCAATGGCTCCTACGTCAAGTCCTCTTGTGGGCTGTACCGCAATCAGTATATCCGGATTCATGGCGACTTCACGTCCGATAATAACCTTTTGCTGATTTCCGCCTGAAAGTTCCCCCACCCGTCTGGAACCGCAGTCATCCGGCCGGACATCATACGCCTCGATGAGGGTTTTGGTAAACTCTTCCATTTTCTTTCTGTTTAAGATCCCTTTTCTGGAAAATGGCTCTTTGCGGCACCGTTCCAATACCGCATTCTCATTTACAGTGAAGTCAAGGACAAGCCCCCTTTTCTGCCGGTCCTCAGGAATGATGCTGACGCCGCTGTCTATGACCGTCCTTGGGTTTGTGTTGATGATCGGTTTCCCGCAGACCGTAATGCTTCCCCTCTCTGCAGGAACCAGGCTGCTGATGGCTTCCACCAGCTCCTTCTGCCCGTTTCCGTCTATTCCCGCGATCCCCACGATTTCTCCCTTGCGGACCCTTAAGTTAAGCCCCTTTACCGCTTCAAGCTTTCTCTCATTTTTCACAACAAGGTCTTTGATCTCCAATACCGTTTCACCCGGCTTTGCCGGAGTCTTATCCACCACCAGCTTTACTTCATGGCCTACCATAAGCGCAGCCAGCTCCTGCCCGGAAACCTTCTCTACCGGGACCGTATCAATGTATTCGCCGCGGCGGATGATGGTACAGGTATCGGAAGATGCCTTGATTTCCTTCAGTTTATGGGTGATGATGATAATGGCCTTTCCGTCATCTACCAGGTTGTGCATGATGGAAAGAAGATCTTCAATCTCCTGAGGAGTCAAAACAGCAGTAGGCTCATCAAGGATTAATAATTCCGCTCCCCGGTACAACGCTTTTAATATTTCCACCCTCTGCTGCATTCCCACAGAAATATCGCAGATTCTGGCATCCGGATCTACTTCCAGCCCGTATTTCTCAACGATTTCCAGGATCTGGTTCCTGGCCTTTTTCATATCTACAATGCCAGCACGGGATGTGGTTTCATTTCCTAAAATAATATTCTGTGTGACCGTGAAATCCTCCACCAGCATAAAATGCTGATGAACCATGCCAATGCCGTTTGCTATGGCCACATTGGGATTTTTTATGTCCACTTTTTTCCCATTGATAAATATTTCTCCCTCATCGGCCTGATACAATCCGTACAGTACATTCATCAGCGTCGACTTTCCCGCACCGTTTTCACCCAGAAGAGAATGAATGCTGCCCTTCTTAACATCCAGACTCATATCCTTCAAAGCGTAAAATGCACCGAACCGTTTTGTAATTCCGTGCATCTGGACCGCATAATCGCTGTTTACCGTGACCATGTCAATACTTTCTCCTTTCATTATTGTCCATGCTTTCTGGACATAAAGGTATACCCGCAGGGTGTTTCGGTTTTACACCGCAGGCTCTTTCGATTCCTGCGGTGTAAAATTTTATCTCCTCTATTCAGAAATAAATGCTTCATATTCCTCTTTCGTGGTCGGCGGTGTCAGTTCTCCGCTCTTAATTTTATCCTTCACCTTTAAGGTATCCTCATAAACCCCTTCCGGCATGTTACCATGCTCCTCAGGAATTCCCACACAGTCTTCCTGTAAACCAAAGGTAAGGGTTTTACCACCAATTTCCTCGCCGTTCATTGCTTCTTCCGATACTTCCTGTACTGCTTTTCCAACTAATTTAAGAGCTGATGTCAACACATTTTCCGGTGCCAGATATGCCTGATCGCGGTCTACACCGATTACCCACTTGTCCGCTTCCTTGGCCGCCTCGATCACGCCGGTTCCTGTACCGCCAGCCGCATGATAGATAACATCACAGCCATCAGAATACATTCTTGCAGCAATTGCCTTTCCCTTAGCCGCATCACTAAAGCTTTCTGCATACTGCACGGAAATATCAATATCCTTGCCAAGCTCTTTTGCCGCATACTTTACGCCGGCTTCATAACCGTACTGGAACTGGTCGATCAGACCTGAAGAAATTCCACCTACAAAACCTACTTTTCCAGTCTGTGTGGTCCGTCCTGCCACATATCCGACCAGGAAGGATGGTTCCTGTGCGCGGAACATAACTCCAGTCACATTGGAAGGGGTATCCTCATAAGCATTGTCAATGATCGCATATTGGATATCAGGATTGCTGCCGGCCGCCTCCAGCACTGCATCGGCACAGGCGTAGCCTACGCCCCATAACAGATTGGCGCCGCTGTCTCCCAGTCTCTCCAGATTCGTTACGAAATCTGATGCCTGCTTTGACTCAATGTAGTTGACCTCTGCGCCGGTCTTGTTCTTTAACTCGGTAAGCCCTTCCCATGCAGACTGGTTAAAGGACTGGTCATTGATTCCGCCTGTGTCCGTAATCATTGCAACGGAAAAGCTGCTCTTTCCCCCGGAAGTCTCCTCCTGAACCTTTGTAGACTCTGTTTTTGCGCCTCCGCAAGCCGTAAGTGACAGCACCATCGCTGCTGTTAAACTAAATACAATACCTCTTCTCATCATAACCTGATTCCTCCATTTTTCATTCTATACAATTTGTATTTCTTTAAACCCACATTGAACCGCCAGTTCCTTTAACTTCTCCATTTGTTCCGGCGAAGGGCTTTTTCTCTTTTCCATTTTTCCTCTTACTCCATAATTGCGGAATGTAATGAGCTTTAACCTGAAATTCTCCAGATAAGGGGTCACTTCGGCGGCCACGCCCTTAATGACCTCCTCCATATCCACATCTTTATCTTCTGCCAGACCGGAAGAAGATTCTCCATCCAGGCATACAAGTCTTACCTCATATAATTTTCCTGCCTGTGCCAGATAGTTCAGATTTTTTTTAACAATACAATTATCTCTGCCTGTCAGCCGGTGAAACACATGGGAGTCCCAGGCTTTTACATCCAGCATGACTTGATCCGTCACCGCCATGAGTCCCGGATGCTTTGTGAAATCCACACAGCCGTTGCTGTCCAGAAAACAGGATAGCCCGGCTTTCCCTGCAAGCGTAAACAGCTCCGTAAGAAATTCCGGATAAAGACTGCATTCACCGCCGGATACGGTGATCCCCTGGATAAACGGTATGTTTTTTGAAATTTGCTCCCAGACCTCCAAAGCCTCCATCCACTTCACCTTTGGAGATGAATGATTGGGACAGACCCGGATGCAATTATCACACTGGGTACAGACCGCCTCATCCCATATCACATGACTGCCTGAAAGGGACAATGCACCAGCCGGACACTGGCTGACACAAATACCGCAGCCATTGCACAGTCTCTGTGTCTCCGGGTTATGGCAGTAAGCGCAGGCGATATTGCAGCCCTGGACAAACACTGCAGTCCGGCATCCCGGCCCGTCCACTACGCTTAAGGGAATCATTCTATTGATCGCGGCTCTCACTGCAGTCCCCTTACCTTCCGGTTCTCAAGATGGGCGTTGCGGTAATTGTCACCGCCTAAATGCACCGTATTCTGGAGTACGGCTTCACCTTCATAATATTTTTCCATCTCGCTCCGTTTGACCAAATATCCCGTTATCCGAACCAGATCGCTGTCTGAGGCATAAAAGCTTATATATTTGTCTCCCAGAGAAAATGCTCCCTTTACAATATCCAGCATGGCAGCCGGGTTGTTTCTTCCCGTGGGATCAAAAGAGAAAATATCCGCACAGCCAGTTGGGAAAAACTTGTGGAACCTGGCGCTGTGACGAAGGTGGTCATACATTAGCTCCGGCTCCAGCCCTACCGGGATCCGTACGCCTGAGGTAATGCCATGGTCCGAATCAATGCCGACCTGGGCGTGAAGTGCAAAATGGTTATCAAAGACCTCTGAATATAAGGCTTTTGTATTACCTGCATAATCTGCAATCACCTGCATGATCTGTTCTGCCAGGTCATCTGCTTCTTCATTGTGGCCATATGTTTTTTCCGGATCTTCCATCAGCATATTGGTGCATTCCGCCAGCCCTACGACTCCGAACATGGCAAGGAACTTATCCCTGGAGATGAAGCCTTCCCGGGAAAGGAAAGAGGTCTCAAAGAAATTGGATTCTTCTACAAGGAAACGGATTCTTTCATTCATGTAGTCACCCATGCAGGAAAGACAATCAGGCAACCGTTCTGTCAGAAACTCTTCCCTGTTCTTTGCTTCCGCTGCCAGCCTGGGAAGTACGATTCTCGCCAATGTGTAGGAACCTCCCCCAATTGGAAGGATATTATAGCAGCTTGATATTCCGTAATCACCGTAGGTGTCTTTGTGCATCTTGTGATTGCAGATAGCCGGGTTCGCACAGTACAGGGAGGTATAAAGAGCAAGCTCTGCATAAGAATCCGGCGTAATGCCCCTGTCATATTTCAGCGTTAAATTAGGAACTGCATTTTGAAGCTCCTTTTCAAGCTTTAAAATCAGGCGGCCCGCTCTCGTCTCTTCCGGTCCCAAATTGGCGTGGCAAAAGCCATCGGTTATGGTCCGGTCCAAATAAATGAGGAACAGCTTCAGCTTTTTTTCCGCTTCTTCATCTGTCATCCCTTCAAGAAACGGTTCAATCAGTTTATCAATATTACCCAGATAAACGGGATAACTGGTGATAGAGGGGACATGGCGGTACAGAATCGTCAAAAACTGCAATACTTCGTCCAGGTCCTCAGGTGCGTCCAGTTGTAAAAATTCACAGCCGTTTTTTATTGCTTTTTCGTAGTCCGGCATCACGTATCTGGGACGGTAAGGGGCGTGTCCTTCATCCAGATCACAAATCGCGCCGATGTCCATGTAATGGCGGGTTTGTTCCGGTATGGAAAGCACCTCCAGACTATTTTCCGCCGCATGGGCCAGCGCCACAACCTTTTGCTCATAAGTCAGGTTCTTTGATGTAACAATGTCTAAAATTTTATTCATGCATCCTACCTCTTTCATTTCAAGTCTTATCCACCATAAAAGGACTTATATCTCTGATACCCCTGAAATATTCACATTATAGCAATTACTTTTTACTATCTAAAGGACTTATGTCCTTTTTTAATTAAATATAATACGATTTGTACATAAGTAACATTTTTATGGTTGATATTTTAGTAAAAAGTACAACAAAATTTGAGTGGTTTTTTATGCGTAATGTGTCTAAATTTTTACATGATTACATCTTAAATTGAATAAAAGTACGATATTAAGTGCAAGGAAGAACCAAATCTCTTTGTAAACAAAGGGCTTGGCTCCCAATATTAATTATTTAACAAAAATAATACCTTTTCTTAGGACCTTATGCTGATCAAATTAATACCTAATTATTATTTAGCTCTCGCCTTTGATGGAAAATATTGTATAATATGATTGGGTGTACGTTACGGAAAGAAGGGAAGCTCAGGAATGAACACTAATTGCCAGAATTCATGGCTACATATTTTTAAACCAATTATGTTATAGCTACTCTGAATGCTATCTCATACCCTTTTCCATCTCTGAATTTATATCACTATCTCTGGCGCTTGGGTAGGTTTCGTACGAATATGGTAACCTGCCCAAGAAAAAAACTTAGGAGAAAGTGGTATGAGAAAAAATTCAGAGAGAATCACAGTTTTAATGCTTACGTTGCTGAGCACTTATGGAAGAGACACTATGCAATATATGTACACCCTTGTTGTCATTCACCCAAAGATTTTTTGTTTTGTATGCTTTGCAGCATGCGCTTACTTAATTATTTTCAGTAGACGTAGGTAGAAACAGCGTCAGGGAGGACTGCAGCCGAACTGACGCTATTTTCCCTAATTTCTAATATTGGTTTGAGTATTTTAAACTGCACCTCTGGTTCCGTATAACTTTCCAGCTCTTCTTCTCTGCCATAGAGGAAGAATTATATCATGTGGATTATATACGTGGGGGAGGTATACCGAAGATTATCTGTGGATTTATTATATAGACTGTGAACTACCTATAGGCCAGGAACAGTTGATACTTTTAGATGAAAGTATTGATCCCCCTCTTTTATTTTAATTGAATAAGATTAAAGAAATACACTAAGAATTTTAAAAAATAATCTTTCATACTGAAAGAAGAAAACCGTTTTTCTATCGAATTAGTACCTTTATAATATATTTAATCGGGGAACCGGAGGGGCGATACCAGCCACTGGACACTTTGAAAGGGGCTGGTGTTATGATTACATACTCTGATTTATTTACGTTTGTAATTATGCTTTGTGCAATTATCACTCTTGTTAGACACAAAAAGTAGCGCCCTCGTCCTGGTAAGATAAGGCGCTACTTTAAACAGTAAATTATTTTGCCAGCGGCTGGACTTCACCCAGCTTCCGGCTCTCTTGTTAAGTATATTATACGCATAAAATATGCATCTGTCAAATATAAAGAACAGCCCCAGCTGCATAATACAAACTCGTATTCACAACTTTAGCACAGCCATGTCAGCCTATAGAGAGCTTAGTATCAAAATATAGGAGTCCAAAAGTTCAATTCAGTCAAGCGGATATTCGCAACCCGCTTCGCTACTTGCTCGCAGCGTGCGCCGCTCTACCGAGTATAACCGAACAGTAGCTGTCGCTGCTTGTCAGGCGGAGCTCTTGCATCTTGTCGCGAAGCATCAAGATGATGATACTCCACCTGACACAAGCAAGTCCCCACTCACCACTTAATTATTTTCACATTTGAAACAGAGGGCTTACTTAATTTGGTTAAAATAGTACCATTTTAATACCACAAGACAAAAAAAGCCGAAACCCTTATAAACAAAGGGCTCGGCTTTTAAATTTAATTATTCAACGATAGTAGCAACTCTACCTGAGCCTACTGTACGGCCGCCTTCACGGATAGCGAAACGAAGACCCTGCTCCATAGCTACCGGATGAATCAGCTCTACAGACATTTCTACGTTATCGCCAGGCATACACATCTCTGTGCCTGCTGGTAAATCGCAAACGCCAGTAACGTCAGTTGTTCTGAAATAGAACTGAGGTCTGTAGTTGTTGAAGAAAGGAGTATGACGTCCACCTTCATCTTTTGTTAAAACGTAAACCTGAGCGGTAAACTTCTTGTGGCACTTTACGGAACCTGGTTTAACCAGACACTGTCCTCTTTCGATTTCAGTTCTCTGAACACCACGAAGTAATGCACCGATGTTATCACCAGCCTGAGCTTCGTCAAGCAGCTTACGGAACATTTCGATACCGGTTACAACAACCTTACGTGTCTCTTCATGAATACCAACGATTTCAACTTCATCAGATACGTGTAATGTACCACGCTCTACTCTACCAGTAGCAACGGTACCACGGCCTGTGATGGAGAAAACATCCTCAATTGGCATTAAGAATGGCTTATCTGTTTCACGTACAGGATCTGGAATCCACTCATCTACTGCAGCCATTAATTCAAGAATCTTGTCGCCCCAAGAGCTGGAAGGATCTTCAAGAGCCTTTAAAGCAGAACCCTGGATGATTGGTGTATCATCGCCTGGGAATTCATACTCGTTTAACAGTTCACGGATTTCCATGTCTACTAATTCAAGTAATTCTGCATCGTCAACCATATCGCACTTGTTCATGAATACAACGATGTAAGGAACGCCTACCTGACGGGAAAGCAGGATGTGCTCTCTTGTCTGAGCCATAACACCATCGGTAGAAGCTACAACTAAGATAGCGCCATCCATCTGAGCAGCACCAGTGATCATGTTCTTAACGTAGTCAGCATGTCCTGGGCAGTCAACGTGTGCATAGTGTCTCTTCTCTGTCTCATACTCAACGTGAGAAGTAGAAATTGTGATACCACGCTCTCTCTCTTCCGGAGCCTTATCGATATTCTCGAAAGCTACTGCCTGTCCAGTACCTAATCTTTCATGAAGAGTCTTTGTGATAGCAGCTGTTAAAGTAGTTTTACCGTGGTCAACGTGACCAATGGTACCGATGTTACAATGGGTTTTGTTTCTTTCAAACTTAGCTTTAGCCATTTTATAACGTCCTCCTTAATTTATGCTCTTTTTGAGCTTTCATTTTTATGTTAGGCTGTTTTTTATTATATGCTATTTGTGCACTATTTTCAAGCCTATTTGACGGATTCCAGACAGTCATAGCCGTCTGGAACCCAGTGGAACCAGTTAGGAATTATTTGCCCTTTTTCTCTGCAAGAACTTTTTCCTGTACGCTCTTCGGTACCTGCTCATATTTCTCAAAGAACATGGAGTAGTTACCGCGTCCCTGTGTTCTGGAACGTAAATCTGTGGAATAACCGAACATCTCTGCTAACGGAACATATGCTTTAACCATCTTTCCGCCGCCGATGTCTTCCATACCTTCGATACGGCCACGACGGGAGTTGATATCACCGATAACATCACCCATATAGTCCTCAGGCATGGTTACTTCCACCTTCATGATCGGCTCAAGAAGAATGGCGCCGCCCTTGTTCATCGCATCCTTAAACGCCATGGAACCGGCGATGTGGAATGCCATTTCACTGGAGTCTACCTCATGGTAGGAACCGTCGTATACGTTTGCCTTAACACCCAGTACCGGGAATCCGCCCAGAATACCGGACTTAGTAGCTTCCTCAATACCTTGGCCGACTGCCGGAATGTATTCCTTCGGAATCGCACCACCGACAACGGAAGACTCGAACTTAAAGGTCTCTTCGCCGTTAGGATCCATCGGCTCAAAGCGAACCTTACAGTGTCCGTACTGACCACGTCCACCAGACTGTTTCGCATACTTGCTGTCAACTTCAACAGATTTTGTAAATGTCTCCTTATAAGCAACCTGAGGAGCACCTACATTGGCTTCTACGTTGAACTCACGAAGCAGACGGTCTACGATGATCTCCAGATGAAGCTCTCCCATACCGGAAATGATAACCTGGCCAGTTTCCTGGTTGGTCTTTGCACGGAAGGTAGGATCTTCTTCTGCAAGCTTAGCTAAAGCTTCGCCCATCTTGCCCTGACCAGCTTTGGTCTTTGGCTCGATAGCAATATCGATAACCGGCTCTGGGAACTCCATGGATTCCAGGATAACCGGATGCTGATCGTCACAGATCGTATCACCTGTTGTTGTTACCTTAAAACCAACGGCAGCAGCAATATCACCGGAATAAACCTTGTCCAGCTCGGATCTCTTGTTGGCATGCATCTGAAGGATACGTCCAACACGCTCTTTCTTGCCCTTGGTTGCATTCAGCACATAGGAACCGGAATTCATAATACCGGAGTATACGCGGAAGAATGCCAGCTTTCCAACGAACGGGTCTGTCATGATCTTAAACGCCAGAGCTGAAAATGGCTCTTCATCAGAAGAATGACGCTCAATTTCATTGCCGTCCATGTCAACACCCTTAATAGAAGGAATGTCAGTAGGAGCAGGCATATATTCAAGAACTGCATCAAGGAGCTTCTGAACGCCCTTGTTTCTGTATGCGCTTCCGCAGCATACAGGAATAGCTGTGCAATTACAGGTTGCAGCTCTTAATGCTTTCTTTAATTCTTCTACGGAAGGCTCTTCCCCTTCCAGGTACATCATCATTAAGTCATCATCTAACTCGCAGATTTTCTCAATTAATTCACCACGGTAAAGCTCTGAGTCATCCTGCATATCCTCAGGGATATCAATGATGGAAACGTCATCGCCCTTATCGCCGTTGAAGATATAAGCCTTCATTTCAAACAGATCGACGATTCCTTTGAATTCATCTTCTGCACCGATAGGCAGCTGAATGCAGATTGCATTCTTGCCCAAACGGGTTTTGATCTGTTCAACAGCGCCGTAGAAATTTGCACCCATGATATCCATCTTGTTGATGAATGCCATACGGGGTACGTTATAGGTATCAGCCTGACGCCATACGTTCTCGGACTGTGGTTCAACACCGCCCTTTGCACAGAATACGCCTACAGCGCCATCCAGTACACGTAAGGAACGCTCAACCTCTACAGTAAAGTCAACGTGTCCTGGAGTATCAATGATGTTGATACGATACTCAGGAGCACCCGGCTTCACCTGGCAGTTTTCATGCATGGTCCAGTGGCAGGTTGTAGCAGCTGAAGTAATTGTAATACCTCTTTCCTGCTCCTGCTCCATCCAGTCCATGGTGGCAGTACCTTCATGAGTATCACCAATTTTGTAGTTTACACCAGTATAATAGAGGATACGCTCAGTCAATGTGGTTTTACCTGCATCGATGTGGGCCATGATACCAATATTTCTGGTTCTTTCCAATGGATATTGTCTTCCAGCCAAAGCTTTTTCCTCCTCTTAGAATCTATAATGAGAGAATGCCTTGTTTGCCTCAGCCATCTTGTGCATATCTTCTTTCTTCTTTACAGCAGCACCTGTGTTGTTGGCAGCATCCATCAGCTCATTAGCAAGTCTTTCTTCCTGAGTCTTTTCGCCTCTCTTACGAGAGTACAGAGTAATCCATCTTAAGGCTAATGTTTGTCTTCTCTCCGGTCTTACTTCAATCGGCACCTGATAGGTAGCTCCGCCGATACGTTTTGCCTTTACTTCAAGTACAGGCATAATGTTGTTCATCGCTTCTTCGAATACTTCAACGGCTGGTTTGCCGGTCTTTTCTTCCACACGGGCAAATGCACCGTATACGATCTTCTGAGCAACACCTTTTTTACCATCATACATGATGTTGTTGATCAGCTTTGTAACAATCTTATTATTGTAAAGCGGATCTACTAATACGTCTCTTTTTTGAGTATGTCCTTTACGTGGCACGTTACTTCCCTCCTTAATATGGCCGTTCAGCCTTTACCGGCTAATCGGCTATTCATTAGATCCTAGGTACTCACAAACATTCAAGTTGCGTTCGCGCTCGGTTTCTATCTATATAATCCTGCAACCTACAGGTTCAATATCTAAAGTCCGGCACTAGAAATTTAAATGTGTGGTTCTAATTATTTTTTCTCTTTAGGTCTCTTTGCACCATACTTGGAACGAGCCTGTCTTCTGTTAGCTACTCCTGCGGTATCCAGTGTACCTCTGACGATATGGTATCTGGTACCTGGTAAGTCTTTTACTCTACCGCCACGGATTAAAACAACGCTATGCTCCTGAAGGTTATGACCCTCACCTGGGATGTAACTTGTTACTTCGATACCGTTAGAAAGACGTACTCTGGCGATCTTTCTAAGAGCTGAGTTAGGTTTTTTAGGTGTAGCAGTCTTAACTGCCGTGCAGACGCCCCTCTTCTGTGGAGCAGAAATATCAGTTGCTTTCTTCTGTAAAGAGTTGTAACCCTTCTGCAGAGCTGGTGCCTGAGATTTCCTTGCGCTTGTCTGTCTACCCTTTCTTACTAACTGGTTAAATGTTGGCATTCCATTCACCTCCTGTGATATTGTCTGTGGTTGCTGTTATCTTCAGCTTAATTTACGCACAAAAACATGACGCGTTAATGCACGCCTAATTATTATATACATTTTGTATTTTTCTGTCAAGGTTTTTTTTAATATGTGCTGATAACTTATTAAAAAACATAATTCCATAAAAGCAAAGGCAATCAATGGCTAAAGCCCAAAGATGTGATTTCCAAGAAAATTCCATCTCCGGGCTTTGCAATTTATGGGCTACCTCATTGCTTATTATACCATCTCATTCTCGTCAATATCCAGAACCTCTTCCGCCTCATTAAATTCATCTTCTGTCAGCCTGATCTCATCCTCATCCTCTGACAGATTGATCTCATCCTTTTCCTCGAAAGCAGAATCTGTATTAAGTCCAATGGTGCGGTAACGTTTCATACCGGTACCTGCCGGAATCGGCTTACCGATGATTACGTTCTCCTTCAGACCAATTAAGTGGTCGACCTTGCCGTTAATGGCAGCTTCGGTCAGAACCTTAGTGGTCTCCTGGAAGGAAGCGGCAGATAAGAAGGAATCTGTAGCCAGAGATGCTTTTGTAATACCAAGCATAACCTGCTTTCCTTCTGCCGGGTTCTTTCCTTCAGCAAGAAGTGATTCATTTAAATCATTGTAATCCAGAACATCCATAGAGGTTCCCGGAAGCACATCACTGTCTCCGCTTTCCTCGATTTTGATCTTTTTAAGCATCTGTCTTACGATCATCTCAACGTGCTTGTCATTGATTTCAACACCCTGCAGGCGGTATACACGCTGTACTTCCTGGATCATGTAATCCTGGACAGCACGAACGCCCTTGATCTTTAAGATATCGTGTGGGTTCACACTACCTTCTGTCAGCTCATCACCGGCCTCCAGCACCTGGCCATCCTGAACCTTGATTCTGGATCCGTAAGGGATCAGATAGGTCTTGGAGTTGCCTGTTTCGTTCTCCGTCACAATGATCTCACGCTTTTTCTTAGTATCCTTAATGGCCACTACGCCGCCGAACTCTGCAATGATTGCAAGACCCTTTGGCTTACGTGCCTCAAAAAGCTCCTCAACACGGGGAAGACCCTGTGTGATATCGCCGCCGGCAACACCGCCGGTATGGAAGGTACGCATGGTCAGCTGGGTACCGGGCTCACCGATGGACTGGGCAGCGATGATGCCGACTGCTTCGCCTACCTGAACCGGCTGTCCGGTGGCCATGTTGGCACCGTAACATTTTGCACAAACACCCAGATGGGATTTACAGGTCAATACGGTACGGATCTTTACGGAATCACGGCCAAGCTTCCCTAACACGTTCATGACCGCAGCCGCACGCTTCGGTGTACACATGTGGTTCGCCTTTACGATAACTTCTCCGGTATCCGGATCAACAATGGTTTCCGCAATGAACCGTCCTGTGAGACGCTCCTGCAGGCCCTCAATGGTTTCCTGGCCATCTGTAAATGCCTTAATTTCCATAAACGGTGTATCCTTGCCTTCGCAGCAGTCGATCTCACGGATAATCATATCCTGGGAAACGTCTACCAGACGTCTGGTCAAATAACCGGAGTCAGCGGTACGCAGAGCCGTATCGGAAAGTCCTTTACGTGCACCGTGAGCGGAGATAAAGTACTCCAATACGTCAAGACCTTCACGGAAGTTGGACTTGATAGGAAGTTCAATGGTGTGGCCAGTTGTATCGGCCATAAGTCCACGCATACCTGCCAGCTGTTTGATCTGCTTATCGGAACCACGGGCTCCGGAATCGGCCATCATGTAGATGTTGTTGTACTTATCAAGCCCGGTCAGCAGGTCATGGGTCAACTGGTCATCAGTAACTTTCCATGTGTCAATAACTTCTTTATAACGCTCTTCCTCCGTAATAAGTCCGCGGCGGAAGTTCTTTGCAATCTGGTCAACCGTTGCCTGCGCGTCAGCAATCAGCTTCGGTTTGCTCTCCGGCACTGTCATGTCGGAAATGGAAACAGTCATAGCAGCTCTGGTAGAGTACTTATAACCGATAGCCTTAATGTCATCCAGGGTTTCCGCAGTCTGAACTGCACCATGAACGTTAATGACCTTTTCAAGGATCTGCTTTAACTGCTTCTTTCCTACATGGAAATCAACTTCCATCAAAAGCTCGTTGCCTGGAACAGACCGGTCAACAAAGCCAAGATCCTGAGGAACGATCTCATTGAAAATGAAACGGCCTACAGTTGATTCTACTGCTCCGGTTTTTACGGTTCCATCAGCCATTTTTTTGCTCACTCTGGCCTTAATTCTGGAATGAAGGGTAACTGCCTGATTTTCATAGGCAAGAATCGCTTCATTCACGCTCTTAAATACCATTCCCTCGCCCTTGGCTCCCGGTCTTTCCTGGGTCAGGTAGTAAATTCCCAGAACCATATCCTGAGAAGGAACTGCCACAGGGCCGCCGTCTGAGGGCTTTAATAAGTTGTTAGGTGATAACAGAAGGAAACGGCATTCTGCCTGGGCTTCCACGGAAAGAGGCAGATGGACCGCCATCTGGTCACCGTCAAAGTCAGCGTTGAACGCGGTACAAACCAGAGGGTGAAGCTTAATGGCTTTACCTTCTACCAGAATCGGCTCAAATGCCTGGATACCAAGTCTGTGAAGGGTAGGCGCACGGTTTAACATAACCGGATGTTCCTTGATTACATCTTCCAGCACATCCCAGACCTCTGTCTGAAGACGTTCCACCATCTTTTTTGCATTCTTTATATTGTGAGCGGTTCCGTTGGAAACCAGCTCTTTCATAACAAAAGGCTTGAACAGCTCGATTGCCATTTCTTTTGGCAGACCGCACTGGTAAATCTTAAGTTCCGGTCCTACTACGATAACGGAACGGCCGGAATAGTCCACACGCTTTCCTAAAAGGTTCTGACGGAAACGGCCCTGTTTACCCTTTAACATATCGGAAAGGGACTTTAAGGCACGGTTTCCTGGTCCTGTTACCGGTCTTCCTCTTCTGCCGTTGTCAATGAGGGCATCTACCGCTTCCTGAAGCATACGCTTTTCGTTGCGGACAATGATATCCGGAGCGCCTAACTCCAAAAGACGCGCAAGACGGTTGTTACGGTTTATGATCCTTCTGTATAAATCATTTAAGTCAGAAGTTGCAAAACGGCCGCCGTCAAGCTGTACCATAGGACGGATATCCGGCGGAATTACCGGAACAACAGTCATGATCATCCACTCAGGCAAGTTGCCGGAATTGCGGAATGCCTCCACAACCTCCAGCCTCTTGATAATTCTCGCACGTTTCTGCCCGGTAGCTTCCTTTAACCCTTTCTTTAACTCCTCAGAGTCCTTTTCAAGGTCAATGGAATGTAAAAGCTCCAGAATAGCTTCTGCTCCCATACCTACACGGAAAGCGCCGTAGCCATATTTTTCTATTTCTTCCCGGTATTCTTTTTCCGATAAGACCTGCTTATACTGCAGTCCTGTATTCCCGGCATCAAGCACCACATAAGATGCGAAATAAAGCACCTTTTCCAGGGTTCTTGGAGAAATGTCCAGGATCAGGCCCATTCGGCTGGGGATCCCTTTAAAATACCAGATATGAGAAACAGGAGCTGCAAGCTGGATATGGCCCATGCGCTCTCTGCGGACACTGGCCTTGGTTACTTCAACGCCGCATCGGTCACAGATAACGCCTTTGTACCGGATTTTCTTATATTTACCACAATGGCATTCCCAGTCCTTGCTGGGTCCGAAGATCCGTTCACAGAACAAACCGTCTTTTTCCGGCTTTAAGGTCCTGTAGTTGATTGTCTCAGGCTTTTTTACCTCACCATGGGACCATTCCAGAATCTTCTCCGGAGATGCCAAACCGATCTTTATGGCATCAAATGTCATTGGGTGGTAAGTTTCATTATTTTCAGGCATGAGCGGTTCTCCCTTCTATTATTCTTCGTCTGAATCTTCAAATTCTGCGTCATCGAACTCCTCAAAAGAATCGTCGATACCGTCTGCTTCTACATCTTCTACTTCCTCTACTTCCTCTACTTCCTCTTCTTCCACAGCTACCAGCTCTGCATCCTTAAATTCCTGCTTCTGGTAACCGTAGCTGCCAAAGGATTCTTCATCCCGGTAGCGTCTGTCACCTTCAATGATGGACCTTAAATCAGTTTCTTCATATTCGGTGCTTTCTGCAATCTGAACCTCTGTATTGTCGTCACGCAGCACTCTTACATCCAGTGCCAGAGACTGAAGTTCTTTTAACAATACCTTAAAGGATTCCGGAATTCCCGGCTCAGGAATATTATCACCCTTGATAATGGCCTCGTAGGTCTTCACACGTCCTACCACGTCATCGGATTTCACGGTCATGATTTCCTGCAGCGTGTAGGAAGCGCCATAAGCCTCCAGAGCCCAAACCTCCATCTCTCCGAAACGCTGGCCGCCGAACTGGGCTTTACCGCCGAGAGGCTGCTGGGTAACCAGAGAGTATGGTCCTGTGGAACGGGCATGGATCTTATCATCAACCAGATGGTGAAGCTTCAGATAATGCATGTGGCCGATGGTAACCGGGCTGTCAAAATACTCGCCGGTACGTCCGTCACGGAGGCGGACCTTACCGTCACGGTTCAAGGGAACGCCCTTCCACAATTCCTTGTGATCCAGATGATCGCCCAGATAATCGATAACTTCAGGCTTTAAGGTTTCTTTATATTTTTCCTGGAAATCCTCCCACTCCATGTTTACATAGTCGTTGGCTACATCCAGGGTATCCATAATGTCGATTTCGTTTGCACCGTCAAATACCGGGGTAGATACGTTAAATCCAAGAGCCCTTGCTGCAAGGCTTAAATGGATCTCAAGCACCTGCCCGATGTTCATACGTGACGGCACGCCCAGAGGGTTTAATACGATATCAAGAGGGCGGCCATTAGGAAGGAACGGCATATCTTCTACAGGAAGCACGCGGGAAACAACACCCTTGTTTCCGTGACGGCCCGCCATCTTATCACCTACAGAGATTTTTCTCTTCTGGGCAATGTAAATGCGGACAGTCTGGTTCACACCTGGAGAAAGCTCGTCACCATTTTCTCTTGTAAATACTTTTGCATCCACGATAATACCGTAGGCACCGTGAGGAACCTTTAAAGAGGTATCGCGGACTTCTCTTGCCTTCTCACCGAAGATGGCACGTAACAGCCGCTCTTCTGCGGTCAGCTCAGTCTCTCCCTTGGGAGTAACCTTTCCAACCAGAATATCACCGGCACGAACTTCCGCACCGATTCTTATGATTCCTCTCTCATCAAGATCCTTTAAGGCATCCTCGCCCACGCCAGGAACATCCCTTGTGATCTCTTCCGGTCCTAACTTGGTATCACGGGCTTCCGCCTCATATTCTTCGATATGGACAGAGGTATAAACATCCTCCTGTACCAGCTTCTCACTTAAGAGAACCGCATCCTCGTAGTTATAACCTTCCCAGGTCATGAATCCGATCAGCGGGTTCTTACCGAGAGCGATCTCACCGTTCTGAGTGGATGGGCCGTCTGCAATAACTTCTCCCTTTTCCACATGGTTGTTCTTAAATACGATCGGCTTCTGGTTATAACAGTTAGACTGGTTGCTTCTCTTAAATTTGGTCAGACGGTAAACATCTTTTCCGCCGTCGGAATCTCTCTTAATGATAATTTCATTGGAAGCAGAACGCTCCACAACGCCGGAATTCTTGGCAACAACACAAACACCGGAGTCTACGGCTGCCTTGGATTCCATACCGGTTCCTACCACAGGAGTCTCTGTTGTCAAGAGCGGCACGGCCTGACGCTGCATGTTGGATCCCATGAGGGCACGGTTGGCATCGTCGTTCTCAAGGAAAGGAATCATGGCAGTTGCAACGGAAAATACCATCTTCGGAGAAACGTCCATAAGGTCGATGTTTTTCCTCTGGAATTCGGAGGTTTCTTCACGGAAACGTCCGGAAATATTCTTATGGATGAAATGGCCTTCGTCATCAAGAGGCTCATTCGCCTGTGCAACCACGAAATTATCTTCTTCGTCAGCAGTCAGGTAAACAACTTCATCAGTAACCACCGGATTCTGGGCATTGGTCTTATCTACCACCCGGTAAGGAGCTTCTACAAATCCGTACTGATTTACTCTCGCGTAAGTTGCAAGGGAGTTGATCAGACCGATGTTAGGACCTTCCGGTGTCTCAATCGGGCACATACGTCCATAATGGGTATAGTGAACGTCTCGGACCTCAAATCCGGCACGATCTCTGGAAAGACCGCCAGGTCCCAATGCGGATAAACGTCTCTTATGGGTCAGCTCTGCCAGCGGGTTATTCTGATCCATGAACTGTGACAGCTGGGAACTTCCAAAGAATTCCTTTACTGCTGCAGTAACAGGCTTGATATTGATCAGGGATTGAGGTGTGATGCCATCCATATCCTGTGTTGTCATACGTTCCCTGACCACACGTTCCATTCTGGAAAGACCGATGCGGTACTGGTTCTGCAAAAGCTCGCCAACAGCACGGATTCTACGGTTTCCCAAATGGTCGATATCATCGGCCGCTCCCACTTCTTCTTCCAGGTGCATGTTGTAATTGATGGAAGCCAGAATATCTTCCTTTGTAATATGCTTTGGAATCAGTTCATTTATATTTCTGTGAAGGGCTTTCTTAAGGGTTTCTTCATCCTCGCTGCCAGCTTCTGCCAGGATTTTTTCAAGTGCAGGATAGAATACTAACTCTGTAATACCCGCTTCCTTTGGATCAAAATTCACAAAAGAAGCCAGATCAACCATTAAGTTAGAAAGAACTTTTTGCTTGCGCTCCACTCCTTCCAGCCAGACAAAAGGAACAGCCGCATTCTGAATATCGGTTGCAAGCTGCTTGTCTACTGTGGTTCCAGCCTCTGCCAGAATTTCCCCGGTTGTGGTGTCAACCACATCCTCAGCAAGAACATGGCCTGTAATGCGGTTTTTGAAATGAAGCTTTTTATTGAACTTATATCTTCCGACCTTTGCAAGATCGTATCTTCTGGGGTCAAAAAACATACTATTTAACAAACTTTCAGCACTATCAACAGATAAAGGCTCACCTGGGCGGATCTTCTTATATAACTCCAATAAGCCATCCTGGTAATTATCGGAAGTATCCTTACCAAAGCTGGCTAATAATTTTGGTTCTTCACCGAACAGTTCAATGATCTCTGCGTTGGTACCAAAGCCCAGAGCACGGATCAGCACGGTTACAGGAACCTTTCTGGTTCTGTCTACACGTACGTAGAAGATGTCGTTGGAGTCTGTTTCGTACTCCAGCCATGCACCCCTGTTGGGGATTACCGTGCAGGCATAAAGCTCCTTCCCTACCTTGTCATGTTCAATGCCATAATATATACCTGGGGAACGTACCAACTGGCTAACAATAACTCGCTCGGCACCGTTGATCACAAAGGAACCGGTATCTGTCATAAGCGGAAGATCGCCCATGAAGATCTCATGTTCATTAATCTCATCTTTATCTTTATTGCAAAGCCTTACCTTTACCTTTAAAGGAGCCGCATAAGTTGCATCTCTTTCCTTGCATTCTTCTATTGTGTACTTGATATCATCTTTACATAATGTAAAGTTGACAAACTCAAGACTTAAGTGTCCTGCAAAGTCTGCAATCGGAGAGATGTCTTCAAAGACTTCCTTTAATCCTTCATCAAGGAACCACTGATAGGAATTCTTTTGAATCTCAATCAGGTTAGGCATCTCAAGCACTTCTTTTTGTCTTGAGAAGCTCATTCTCAGGCTCTTACCGGCTGGGACCGGACGCATTCTGCTTTTCTCCATTGACGTTTCACCCCTGTTTTCTTTCTAATCGTTTCTGTTTTTGGGCATAAATGTGCCTTCAAGGCACACAAATCCACA
The DNA here is from genome assembly GCF_040207125.1 of Lacrimispora sp. BS-2. NCBI lineage: Bacteria > Bacillati > Bacillota > Clostridia > Lachnospirales > Lachnospiraceae > Lacrimispora > Lacrimispora cavernae. Next base: position 3,059,129 of record NZ_CP157940.1, read on the forward strand.
ATAGTGCACATTCCATAATATCATGGGACTGTCAACGTGTCAAGCATTTTTTGCTTGTATTTTCCAAGAAAATGTGTTATACTATTGCAGATAGGCCCAATTTTACAAAATGAACTATTGGAGGTATTCCCGGTGAGCACATTTTTAAACGTATTATTAGTGATTCTTTTCATCGCAGCCGTGGCTCTGGCAATCCTTTATTTTCTCGGAAGAAAGCTGGAAAAGCGTCAGGTGGAACAGCAGCAGGCATTGGAAGCTGCGGCACAGTCCGTATCCATGCTGGTAATCGATAAAAAGAAGATGAAGCTAAAGGATGCAGGGCTTCCTAAGATCGTGTACGAACAAACCCCATGGTATATGCGCCGTACAAAGCTGCCCATTGTAAAGGCAAAGGTTGGCCCAAAGGTTATGACACTGATCGCTGACGCCAAGGTATTCGACGTGCTTCCGGTCAAAACAGAAGCTAAGGTTGTGGTAAGCGGTATCTACATAACCGAGATCAAGAGCCTTCGCGGCAAAGCGGTTCCTCCGGCGCCAAAAAAGAAGAAATTCCTGGACAGGTTTAAAAAGGGCGGTAAGTAAGATATCTGGTTTCTGTATTTACGAATACATCAATACCCGATTTTTAGAAAATGATCTGTATCATAATAAGATCTGTGCAGAATGCCGGAGCGCGATTATAATCGCACTTCGGCATTTTTTGTTAATAAAAATAGAGTTTTCGGTTATGAGATATTATTTTGTCAGTTCTTTGCAGAAAATGGGTTCATGAAAAAGACCTGTCCTGCTTCCTTATATATTAGGAAGAAGTACCGATTGCAATAAGGCCTTTATGAGCATTTATATAATTGCTATTATTTAAAAATTTTTATCAATATCATCCTGTTAATGATATAAAAATATAGATTGCGAGTTTCTTTCAATTTAGTCTTAATCTCACATTAATCTCAATTTAAAAACATATTTTTGGTTAATATAACTACAACAGTTGTTTTCAATTAAATTTTAAAAAACCTATTGACAAACTCATTTTTATAATATACAATTAAGCCACAAGATAGTTAGTTAAAACTAACCAACTATATGATAACCTTTACCAGATAAATTAGCAACGAAAGGAGAATTACTATGTTTAATCAAATACAATTACCCTACGCATATAACGCTTTAGAACCCTACATCGATGCTCTCACAATGGAGACCCATTATTCCAAACATCATGCAGCTTACACCAAAAACTTAAATGACGCTGCTCAGAAGGCCGGTGTTGCAGATAAAGAAATCACCTCCCTGCTCTCTTCTCTGGACAGCATATCCGATGAAGCTCTCAGAAAGGCCATCCGCAACAATGGTGGCGGCTTCTACAATCATAACCTGTATTTTTCAACCATGAGCCCTGACGGCGGCGGAGAACCTGAAGGCCCCCTCAAAGATGCCCTGGAAAAAGCTTTTGGCAGCTTTTCCGACTTTCAGAATCAGTTGAGCGGTCTGGCTGCCGGCCAGTTTGGGTCCGGATGGGGCTGGCTGTCGGCAAACCGGGATGGCAGGCTGGTTCTTTCCGCCAGTGCTAATCAGGACAATCCCCTCATGGAAGGCAAAGGTTTTGTTCCTATTCTGGGCATTGATGTTTGGGAACATGCCTACTATCTGAAATATAAGAATCTCAGAGCTGACTATATTAAAGCATTTTTCAATGTGATTGATTGGAAAGCTGTTGCTTCAAACTATGAAAATATAATAAACAACTAAGAAAAGGAGAAATATAATGAGCAAAAATTTATTTGAAAAACTTAATGAGTATTTGGCCAACCAGCAGGTCATGTATATCAAACTTCATAACCTGCACTGGTATGTGAAGGGTCGCAGTTTCTTTACACTCCATGCAAAGCTGGAGGAATTATATGACCAGACCGCCCAGATCATGGATGAGGTTGCGGAGCGGCTGCTGGCTTTGGGCGGTTCCCCTGTTGCCAGCTTAAAAAAGGCACTGGCTCTCACTTCCGTCAAGGAACTGGAGGATGTTCCTATTTCCTCAGATGAAACCATTAACAGCCTGATTTCGGATGTGGAATATTGGATCCGGGATACAAAGGAAATCGTTAAGCTGGCCGAGGATAATGACGATGGAGCAACCGCAGATCAATTTAACGGTTATCTGGCCGAATACCAGAAGCTTTTGTGGATGCTGAAGTCATATATCAGCTAAATCTTCATAAATCTGAAAATAAAATGCCGCTTCCTAATGTAATTATTTAGGAAGCGGCATTTTTACATTGGATTTCTCATAAAAGAGGGGCCGCTGCCCCAGGTTGATTCCTCAACAATGGTACAGCGGCCCTTGTAAGGCAACTGAAATTATTTCATTCAATAATGAATTAATTCTCTACAAATACATTTTCGATTATCTTGCTGCTGCTAACTTTATAGCAACGGTCATCTCCGTCTTTTGCTTTGGTCTTGCCCTTCTGAACTGTACCAGATGTGTTAACTAATCTGTATTTTGTCTCTACAATACCCTTTTCAGTTTCTGCTTTTTTATCTTTAGCATCAAATTTATAGAATTCGGCAAATGACTTGTCGTTTACTTTCTCAGCTTTGACATCATCCAGGAACTTCTCTGTTGTCAGAAGCTTAATTTCTGTATATTCTCCATTGACTGTTGTAGCCTTGACTACAGAATATTTATCGTCCTTATCAGCCTTTAACAGCATACCTCCAAGGTAATACTTGTCATCATCTACCCCAAATTTACCCTGGCCTTTTGTGCTTCCGGACTTATTGAATAAGAACTGGAAATTATCTCCATCAATGCTAACATTCTGCTTGCCGGTCTTCATAGCACCGTCATTTTCGCCGCCAAAATAGTACATCCTGTATTCTGCTTCCGTGTACAGGCCAGATACATTTTCTTTGAATTCATCTTCTGTATCAAAGTTGTAGTCAGCTAAGTCGTCATCACCTGCAACATATTCAATGTCCGTTGTGCTGTTTCCAACAAACTTAATAGCAACCAGGCCATCCTTCATTACACCATAGGAATCAAACGCATATTTCTTTCCATTAATGGTCTTGATTTCAGATGCAACTAATTTACCATCCTTATCAGCATAGTACCAGTTGTTTTCATCATCATCATAATCATCTTTGTTCAGATAAGAATCAGGCACAACCTGGAACCAACCCTTGGTTACTCTGGCGCCATCTTCCGGGCTTCCATAATATCTGAACCCTCTTGTATATACAGCATTACCCTGGCTGGTAGTAGCAGTGCTGTTTGTTGCTACCGTCTCAGTAGGACTAGCCGACCAGTTAACCCATTCAGCATTCATACGGCCATCTACATCAAAGCTGTATTTTCTGCCGTTAATGGTCTTACCGTTTTCATCCGTCATCTTCTTACCGTTGGTTTTAAAATAGAACCAACGTGTCTGGTCTTCATCATCGAATAAGTTATCGCTGGAAACACCAGGATCATGCACGCCATCATAGCTATTATCAACGATATCCAGATACTCCCACTGTCCAACTCTCTGGGCGCCATCATTTTCATCACCGCAATAATAAAGACCGTCACGCCACTTGTCATCACCAGTTACTCTATCTCCGCTGTCATCAATCCAACCATACAGCATCTTTGCTTCATCATCAAAGATATATTTCTTTCCGTTAATTGTCTTGAAAGAAGCAGTGTTTCCGGTACTAGAGCTCTTATAAGCTCTTCCGTTAGATCCAAAGTAATACCAGTGATTCAGCGGTTCTTCATCATCATCATCGCCGCCGTCATAATCGTCATTCTCAACGGAAACCCACTTATTGGCTACCATAGCACCATTCTCATCTACATAATAGTAGTTGTCATTGTACTCAACAACCATATCGGTAGCCATCTCGCCATCTTCATTAAGATAGAACCAGTTATCTCCTGATTTCTCCCACTTCTCTGTCTCTAAGTCGCCGCTCTTACTGTAGTACACCCATGTACCATTTTCTTCCTGCCAGCCGGTTGCTGCGAAAGAGGACATGGAAGCACCTAAAGCCAGCAGTGCTGCTGTGGATAATACAGCAACTAATTTTGTCTGCTTTCTCATAATTAATGCACTCTCCTTTTTTTCTTTTTGAAATACTCTTCGAAATTCCTAATTGCATTACGAGGTAATTATACTTCTAATATTGGAAATTATCGTAAGCAACATGTACTTTACATGCATTTATTCACTATTTAATGCAGTTTTTTCGAAATTTTCTTGATTTTTTTCTACGTAACATATATACTTATATAAAACTGTTTTTGCATCATTAAACAAGGAGGAAAAAGATATGATAAAAGAAGAAACTGTAACCGGTTCAGAAGCAGAAAATAAAAGTGTCGTCGAGCAAAGCCTTGATGATTTTCAAAGCTATCTGGAATTTAACAACATGTCCTCTAATACCATTCATGTGTATTTATTCGCAGTAAAACAATTTCTTGGTTTATATCATGTGATCAGCCATGATAATCTCATGCTTTATAAATGTTACCTTATGGAACATTATAAGCCCCAGACAGTCAACTTAAGAATCAGAGCTCTTAATTGTTACACAGAGTCTTTACAGCTTTCTTCCTCCAAAATGCTGATGATACGAGTCCAACAGAAAACATTTCTGGAAAACGTTATCAGCCAGGCAGATTACGAATACTTAAAAAAATGTCTGATACGTTCCGGAAACATGCTGTATTATTTTGTCATACGTTTTATGGCAGCCACAGGCGTCCGGGTCAGCGAGCTGGTCCAGATCAAGGTAGAGCACGTAAAACGCGGTTATATGGATATTTACTCCAAGGATAATAAAATAAGAAGAATCTACATACCAAAAAGCCTCCGTGAGGATGCGATGAAATGGCTGCGGCAGATTGACCGGGTGAGCGGATACGTGTTTTTAAACCGCTACGGTGATCCCATTACACCTGCCGGAATCCGGGGCCAGCTTAAAAAATTTACCGTCCTATATGATCTGGATCCAAAAGTGGTTTATCCTCATTCCTTCCGTCACCGTTTTGCAAAGAATTTTATTGAAACCTGCGGGGATATTTCCATGCTTTCCGATATTTTAGGGCATGAAAGCATTGAAACCACAAGAATCTATCTTCATCGAAGCAGCACGGAACAAAAACAGATTGTTAATCAAATTGTGAATTGGTAGGATATTATGTTAAATGAAGAATTGCTGAATGATTTTAAGAAATTTTTGAAGAAAAAGAATTTATCAAGTAATACCATTACGGCCTATGCGGGCAGCGTCCGACTTTTTTTTAGCATGTATAAAGAAATCACACCGGAGAGCCTTCAGCATTATAAAAGCTACCTGATCACCCGCTACCGGCCTGCAACAGTCAACCAGCGGATCTATGCCATGAATCACTTTTCCCGCTTTTTGGCAGAAACTAATGGAGAGGAATATATTTTAGTCGCCTCTTACCATCTGCCTTCCGTGAAAGTCCAGCAAAAGACATTTCTGGATACTGTTATTTCAAATGAAGATTATGAGCTGTTTAAAACGAAATTAAAAGAAGAGAAAAATTATTTCTGGTATTTTATCGTCCGCTTTCTGGCAGCAACAGGCGCCAGGGTCAGTGAACTGATCCAGATCAAGGTGGAGCATTTAAACCTGGGATATCTGGACCTTTATTCCAAGGGCGGAAAGGTGCGCCGCATTTATTTCCCGGATTCTTTATGCAAAGAGGCACTGGAATGGTGCCACGGCATGGGCAAGAAAAGCGGTTTCCTCTTTTTAAATAAAGAAGGACGGCTGATCACCCCACGGGGGATCAATTTTCAGCTAAAGCATCTGGCCAAACGCTATGGGATAGATCCTGATACCGTCTATCCCCATTCCTTCCGCCACCGTTTTGCCAAAAACTTTTTGGCCTGCTTTAACGATATTTCTCTTTTAGCGGATTTAATGGGACATGAAAGCATTGAGACTACAAGAATTTATCTCACCCGTTCCAGCCAGGAGCAGCAGCAGATTCTCGACGAAATTATCACATGGTAGACAATTTTTTAGCTTTCTTATTTATTTTTACAGATTTTTACAGTATAATCTCGAAAAGGAGGATAATATACCATGATAATTTCATTTCGTTTTAGAAACTTCCGTTCCTTTCTGGATGAAACTTTTATTGATATGAAGGCAGTTAATTACAAGGAACACCCAAACCACCTGGTAATGTCAGGAAACAAAAAACTGATCAAGACTCTGGCTATATACGGAGCAAACTCCAGCGGGAAAACCAATCTTTTTCTCGCTTTTGCCAGTTTTCATTCTTTTATTTTCTGGCAGCTCTTTTCAATGGAGGACATTCCCAGGAAACATTTTATGTCGCTGCTGCAGATCAGCTCTTTGGACAAAATCCTTCCATTCCTGGAGGAGGACTCCAATTCCCAGCCCACGGAAATGGAACTTTCCTTTATCAGCGGGGAGCGGGTCTATGAATACGGCTTTTCTGTCCTCAAAGGGAAAATTCTCTCGGAAAATCTGGCAGTGGATAACCATGTGGTATACACACGTAATGCCGATGAGATTACCATTGGACGCCAGTACGAAAAAGTTTTACGTCAAAAGGCAGGAATCCTCCCTCGCGAGGATCGGTTATTCTGTTCTATTTTATCATGCCTGGATATACCCGAAATCACCGCATTCATGGAACCTTTTGAAACCTTTTTTTCGAAGCAGATCGCTTATTACTGTGATTTCCTTGAACCATTCCAGCTTGCAGGTCATCTGATCATGGATGGAAGGGCATACAAAGCCCTCGAAAACCCGGAGGCCCTTAATTATGCATTGGCACAGCTAAGAAAGCTTGGAATCCCGGCTGTAGAATTTATTGTTGAAAAGGGACTTCCTAAGCTTGGATACCAGGTAAAATCCCGGGAAACCGGCCAGTTCCAGATACACTATAGGGACTACACAAAGGTTTCCATGGGCACAATGAAATACCTTCAATTTTTTATACAGGTTTATCATCTGTCCCAAAAAGGTGGTGGTATTCTGATTATTGATAACATATCAAATGAATTTCATCCGACTGTTACAAAATTCTTTATTGATACTTTTCAGCAGGATAAAAACTCAAACATACAGATTATTTTCACGACCTATGATATCTCCATATTAAATAATCAGCAGTTCCGCCGGGATGAAGTAGCTTTTGTGGATATGAACGAATATCAGGAGTCCAGGCTATACACCTTAGCAGACATAAAAGTCCGGTCTGATGCCAGCTTTTCCAAGGACTATCTTTTAGGCAAATATGGGGCAATTCCGCTTCTTAAAGAATGTATTTTCTAAAATAACTGAAAAAGGCATACTGCCAATGGTGATATGATACCTCCAAAGTATTAGTTTTTATATTTAAACTGTATACTTTGGAGGTATCATGTCAATGGCATATGTCTTTTTTAATTTAAAAGGCGAATATCCGCTGTGGCTTTGGAATGAATATCCAACACAATATTGCATTCCGATACATGCTGGTAATTGATATCAAGGGAATAGGCCACCCGCACCTTTAAGCGGTCCTCTTCCTCATTAATCTGGATATCCTTTGTGTTGATCCCGATCATCAGTTCTCCAAAAGGCGTGGCATAGCAGGACATATTTTTTTTATCCTTTTCAAATGTCATGTGAACGCTGGAGCTTCCGCGTTTGATGATATCCAGTCCGGACCCGTGGATCTTAATGGTGTTCTTGGTCACTCCCCCTGTGTCCTCCTGGATCTCGTCATACAGGATATAGTGATTGCCATTTTTCAGGAAATAATCGCCGGCTGTTATCATCTCAACCGAATTGCTGTCATCTTCTGCAATCTGCATCCCCCTGATACTGATGAGAACATCTCTTGTCATAGTAAGAACTCCTTTAGTAATCCTCAATGTTGATTTGTTTTGTCTCTTTCACCTGTCCCGGAAGAATCGAAGCGGCAAAGCTGCTAAACTTCTCTGCCAGGTCACTGACATAGAAACGGTACTTTTCCAGATCACTGCTTTCCTGCCCGCATAAAAGGCCGTTTTCTTCCAAAACCTGCTTTAACTCCAAGGCAGTTTCATAGGCAGGATTTACCAATGTCACCTCCGGCCCCATAAGTCTTCCCACGGTGGAACGTAAAAGGGGGTAATGGGTACAGCCCAGTACCAGTGTGTCAATATATTTTCCTTTTAATTCACTTAAATATCTGGAAGCGATCTCATCAGTAACGGAATCGTGCAATAACCCTTCTTCCACCAGAGGTACCAGAAGAGGGCATGGCTTTCCGGTCACTTCAATATCCTCTTTCATTTCCTTCATCACTCTGGTATATACTCCGCTCCGTATGGTGCCTTCGGTTCCAATGATACCGATCTTCCCGTTTTTGGTGGCCTCTACGGCGGTTCTGGCCCCTGCATGGATCACACCAAGAATGGGAATGTCCACTTCCTTTTCCACAGCCTCAAGAGCGCAGGCAGTGGCCGTATTGCAGGCTATCACGATTGCTTTCACATCCTGGGTCATGAGAAAACGGATGATCTGTCTGGTAAAACGGACCACCGTGCTGCAGGATTTACTGCCATAGGGCACTCTTGCCGTATCACCAAAATATACAATTCTTTCATCAGGCATCTGCCGCATGATCTCGCGGGCCACCGTAAGCCCGCCTACGCCGGAATCAAATACTCCTATGGGGGAATTTCTGTCTGCCATTAACTTTCCTCTTTCCTGCCCTGCTATACCCGGTTGCGGCCCATTGCATGCTCCAACAGCCGGTCAACCAGTTGGTCCTTATTTATTCCAGACGCTTCCCAAAGCATGGGATACATGCTGATTGCAGTAAATCCGGGCATAGTATTGATCTCATTGAATACCACAACGCCGTCCTTTTTCACAAAAAAGTCGACCCTTGCCAGGCCATAGCCGTCTACTGCCTGGAAAATGGCCTTAGCGGCTTCTCTTACCCGCTCTGCTGCCCCCTCCGGCAGAACCGGATCTACAACCGTTCTGGAATCAGAGTTATAATACTTTGCATCAAAATCATAGAATTCCGCTGCCGCAAGGATCTCTCCTACTCCGGAAGCTTCCACCGGCACGTTTCCGCCTCCAAATACGGCACATTCGATTTCCCGTCCGACAATCATCTCTTCTACCAGAATCTTGCGGTCATGCTTTGCGGCCTCTACCAGTGCCTCCCTGAGCTCTTTGCCGTCATTTGCCCGGCTTACTCCCTTGGAGGAGCCTGCATTGGAGGGTTTCACAAACACCGGGTAAGAGAATTTTTCCTCTACCTTTCCAACAACTGCTTCTATATCCTTTAAGTCATGGCGCATCACCGGCACATAAGCTGCCTGAGTGACTCCTAAATCCTCTACAACGATCTTTGTATATAATTTATCCATGGAAATTGCAGAAGCCAGTACTCCGCAGCCCACATATGGTATTCCCGCCAGTTCAAACAGCCCCTGAACGGTCCCATCCTCTCCAAACAATCCATGAAGCACCGGGAATACCACATCAACCCTGACGATTTCCGTCTTTTCCCCATCGATCAGGATAACGCCACCCATGGTTGCATCAGGAGAGATAACAGCAGAGACCGGGCCCTCTTTCCATGTGCCTTTTTCTATATCTTCTACTGAGTCTGTCTTAATCCAGCGGCCCTCTTCTGTAATCCCAATTAAAACTATATTGTATTTTTCTATATTAATATGGTTAATAACATTGACCACCGACATACAGGATACAATATGCTCCGATGACTGGCCGCCGAATAGTACAACCGCAGTTTTTCTGTCCATTTTGCTCTCCTTATTAATTTCTCAAATTTACAGTGTTTATATTATAGCACATATGGTAACAATTACAAATAGATTCCAGAAAAAAGGAGGAACCCCAATGAAACAGAAACGCGATTTATTTCTATGTATTACCTGTCTTCTGATTGCATTTTTGCTTACCTTATCAGACGGAAGGCAAAAGGATGAAGCTCTGGCCGCACGGATCGCACCGGAAATCCTGCGCTTTCACGTGCTTGCAAACAGCGACAGCTCAGAAGATCAAACCCTGAAATTAAAAGTGCGCACCATGCTGCTCAATTCAATATATGAGGACCTTGGCGAAAAAGCATCCCTTGAGGAAACAAAAGACTATGTTCTTTCCCATAAGAACAGCCTGGAAAGACAGGCAGAACACTACATGAAAAAACTGGGATATGATTATCCCGCACATATGGAACTGACCAATTGTTACTTTCCTACCAAAACCTACGGAGATATGGTATTTCCCTGCGGCAATTACGAGGCTGTCCGGGTAAAAATAGGGGAAGGAAAAGGACGCAACTGGTGGTGCGTCCTTTATCCTCCGCTTTGTTTCACAGATTCTTCTTATGCGGTTGTACCGGATACTTCCAAAACAATACTGAAAAGCTCCATGGTTGAATCTGATTATAAGAAAATCAGCCAGGAAAATCCGAAGATCCATATCCGTTTCAAGCTGGCTGATCTGCTTTCCAAGCCGGAACCTACTGCTCAGAAGACGTTACAAGCCCCTTAACCGCCCACTGGTAGGTATTATATGCCTGATACAGGGTGTTATAAGCGCTTTGCTTTTCTCCCTCTGCCTGTGAAAATGCCATCTGGGCCTGCAGATAGTTTATTTTGCTCAGCATGCCCAGCTGATAGGAACGGTCTGCCTTTTCCTTTTCCAGCACCGCCTTTTCATAAGCGGTGGAGGCAGCATCATAGGCGGTTTTCGCCTGAAGGATTTCCTGATAATAGGACTGCATGGTAACCGTAAGATTCTGCTCTTCCTCTGAAACGCTGGCTTCCTTATTCTTTACGCCGGTGGTGGTCTTGCCCGAAGCCCCATGGCGTTTATCGATCAGGTCGTAATTATTTCCCATGGCCTTTGCCGTATCTGCTGCCAGATCCAGGGTAGAAATTACGGAAAGATCTAACTGAGGGACTGCTCCGATCTGGACTTCCCCATCCGCCGGATACCCGGTCATCAGGCATAAGGAACGCTTCAGTCCGTCAATGGTGTTATCAAGCTGGTCAAGAGCTGCCTGGGCTGCCAGTACCCCTTTATTGGCTGCCAGAACATCTGCTTCTGTGGCCATGCCCTGTTTCAGGCTTAAGGACTGGGCCTCATAGCCTGCCACGCTTAAATCCAGCGCTTTTTGAACCATGGCGCGGTTAGCCAGAGCGCTGTTATAGCCTATCATGATCTGATCTGCAGCAGAAGAAAAGGTCTTTGAATAGCGGTCAACGCTTTTATTAACTCCTGAGTTAATGCGTTTGATTCCGTTATTCAGCATCTCGGCCCTGCCATCCAACATCTTAACCGTGGCCTTTAAGGCTTCGTATCTCTCCTGCCCTTCCTTACTGTCTGCGGCACCTGAATCTTTCATCGCCTGGGCTTCGTCATTAAGATCACGGATTTGCCTTCTCATTTCGTCATAGACATACTGCTGATTGCTTAACTCATTTCCTGCCGAATCGGCAATGTTCTTAACATCAGGGTTAAAATACCTTACCAAATCGGAAAGCTCATCAAATTCTATGGTCTGATCGTGGAGCCTGTTCCATGTTTCCTCTGCCATCCCGTCAGGAATGACAGTTCCCGTACTGCCGGGTCCGGCTGCCCCGTAAGCCGGCAGAGCAGCGGTAAGGGTGAAGGCCACTGCCATGCAGGCAGATAAGTAACCTTTCTTTCTCATATCTTATAAACCTCCTGCCGAAGCCAGTCCGTTCACTGCATTATCATAATTCTGTACCGCCTGGAACAAGGCAAGCTCTGCTGTCTTTATGGCAAGACTTTTTGTGTCATATGCATTTTTCTGCTTCAGATAATCCAGTCTGCTTAAGGCACCAAGGTCATATTTCCTCTGGGCAGTATCCATATTTTTGCTTTCCAGGGCAAGCTCTGCTCCTGCCTGGTCATATGATGCCTTTGCCTGCAGAACCGCCCGGTAGCGCTTTGTTAAATCGGAACCAATATTCTGCTCATTGTTTGCAATCGTCCGGTTCAAAGTCTGTTTCGTCACATCCCCGACGGCATTTTCCAGCTTTCTCTTATTGATTTTTAAGGTATAGCTGTTACCCAGGGCAGATTCCTTATCAGTGTCCGGGTTCATGGCGGTAATGCGTTCCATATTTACAGCCGGAATTTCAAGAATCTCCGGTACATCGTTGTATTTCCAGCCCAGCATGACGCAAAGCTTCTGCCTGGTTTCTTCAACAGAAGACGTCAGCTTATCAATGGAAGCCTGGGTGCTCTGAACACTCTCTAAGGCTCCCAGCACATCCGCCTGGGTTGCCATACCTGCATTTTGCCTTACCAGAGTGGACTGGTAAACAGCCTCTAAAAACTCCAGGCTGCTCTTTGCGCTTTCCAGCTCATATTTCTGCTGAAAATAGGCAACCATAGAGGACTGGGCCGTTGCCACCAGATTGGCTTCCTCCTGGTCATAGGTCAGCTGATATACCTTTAAATCCTCCACATTGGTATCTGCCGAGGCTTCCGCCCGGTTGGCACTGGCCGCACCGCTTGCATCAGTCATCGGGTCATCTCCGGTAATCATGTTTCTGTAATCGTTTGCCGCATCACGGTAATATTGGGCATTCTGGTCACTGGTGATCCGGTCATCCTTTTTCTTGTCATTAATATCCAGCTGGTTTTTCTGGACCGTCACATTATATTCACGGATCAGGCCAGCCAGTTCATCATATTCCATTACATTGTCCCTAAGCCTTGCCCACTCTTCAGGGGTTCTTGCAAACTCCGGGCTGCCGGCCCAGGCTGTTGCAGCCGGTCCGGAAACAGTCAATGCTGCTGCAAGGCAGTATGCAAAAATATGTTTCCATTTTCTCATCCTTAATCCTCCTTAACTGGGATTTTTATGCTATATACCTGTCATTATTTTATCATATCACGCTTTGAGCATGAAATCCACTTTCTTCCAGAAGGGAACCGGATTTTCCGAAGGTCCGGCCCCCTGCTGACTTTTAATCCGGCAATATACTCTTATCCGTCTTACCGCTCATAAGGGAATAATATATTGGAAGCATGAGCAGTGACAGGATGGTGGAAGCTGTCAGACCGCCCACATTTACTAATGCAAGCCCCTGCATGGTCTCCCCATTCTTTCCGATGGCCATTGCCATAGGAACCATGGACACTACTGTAGTAAGTGTTGTCATGAGAATAGGGCGGAGTCTGGTAGCTCCTGCTTCGATCAGGGCAGTGCGTTTATCCATGGTTGTGCGGTACTGGTTCACCGTATCCACATAAAGGATTCCTGAGTTCACCACCGTACCGATGAGCATCAAAAAACCAAGAAGTGACGGCATGCTGATAGCAACTCCTGCAGCCGCCAGGAATCCAAAGGAACCGATCAGGCTGAAGGGGATGGTCGTCATGACCATCAGTGAGAATTTGGGAGACTCAAACTGGGCCGCCATAACAATGAAGATCAGGAATACAGCCGTAGCGATCGCTTTAAACAGGCTGGTAAACTCCTCCTGCATGGATTCATCCTCACTATTCTTTGCCCTTGTAACGATATCATTCAAATACTTATTTACAATCTTTTCATCAATATCCTTTTTTGCGGCTTCCTTATCCTTTTTCGTTTTAACTACATCGGTAAAGGAGCCTGTAATGGTAACCATGTATTGTTTGTTCTTCCTGTTAATTGCGGAAGGACTGTCTTCATAACCGATATCAGCAATATCTGTAAGTGCCACAGAGCCGCCGGAATTGTTTGGAACCATGATTCCCTCCACCTTATCAAGGGTATCATAGGAATCCTTAGGGTATTCCACTTTAATATCAACTTCCTGGCCTGACACCTCCATGGTGGCCGCCTTGGTACCGCTCAGCATGCTGTTTAATAAGCTGCCCACACTGGCGGGAACAACGCCTTCTGCAGCTGCCTTTATAGGGTCAATCCGGACCTTTAATACAGGTGCTGCATTCTCTAAGTCTGAATGGACTTTGATCAGCTGGGGGCTATCGATCAGCTCCTCTACCATCTGATTTGAAACACTTTTCAGTTTATCCAGCTGGGAGCTTTGAAGGATTACCTCAAAATCACTTTTGCTGCTCATCTCGCTCATGGAGGAGGTGGACTCTACCGTAACATTGCAGTCAGGAAGCTGGTTCATCTCCTTTTTCCACTTGTTTACAACCTCCTTGGTGGACAGCTTACGGTCCCCCTTTAAGTAAGCGGTCAAGGTTCCCTTCTTACCTCCGCTAAAGCTTAGGCCGCTCCCTCCATAGCTTACCATATAGGACTTTAAATCTTCCTCACTGGTAACAATATCTTCCAGCCTCTTTAGGATTTTATCCGCCTCTTCCACCTTAAGCCCAGGCTTCATTTCCGCAGAAATGGTGACCGTTCCCTGATCTACCTCGGGCATCAGTTCAAACCCAAGCCTGGCAGCCAGGGCAATGGAAGCGATCAGAAGCAGAACCGATACGATCATAACCATGGCACGTCTGTTAAGCAGCCTATCCACAATCCTGCGGTAACCATTCTGCATTGCTTTTACAATTCCTCCCATGGGAGAATTTTGCTTTTCAACAGGGCGGAACCGGCTGTAGCACAGGGGGACAATGGTAATGGCTGAAAGCAGAGATGCCAGCATACAAAATACAATCGTATAGCCCAGAGGCTTAAAGAGCTGGCCTGTAAGGCCTTCCAAAAGCGCCAGAGGAATAAATACGACACAGGTGGTAATCGTGCCTCCAAGAATGGACTGCAGCACAACTCCGGTTCCTTCCAGCGCCGCCTGAATATATTCCCTAAATCCGGTGCCTTTTTGGGATCGGAAGCAGCTCTCCATAACCACAATTGAGTTATCTACCATCATACCTACACCAAGAACAATACTGCTCATGGTGATAACGTTTAAGGAAAAGCCCATGGCCGCCATTAAGATCAGCGACACCAGAATGGATACCGGAATGGAGCTTCCTACAATGAGAGATGCCTTGATATCTCCAAAGAACAGGAAAATAATAATCATGGAAATGATAACCGCCATGATCATGGTATTCTTAACACTGTTAAGAGCTGATGTAATCTGCTCACTGCTATCGTCAACAACTATGATATCCAGGTTGGGATATTCCCTTTTTAAAGTTTCAATGGTCTTTGTCATTGCCCTGGAAACATCCACCGCACTGTTTTTCTGCTGTTTATTTATGGATAAGGTAATGGTATCCTCCCCATTATACCGTCCGATGGCTTCCTGTTTTTCTGAGGTTTCCGAAATATCGGCAATGTCCTCCATATAAATGGTCTTTCCCTCGCCAGCCACGACCGGGACCTTTTTAAGGCTTTCAATGTTCCCTACTTCTACACCGGTACTGACAGATAAATCACGCTTGCCCACTCCCGTATTTCCTGCCGGGTATGTAAAATCAGCTGCTTTGATGGCCTGGCTGATGGAATTCATGGTAAGATGATATTGGTTCATCTTTTCCGGAATCAGCCGGACGCTCACATAGCCCTTCTGGCCTCCGCTTACACCTATGCTTGCAACGGAAGATATTTTCTCAAATTCCGGTACGATCTTATCGTTCACATAGTTGTAAAGATTATTCTGGGATGGGTCCTTTACAGCCAGAGTCACCACCGGCATTTCATTGATATTGAATTCCATAACGCTGGGAGTTTCCACATCGTCAGGGAGCTTAACATTATCCATCTTCTTTTTCAGATCCGAATACGCCTTATTCATATCCGTACCATATTCATACTCCAGCAGCACGATGGAGACATTCTCCTGGGAGCTGGACTGAACATTTTTAATACCGGACAGGGTACCTACGGCCTCTTCCACCGGCCTGGTGACCAGGTCATTCACATCCTCCGGGTTGGCTCCGGCATAAACGCTGCTGATCAGCAGCATTGGAAAGTTCATTTCCGGCGTCAGCTCCATTTTAGAAGACAAAACAGAGGACAAACCGAATACAAGCAGGCACAATACTGCTAAGACGGTGGTTACGGGCCGCTTTAAAACGCCTTTTGTGATTCCCATTTTACCGCCTCCTTACTGTGCAGGGCCGGAAGGCTCTGCTCCAGTTCCTTCTTCTGCCGTATCTTGTGCTGTCTGGGAATCGCTTTCATTCCCGCCTGCAAGGGTAACCTTGGAACCATCATACAATTCACTGGTCCATGTGGTCACTACCTGATCCTCGGCAGTAATGCCGCTTTGGACCTCCATGTACTCATTGTCCGCCAGTCCTACGGTCACTGCATTCTTCTTAAGTGATCCATCTGCATATGTATAAATGAACGGGTTCCCGCCCTCATAATAAACGCTGTCAACCGGAACTGTCAGTACATTCTCTGCTCTTTGGGCGATTACATAAAGCTTTACGGAAGTACCCGTAGCCAGCGCATCTCCATCCGGAATGGAAGCTTTTACTTTAAACAGGCCGCTTGCCTGATCAATCATTGTGCTCACTTCCGTAATGGAAGCCTCATGATCGGTTCCATTCTTTTCTACCCTTATGGAATCTCCTGCCTTCAATCCTCCTACAATGCGTTCCGAAACATAAAAGGTCAGGGATTTCCCGCCTTCCCCTGAAATAACGCAAAGGGTGGTCTGAGGGGAGACCATATCATGAACGCTGATGTTAAAGCTTTCCACACGTCCTGCAATGGGAGCCGTCACCTGGCTGCTTTCCATCTGGATCTTATATGCGATCTTGGCATTTTCATATTGAAGCCTTGCCATCTCCACTTTATCAGACAGAGACTGATAATCGGCTTCCGCCACATCACCGGCTGCATAAAGAACCGAATAACGGTCCAGATTTTTCTTGGCGTCTTCATAGGTAATTCTGGCAGTTTCCGTAGCGATCCGTGTGCTTTCCACCTGCTTTGTGTCAATAACACAGAGAAGCTGGCCCGCAGATACTACATCGCCGGTCTTAACTCCTACACTTGTAACTTCCCCCGCTCCAAGAGGCGTAATATGGACAATGCTGTCCGGCTCAATTGTTCCGATCAGCTCATTGCTTATCTCAATGGTCCTGGTCTCAGGTTCTTCCACAGTTACTGCCGGCGGAACCTCTGCCACAAGCTCTTCCTTCTTTCTTTCCAATATTCTAGGAAGAGTCAGCCCTGCCACGGCTGCTACAACCACAACCGCCCCTGCAATGATGAATGCTTTTTTCTTAGTCATAGTAACTCCTTATCTGGCCATATTAAGATTGTAATGGTTGTTTACGAATTCCATATTGCAAAATTTCTAATTTTTCCTGGAAAAGTTTCTTAATTTTTTCTTCATCCTCCGGATGATGGTAGTACCAGCCCATGCAATGAACCAGTTCAAAGAAAATCATGGACACCAGTTTTCCAAAAGTCTCAATGCCCTGATCTTTAAAATCAGATGTATCGATGGAGCGATACATGACCTCCTGCAATTCCCGTTGGGCCTGAGTATTTTCATGACATAAGCAGTGAGTTGTACCAAACATTTTTTCACTGTCAACAATGTTCTTGACCAGCCGTAATACATTTTCCTTCGTACTTGCTATGCTGTATTGCAAAAATGATTCCGCAGTCTTCCATATATCGCCGTTATTTCTTTCGGCGCAGTTCACCCAGCCATTCTGAAATTTTTCAGTAGCATCTTCAAAAATATATCCAAGGACATCACGCTTATCTTCAAAATAAGTATAAAAGCTTCCCCTTGATATTCCTGCAGTCTGGATTATCTTGTTAATAGAAACCTTTTCAAACGGTACCCTCGTGAACTCTCCCACCGCGGCATCGCGGATCGTTTTCTTTTTCGCTGCCGGAAGATTATAAAACCGCTCCGTTGGCATTTTTTCTTCTCTCCTTTCCCTTTTCTATGTGAATCTTTCGTCCACACAAAAAGGTGACAATATGTCACTTATTATAATGACACGTTGTCACCTTGTCAAGAAAGGTTATATTTATTTAATAATTTTTCCAATTCTGTTTATGATTAACTATTTCCTGTCCAGAAGCTCCTTTAAGGCTTCATCACTCTCTTCAATCCATACATCCTCTTCCTCTCCATTGAGACCGAGAAACTGGGCAAGAGTTTCGTTTGTGCTGCTGTTATTCCATTCTTCAATAAAATCATCAATGGCTTCAAATTCTATCTCACCGGCCAGATACTTTTCCTTAAATGCCATAAAATACCTCTCTTCTTAATCCTGTTCTTTGATATTCTTTGATACGGTAATCTCCTGATTATCAATATGCTCCCGCATTGCTTCCTTGGCTTCCTGTACCTTCCGCTGTCTGACTGCCTTTAATATGTTGTCATGTTCCAGCAGAAGAATCTGGCGTTTGTCCTCATCCTTGATATATTCCAGGCGGTAACGGTACATCTGCTCTCTTAAATTATTGATCATCTGCACCAGCCTGTCATTGCAGGTACCTTTATAAATCACATCATGATACGCTTCATCCGTCTCCGCAATATCCATGGCATTGCCCTCTTCAACGGCCGTCTTAAATTCCTCCTGCTTTCTTTCAAGTTCCTCTACGGCCTCCGGGGTCATTCGCTGGCAGGCCAGTTCAATGGCCAGCTCCTCTAAGGATCTGCGGACCTCAAGTACATCCCTTAAGCTCTTTTCCGAAATCTTTGCAACCTCGGCTCCCTTTCTGGGCACCATTAATACAAGCCCTTCCAGTTCCAGCTTCCGGATGGCTTCCCGGATAGGGGTGCGGCTGACTCCAAGGCGTTCCGCAAGCTGAATCTCCATAAGGCGCTCTCCCGGTGCCAGTTCTCCTTTTAAAATCGCCTGGCGCAGCGTGTTAAACACTACGTCCCGAAGCGGCAGATATTCATTCATATTAACCTTTAAATCATTGCTCATTTGTAACCTCCCTGGTATTATAAAAATTCGTCAGATAAACCTGTTTTGCAAGGCTCTTTGCCTCGCCGTATCTCAATTCCTCATAAGCCCTTTCTGCGGCTCTGGGACTGGTAAAAATGCCAAAAACCGTGGGACCGCTTCCGCTCATTAAAGCATTTACAGCTCCCAATTCTTTAATTTTGTCCTTAATCTGTGCAATCACCGGATATTCCGGAATCGTAACCGTTTCAAGCACATTTCCCAGCCGCTCTGATATCTGGTATATGTTGTGGTTTCCAATGGCTTCGATTATTCCGTCAATATCCGGATGGTCCTCTTGACCTAATGCGGATAAATCCAGATGTTCATAAACGAACTTCGTGGATACGCTGACCCCGGGCTTTACTATGAGCACCTGGCACTGGGGCATATCAGGAAGGGGAGTTAATATTTCCCCGATTCCTTCGCTCAGCGCAGTTCCTCTCATCAGACAATAGGGAACATCTGCTCCGATCTTTACCCCCCGTTCCATCAGCTCTTCTCTTGTCAGGCCAAGCTGGAACATCTTATTGACTCCGAATAAAACTGCCGCCGCATCGCTGCTGCCTCCGGCCATGCCTGCAGAAACAGGAATGAATTTATTTAAGTGAACACGGATGCCGTGAAGGACGTGAAACTCCTCCATAAGAAGCTTGGCGGCCTTATAAACCAGGTTGTTTTCATTCACCGGAAGATAATACAGATTTGTCACAACCTCAATTCCCGGAGTCTCTTTTAAGTAAATATCGATCTTATCATAAAGGCCTACGGTCTGCATGATCATTCGTACCTCATGGTATCCGTCTTCCCGTTTTCTCAAAACATCAAGTCCCAGATTAACCTTTCCATATGCTTTTAACCCCAGATGTCTTATCATAGGCAAACATCCCTCACTTTTTATTCTTTAGGATTGTATTTTTGCATTATTTTGTATACAGTATTTAGTATATAACGAAATCAGAAAAAGTACAAGAGGTTTATTCCCTAATATGTTTCCTGCATTGTTAAATTTTCATAAACAATGTTAATAGCCGCTTGCTCCTTTTTTTGAACAAACGGCTATGTAAAATTCTGTGGCAGTGCTGCTCTTCTTCTTATAGCTCTCTCATTTTTATTTCAGAGAAATTCCTCCATCTCTTTCTCCATCCGTCTTAAGGCTATGGCATACTTCTTAAATTCCTCTGCTGCCAGTTCCTTCTTCTCTCCCTTATAGCAGATACGGTGCTCCATACTGGCCCATAAGTCCATGGACATGGTGCGGAGCTGAATTTCTACCGGATAGTATTCCATGCCATCGGTGTGATAGACAGGAACTCCAAAAACAATGTGAAAGCTTCTATATCCATTGGGCTTTGGATTGGCAATATAATCACTTTCTTTAATAATCACAATATCCGACTGCTTCTTTAACAGGCAGACAATGTCATAGATATTCTTCACAAAATAGCAGATGACCCTGATTCCTGCAACATCCGTCAGACAGTCTCTGGCCGAATCCACGCTGGTCTCATATCCGTTCTTTTCCAGCTTGTTCTCAATGCTTTCCTTTTGCTTGATTCTGTGCTGGATATGATGGATGGGGTAATTCTGGTTCTTTCTCCTGTAATCATTATTCAGCACATCCACTCTCACACGGATGTTTTTAAGCGCATCCTCATAGGGCTGAATAAAACAGAGATACTCTTCTTCAGTCATATTCCACCTCCCAGGCATTTCCCTGTCACAGTTATTAAGTATATCTTTTTTTTGTGTCTATATGGTGTCCATAGTATATCTTTTTAGAAATCGCTTTTCAGATTTCTGATAAAAGGCAGTGCTCTTTACTGCCGTCCATAAAAATTTCCTCATACGCAAAAAACAGCCGGCCGGGGATACATGGGCGATCCCCGGCCGGCTGTTGGCAGGAATTATTCCTGCCCTTCTTGCGTTTCTTTTACATTTGTTTCCTCGTTCTCAGGCATCTCTTCCCCATGCTCATCACCCTTTGCCATCAAAATGCTGCTCACAGATTCTTCCTCATCTGAAAACAACGGCCTTAGCTCGTCCCTCTTTTCCTCCTCCTTAGGAATATACTGATCAAATACAGGAGTCAGGATATAGGAATTGATAAACGCCAGCAGCGGAAACCCGAACAGCATGAATATCATCAGCATCGGCGGTATCATAAATACGAATCCTGCCGCCAGCAGCACCCCATCAATGGCAATCAGCCCAATGGTGCGGAATAAATGGCGCAGGGACATAAAAAAGGCATTGAAAAAGGTGCGTTTTACTGTGTTGAAAAATCTGGCCTGAAGCGGGAAAATATACGTAAAAATAGCCGCATAAATAAGAGCCATTGCCAGGAATACGGTAACCATTACCGTCCGTAAGGACCCGGATCCTGTATACAGTCTGGTAAAGAAGTACATATCGACCCCAAGGATCATTCCCACTGCTAAAAGGATAAGCCATATTGCCGTGGACTGTTTAAAATTCTCTTTAAATGACTTAAAAAAAGAACGGATGGTATATCCATCGTCATCTCTTGCAAGCTTCAGGGTTACATAATATACGGCTGTAGTAGAAGCTCCTATGGTAAAAATAGGAATGCTGCATATCAGCCACAGAATATTTAAAATGATCAAATCTCCAAATTTACCGATAAACCGCCATACCGGATTATCATAGTTAAAAAAGCCAGAAAACATATGTTCTTCCCCTTCTCATAGTGGCATTAAAGGATATTATAGCGGATTTGCCCTTAAAAAGCAAACGTTCTTTCTTTTTTCACCAAAATTTCATTTTTATTTTAATGAAAATCCGTCGTTGTGTGATATAATGAGCTTGCTCATCGGCGTGAACGGTGAATGTTGATCATGAACCGCAGGTTCATGATATAATTAAAAAAGTACCTGCAATAACAAAGAAAGAGGTAAATTATGACCCCATACGAAGACAAAACCCTGAAAGACTCCCTGCGGGAGGAACGGGACAAACTAAAAAATATGAGCCTAAAAGACAGGCTCTGGTACATCTGGGAATATTACAAGATCCCTATCATCATTGCCGTAGTGGCCGTAGTCCTTATCTCTTCCATCGGATCAGCCGTGTATAACAACCGGTTTGAAACCGCTCTTTCCTGCGTCATTTTAAACAGCAGCCCTGCAGGTGAAGCCGATTCCGTAGATGATTATTTTAATCAGGGCTTCCGCCAGTACATTGACCTTAAGGAGGATGTAAAGATCGATGTGGACTACTCCATGTCCCCCACCTTTGATGAATCCTCCATGAATGAGTTTACCTATGCCCAGCTGGCTAAAATTACCGCCATGATATCCAGCAAGAGCCTGGATGTTATGATTGGGAAGCCGGATACCATAGACCACTTCGGCGAAATGGGCGGATTTATTGATTTAAAGGAAATCCTCCCTGCCGACGTTTACGACAAGGTAGAGGAGAACCTCTATTTTGTAACCAATCAGGAGACCGGTGAAAAAACGGCCTGCGGAATTTTCATCAGCAGTACTGATTTCCGCGAAAAAACCGGTCTTATTATAGATGATCCGGTTCTTTCGGTCATGAGCAATTCCACTCATACAGACACAGCCGTGGAACTGATCCGCTATGTGTTCGGGCAATAAGCCGGAACCCCAGATCTTCTGCCAGTTTTATTGACGCAAGGTTCCGTTCATCAATCCTTGCATAGATTCTTTCTGAAATAGCCAGAGCAGCATAGGAAAGGATTGCCATACAGGCTTCCTTCCCATATCCCTGCTGCCTGTATGAGGAAAAAATGTGATATCCCAGTTCCACCGGGGTATCATTATTTTTTATTGCGCTTAAAAACTCTTCCTGCCCGGTAAGCTCCATGTTGGATATCCCTGCCTTTCCCACAAGCCGTCCTGTAACATGGTCAACTATGGCCCAGATACCGTACTCATAAAAAACGTATTGATGTCTGATATAATCATTCAGGGTTTCTTCCTTTAAAAAAAGAGCTCCCGACTTCCCGGCCTCAGGCTCATCCGGTATATCGGCAAAGTCCCGGGAGACAAATTCCCGGATTGTCAGGCGCGGGGTTTTGACAATATTCCACGGAAGTCCCTCTCTTCTCCGGACGACCCGTTCTAAAAACACATCGTCAATGTCCTTAAGATCCTCCACCACATAGGCGGCAGGCGCAAGGTTCTGGTCCGTCCGCCTACTGTCCCATAAACCAACAACGGCCCTGCCTTCCGCAAAAGCAGAACGCAGGGCCTCATGATCGTCGGATATGGTCACCTGGAAAATCTTTCCTTCTACTGTGATTTCCCGTTCCCAGTTCATTGGTTTAGCAGGTCTCTGGTTCCGGATATTCTTCCCCAAAGGTTTCCACTGCCATGGACTGGATCTTCTGCTCTTTCATGGGGCGGTCATTGTAATCTGTTTTCACTTCGGCGATTTTGTTTACAATATCCATGCCCTCAGTGATCTTACCAAATGCAGCATAGGAACCATCCAAATGCGGCGCATCCTTGTGCATGATGAAGAACTGGGAACCTGCAGAATCGGGATGCATGGCTCTTGCCATGGAAAGCACTCCCGCTGAATGCTTGAAAGCATTGGAAACGCCGTTCTGGCTGAATTCTCCCTTAACGGAATAGCCAGGGCCTCCCGTTCCGCTTCCTTCCGGGCATCCGCCCTGAATCATAAATCCATTGATAACCCTGTGGAAGATCAGCCCGTTATAAAAGCCTTTCTTTACCAGACTGATAAAATTATTTACTGTGTTTGGTGCAATTTCCGGATAAAGCTCTGCTTTCATCACATCGCCGTTTTCCATTGTAATCGTTATAACCGGATTTTTCATGTTTTTCTCCCTTTCTACTTTCCTGCCCATGTTCTTTGGGCATAAAGGTATGCCTGACGCATGTTGCGCCAGACTCCGCATATGGCTATATTTTATCAAATCCTTATGCGTTTGTATAGCCCTATTTCAATGCTAAAAATCCTAAAGCAGTTCCCCATATCTTCTGACAAAAAGCTTTTTAAAAATAGTCACCAGAACCATATACAGGAGTATGGTCAGCACCAGCCAGGCAAAGTATACGGGCGGCAGCGCAGCCAGACCAATTGACAGACCAAGACCGGTAAAGGGGATGATGGTCAGAACAGCAATTCCGGTAAAAGTGAGCAGCGTCACCGGCAGCGACGCACAGCTCTGGATAAACGGTATTTTCGGCGTACGGATCATGTGTATGACAAGGGTTTGGCTCCACATGGATTCCACGAACCAGCCTGCCTGGAAAACGGCAATATAGTACGCCTGCATCGCCGGGTCAGTAAGCTGGTGGAACAACTGCCCGCCGCTCATGGCCGGGCATATGATGAAATACATCAGCAAGTATGTTGTGACATCAAATACTGAGCTTGTGGGGCCTATCCATACCATGAACTTGCCTATAGAGGAAGCATCCCACTTTCTCGGCACAGCAAGAAATTCTTTATCCACATTGTCCCACGGAATCGCTGTACAGCTTAAATCATAAATCAGGTTAAGCAGTATCAGATGAATCGGCATCATCGGCAGAAAGGGCAGAAAGGCGCTGGCCGCCAGCACTGAGAACATATTTCCGAAATTGGAGCTTGCCGTCATCTTGATGTACTTGATCATGTTGGCATAGGTTATGCGGCCTTCGATAATCCCTTTTTCCAGCACCATCAGATCTTTTTCCAACAGGATAACATCGGCAGATTCCTTGGCAATGTCCACGGCCGTATCCACTGAAATGCCTACATCGGAAGCCTTCATAGCCGCTGCGTCATTTATGCCGTCGCCCATATAGCCGACACCGTGGCCGTTATTCCGTAAAACTGTAATGACGCGCGCCTTTTGCTGTGGAGACAGCTTAGCAAAAACACTTACTTTTTCAGCAGCTTTCCCTAAGGCTTCGTCAGTCATGTTCTCCAAATCAGAGCCAAGCAAAATGCGGTCAACCGAAATGCCCACCTGGCGGCAGACACAGCGCGTCACCTTGTCGTTATCCCCGGTAAGGATTTTCACATCTACCCCATGGGCGTTCAAGGCTTTTACCGCTGCAGCCGTAGATTCCTTCGGCGGGTCAAGAAACGCCAGATAACCCATCAATACCATTTCCGATTCATCGGCTACAGAGAACGCGCCTACGGGAGATGGATTGGTCTTTTGTGCCACGGCGATGACACGCATCCCATCCTCATTGAGTTCATCCACCTTTTTGAGAATATATGCCCGGATATCATCGGTCAGCGGCAGAACCTTTCCCTCATATTCAGCAAAGCTGCAAATCGACAGCATTTCCTCTACCGCACCCTTTGTTATCATCTGCGTTTTGCCGTTTTGCACCACTACGCTCATGCGGCGGCGTTCAAAATCGAAGGGAATCTCATCCACCTTTGTAAATCTGTCCGTAAGGCCGCGCAGCTCCTCCACGGCATCCTGTTCCTGCTGTGTCCGCTCAATGATAGCAATGTCCATGAGGTTTTTAAGCCCTGTCTGGTAATAGCTGTTAAGGAACGCATGGCGCAGTACCCGCGCATCTTCCTGGCCATGGATGTTTAAATGGTACTCAAGCACTACCTTATCTTGTGTCAGCGTACCCGTTTTGTCTGTGCATAAAATGTCTATGGAACCGATGTTCTGTATGGAGTTTAAATTCTTGATAATTGTCTTTTCCTTAGACATAGCCACCGCACCTTTGGCAAGACAGGTGGTGACAATCATCGGCAGCATTTCAGGTGTAAGCCCCACCGCAATGGAAAGAGCAAACAGGACGGCTTCCATCCAGTCGCCTTTGGTAAAGCCGTTAATAAACAATACCACCGGCACCATCACCAGCATAAAGCGGATGAGCAGCCATGATACCGAATTTACACCTTTTTCAAAACTGGTTTGAACAGATTCTTCGCTGACATTTTTCGCCATGCTGCCAAAAATTGTATCATCACCCGTTGCTACTACTACACCAATTGCGCTGCCGCTGATAACGTTAGAACCCATAAAGGCAAGGTTCGGGCATTCGGTCACAGTATCGTAACCGTCTCTGCCGGATTCAGGAAGTTTCTCCACCGCCTCGCTTTCACCGGTCAGGGCCGACTGGCTGACGAATAAGTCTTTGGCATGCAGGATACGCATATCAGCAGGAATCATATCGCCTGCCGCAAGATGCACAATGTCACCCACCACTGCATCTTCAAGAGGAATTTCCTCTTTTCCGGCCTCCTGCCTCTGGACGCAGATGGTGGTCTTAATCATTTTCAACAGGCTCTCTGCCGAGTTTCCGCTTCTTGTTTCCTGAACCAGCCGTAAAACACCTGATATCATCACCATTGTCATAATAATAATGACGGTCATGGGGTCGGCATCTCCCGGCTCCGCTAAAATAATATCAGTGAAAGCCGATACCGCCGCCAGCCCGATGAGGATAGCGGTAAATGGATTGATAAATGCGGTGCAGATGCGATGAAACAGGGACTTCTTTTTACCATGGGTAACCTTATTATCACCATATTTCTCGCGGGAAGCCTCCACAAGGGCATCATTTAACCCCTCTTGAGCCGTCCCCAGCTTGTTCAGCAGAATATCCGTTTTAGAAGCGGCGGCAAAGGTAAGTCTGTCGCTCACCTCATTGCGGCGTACCATTTCTGCGAGCATTTTTTTTGTTTCTATACGATTGTTTTTGTTATTCATTGGTCTGTACCTCCATTTCTTGATTTTAAAAAGATGGTTGGAAGCACAGCCCATAACTGATGAGCTACATCACTTTTTATGGTAACGGAACAGAAACCACGTTTTCATTCCATAACCTTATATGTTGCTGCCCGTCAGGATCAGGGCTGCCTTGACTTCCGGTTTCCATTCCGTTCACCTCGCTTATCTTTGAAATATCTATATAAAACCCTAACAGGGTGTTGCCGAGTATCTTAACGCCCAAAAAAGGGCATGAAAAAACCACCGTTCAGAAAACGAAACGATGGCATAAGGAGATATCCGGCCGGCCTAAATGCCAGCAGGTGTATCAATTTTAAGGCGGCCGCGGACACGCAGCTGCCATGCGCCCTCATAAAAAAGCGCCTTCCTAATATTGCCATCATTTAGATATTGTTTATAACTACTGCCACTGTCCATGACCTCACCTCCTTACAAAAAAAAATCCTCTGTTAACGTTTCATAATGACAACGATAACAGAGGATATATCCTCATACATACAACGCCTGACTGCTCGAAAAGCGTTTTCTCGCCATCGTTCAAGTTTTAGCTTCACAGGGCGATGAAGTTACGTTATTCCATGCCTTGGATTCGACATGGACTGTTTAACCTTCTCATAGTGTCTCCACTACTTTGCGGCAGCAACCCGTATCCCTGTGGTAGCCTCACCTACCGAAACGGAAAAAATTATTCCAAAAACAGTATATTTCCATAGTTCTGATTTGTCAACCCTTTTTTTACAACAAGCATTGCCTGATTTTCTGCAAAAATATCAAAACCCATTTGTCCCATCGTTCATACTTTGTTTAAATTTCATTCAAAAACCTTTTACATAAACAACATGATTTCTTCATGTTTCATGGATATACTTAAAACATGAAATACAAATTGCTTA
This sequence comes from Lacrimispora sp. BS-2, assembly GCF_040207125.1. Classification (NCBI taxonomy): domain Bacteria; kingdom Bacillati; phylum Bacillota; class Clostridia; order Lachnospirales; family Lachnospiraceae; genus Lacrimispora; species Lacrimispora cavernae. The sequence continues at coordinate 3,086,630 of NZ_CP157940.1, forward strand.
TAAGATTTTTTTCATAATACTCGAGCTGGTAATTTATTATCAGCTCTCCTCCCTTTTTGAAATAACTTTTGCATGGCGTATTGCATGACTGGGTCTTTAGATCAGTCATGCAATACGCCTTTTTTCTTTGGCCATGCCTTTTATCAATTAAGCTTTTGCTGTTCCGGCTTGCTTCTATAATCCTCCCAGATTCACAAGCTCCGGAAATTGGTTGCAATTCCCAAAAAGGCTTGCTGATTCTACCTGTATATTGTCATAGGTTTTAAAAAAATATTCACAGGTGGTCGTATTGATAAAGGCCGTATATTTGGTGTAATCATAAGAATTCCGGCTTGTTACGACTGCTCCTTTTGGTATGGAAACGCTCTCCATAATATGAACGCATGAAACAACCGCTTCCGTACGGCTTTCAGGTGTTGGAATAAATGATTTTAAATAAGCGATCCTTACAAAACGCTCTGGAGATGTATACCCTCCCGGCAGAGACTGGGTACCTCCTGCCTGTCCAAATGGAGTCAGTCGGACGCTCCCCCAGACAGCCTCTTCGGACTGATAGGGAGAGGCCTCCATGTAATTTCTTAAGTTCGTCATATGCCACTTGAAATCAGGACTGTTAGACATGACACCAATCGGATTTGTTATTACTTCCATTCCTCTTTCTGTCTGCTCTATGACAACGCATTCCCCGCTGCGGTCTACCGCCATCCAGTGCAGCGGAGCTACCGTCTGTGTCAACGGATCTTCAAGGCCAACGATTGAGATGGTCTTCAGTAATTGCCGTAAATCATCTATATCCGCGCATCTTCCCAAAATATAATGAAGGAAATCTTTTGAAGCGATTTGTTCTCCTGTCCCTGAGTCCCTCCCGGCATCATATTGGGCATAGCCTGCAAAATAAAGAACGACTGCCGCAAACCCCATTTCATTGACCCCGTCAAAAAATCCAAGTTCCCCCTCCAGTTCCTGTCCAATGCCGATAAAACAGTAGATATTACGGATTTTTTCCTTGCTTAATGCATTATCCCATTCATAATTCTTTGGAACAATGTAAAGATGAGGATCAATATCATAAGAAAAATCCATATTTCTTCCCAAAAAGGTTTCCCCTTGCCGGGATCTCAAGGTAAATGCCGTGCACATATAAACTACCTCCCATATTGTAAATTGCTTACTTATTTATATGGGGGCCTGTGGTTTTTATGTATGTAAAATAGGGTGAAGATCAAAGGGACTGCCATAAATAGTCTTACTGGAAAAGATGTACAAAAAATGAGCTTTGATTGGTTTTAAAATTCATTTTCAAAGCTCATCTTCTGCCAAAAGCACTATTTTATTATATAATCTGCCATCACAAATTTCTTTTGCAGTTCCAATTTACAGGCTACAGGGATTGCATTACTTTTTTTAATTCAGCCATGCCTTTTACAGGCTTCAAACAAGCCCCATTGCGGCATACATAATAGCTGGTTCCCTCAGACGGAATCGGATAATCCGCTGTAAACGGAGCGGCTTCTGCCAGGGCTTCCTGGTTCAGAGAAGTTTTTAATATTACACTTACATCAGGCGTCCGGCTTCTTTGCAGCCCCTGTATTTCTTTTAATATAGAATCCTCACCGGAAACACATACAATTTCCGTAGACGGATAAAGGAGGCTTTGGAATGCCAGCAGGGAAAAGCAGTAGTTTGCAGAGCTTTTCTCCACTTCCTGCGTCAGATAAGAAACCTGCTTTTCAAGGGTGGTCTGCCATTTGATTTTCCCGGTCAGATGATAAAGCCTGCTTAGGACATAAGCCGCCACAGAATTTCCTGAAGGAAGCGCGCCGTCATAAAGCTCCTTTGGACGGCTGATCAGCTTATCCCTGTCGTGGGCATACATATAAAAGCCTCCCTGAGCTTCATCGAAAAATAGTTCTAGCATCTTTTCTGAGATTTCAGAGGCAATGTTTAGATACCTGATATCAAAGGAAGCTTCATAAAGCTCCAGCAGGCCAAAGGCATAAAACGCATAATCATCAAGCTGCCCGTCGTGAACTGCCTGGCCCTCCCTGTAGCGGATAAAGAGCCTGCCCTTATCAGAGGTCAGATACTTCTCGATAAACGCCTGCGCATTTTTTGCCGCATCGAGGCACCAGTCATCTCCCAAAACCTCATATGATTTTGCAAGTGCTCCGATCATAAGTCCGTTCCAGGAAGTCAATATCTTATCATCCGTATGAAGGGTTGTCCTTGTTATCCGGTAATCATAAAGCTTTTTACACAGATTTTCCAACTTTTCACTGCTAATGCCGTAATTTTCATTTTCAATGAGATTGGGAATATTCTTTCCCTCAAAATTGCCCTTTTCCGAAATTCCAAACCATTTGCAGAATTCATCTGCATCGTCCTTAAGGACCTGCTCGATCTCTTCCTTCCGGAACGTATAAAACTTCCCTTCCACCCCTTCGCTGTCAGCGTCCTGACCACAGTAAAATCCACCCTGCTCATCAGTCAGCACCTCCCGGACGTATCGAAGGATTCCCCTGGATACTCTGGCATAAAGGCTGTCTTCCGTTATGGCAAAAGCTTCCGCATAGGCATACAGCAAGAGCGCATTGTCATACAGCATTTTCTCAAAATGAGGTACCAGCCATTTTTCATCGGTGGAATAGCGGGAAAAGCCGCCTCCAATGTGGTCATAAATACCGCCCCGGTACATCTGCCTAAGAGTCTTTTCCGCAGCAAGAAGAGCGTCTTTATCTTTTTCAAAAAAGTGATGTCTTAAAAGGAAAAGAAGATTGTGAGGCATGGGAAATTTAGGCGCCCTTCCAAAACCTCCCCATCTCTTATCAAAGGACCGTTTTAGCAGATCCGCAGCTGACAGAAACATTTCCTTTGCAGGTTCCCTGCCCTCATTATTAACAGAAGTCTCTTCTTTGTTTAAATATCCGGTTATCTCATCTCCCGCTTCCAGAAGCTTATGTTTCTCATTTTCCCAAAGCTTCCGGATAGAGGTCAAAACATCCAGAAGACCGGCGGAACCCCATCTTGAATATTTTGGCAAATAAGTCCCGGCATAAAATGGTTTTTGTTCCGGCGTCATAATGATCGTAAGAGGCCATCCACCGGAACCGGTGAGCGCCTGGCAGACCGACATGTATACGGAATCAATATCCGGCCGCTCTTCCCTGTCAACCTTTATGGCCACATAATACCTGTTAAGAATTTCCGCTGCTTCCTGGTCCTCAAAGGACTCATGAGCCATGACATGACACCAATGACAAGTCAACTATTGCAGACAAGTTACGAATACCCAATAGATAGGAAAACAGGCTTGTCTTCTTGCCTTGCTTTCTCAAATGCTTCCTCTCCCCATGGATACCAGTTCACTGGATTATAGGCATGCTGCATCAGGTAAGGGGATTTTTCTTTGATTAATCTATTGGGTATTTCTTTATGATTGTCCACGTGGCCACCTCCTTTCAAAATTACATATATTTTTTAGCGTCCTGTATGAAATTTATTTTTATTCTGATATCGTCTCCATTTTCATATTATATTATACTTTCCAAAATGGTACGGTGCAAGCTGCTTCTATTCTGTTTATTTACCTAAAAATACTCATCTTTAAGTAACTTAATTAACTTTTTCCTTATACGATTTACATATTGCCTGGATATCCCGAACTTCTTAGCTATCTCAGCATCTGTTTCTTCATTAAATATCATGGAATAAAATATTTGATATTGTTTCCCGTTTACCTTTAATAGTAATTTACTTAAATCTTCTTTAATCACAATATCTTCATATTCCGATTGTTTGCAATATAGACTGTCAAAATATTCTTCCTCTACTTCAACCTTATTATCAAAATTTCTTCTACTTTTTTTATACAATTCATAAAACCTGTTTTTTATGGCTTGACTCAAAAAACGCACACATTGACCCTCATCCTCGTAATATTCCATCTTGTTTACGGACTCAAGAAGACAAAGTACCAACTCTGCATATGTATCCTCTTTTTCATCTTTATATAAAAGACGAACGTACTTTTTAAGTATAGGTTCCATCTTGTCTAAAATTAATAGAAATTTTTCTTTGTCACCGCCTTTAAATTCTTGTATTAGTGTACTTAGTTTATCTCCCATATTTTTCTTCCTCCTAAAAGGAAAAAAGAAAAAAAGGAAGTAAATGTAAACCTCGACAGGATTAAATATTTTTGATAACGATTTAATTGTATATGAAAAAAACAACTAATTTTTTTTGATGTAAAAAATAGACTTATTACTGACAAAATTCCGTCATTATATACAAACTAATTAGATTTAAATCTATATTTTTCACTTATAATTCATATTTTTTCTTGTTTTTTCGTTAAACTTTTCTTGTTTTTTTAAAAACACACGAATGTTTAACCAGATAATGCTTTATCCAGGTCTATGGATCAACAAAAAAACTCCTGTATGTCAACATGCAGACAGGAGTAAAGAACAGTTATGTCGTCGAATTTAATAGCCATTCTATTAGGCCGAATTAAACAAGTATTTTTAATATGAAGTTCCTGGAGAAACGCTTAGGAGGCGTATGAAAATATTTGTTCTGAAAAAGGCGTTTTTTATGCATCATAAAATTTCCACCAAAAAAAGAGAATGCCTTCGGGGGCATCCTCTTCCTTGTCAAGATATAAAGACCATAGATTACTTAATTATCATCTAAATATAAATTATAAATTAATTTTTTACTTATATCATCAAATCTAAATTCTAATTTAATTTTACCTGGATACCTTACTCCATGCAGTGTAATATCAAAGGCATTTTCTTCTCCTGTAATCGGGGCTGCATTATTTTCTAACACCCTGTCTTTTTCAGTTAAGTACTCCATTTCAGGCAGTACCATAGAAAATTGTATTTGAACATTGGTATTAATTAGATTACTGTATTTCTTATAATGATATTCTAAATTTTCTGCAGCTTTCGGAATTTCTGCTGGGAAGAAATTGTTATAAACAGCTTCATACTTTATTATATCCCTATCCACATCTAAATATTTTTTTATCTTATTTGTTTGAGACTCTAATGGGGGAACAATTAAAAATATTGTAATAGTTATAATTAAACTCAAAAGCAATGCTGTGATTTGCAGTAGGATATTAAAAATGAATTTCCGGATATAATGTTGTGTATTATCTTTTTTAATAATACTATATAGCTGTAATATTGCTATAAGGACAGGTGATAATCCTATAATAAAACAAATAAGATAGAAAAAGCTAATGCCAGGTGTATAATGAAGCATTGGGTACTTTATTGAATATTCTTTAAACATAAAAATAACACTTATAATTATAGCAAGAACTGTTATTGCGATTGAAATAATATTAAATGCCGTTAGTATCTTTTTCAAAATATTATTTTGTATGCTTTGTTTACTTTTAGACAGCAGATCTTTTTCAAACATTCTTTTTTTGATTTCCGCTTCAGAAGGAATAAGGGGCTCTATTTTTTTTGTAATACTATCCAGATATTTTCTGCAATCGCTGCATGTACTTATATGTTCATTAACAATTATCTTACTTTCTTCGCTGCACAAATCTTCTGCATATAATGGCAGTAAATCCTTAATAACTTCACATTTCATTACCAACATCCTCCATTTCACTAATCATATCATGCAGTTTATTTTTGGCTCTGTAAAAATTTACACGAACCCAATTCTCCGTTTTTCCAAACTGTTCTCCAATCTCAGAGTAATCTAATTCTAAAAAAAGCCTTTGAATAATTATTGTTTGATAGGGTTCCTTTAAATGCTGAATCATATGAACAATCTTTAAAAGCTCCTCTTTTTCTATAAGATCATCGATTAGGCTGTTTTTCTCCATATCTGTGTAATTTTCTTCAATGAATTCTAAAGGTACAACATTTTTACTCCTTTTTAAATAATCAAAAAAGAGATTTTTAGCAATTTGGCAAAGCCATACCTTAAGCTGGCAGTCCCCTCTGAAGCCAGCTAATGAAATATACGCCTTTACAAATGTCTCTTGTGTCAATTCTTCTGAAACATGATAATTCCCTGATAGCTTCAATAAAAATCTGAAAACTTCTCGAACATACTTTTGGTATAATACTTCGAATTCTTTATTTTCCATATAATCACCCTTATGCTGATATGACGATAAAAATCAAAGTTTGTTACACTGATTTATAAATTTTTTAATAATCAATAAATTACCCGTAAATATATTCATAAATACAGCTTTATTAATCTTGACCATGCCTTTGGCCGGATCGGCTGCTACGATATATTTTTTTCGTATTTTATATATTACAACAAAATGAAAAATATTTTCTGAAATTTCTAATTGTACTATGCATGGCAACATTGTTTTATTAATTTCATTAATATTATCTACACAATATGCTTCTACATCGTAATTTAAGAAATTTGCAGTTTCATACATTTGAAGAAATGACGTTCCTGACTGATTATTATAATCCATTAATTTTTTTAGGCCATTCAGATTATATATATTACCATAAAATTGAAAAATTGCAGATAATGACGCAACGCCGCAGTCCATCTCTTCTTCTTGTTTTACTAAAATATACTTTTTCATAATAGTCTCCACTTCGCTGCCTCATTACGCTTGTATTCTCTATAATTATACTACAGGCTTATTCAAAGCGTTATGATTTGAAATTAAATAATTTAAGAAGCGCATCGTAATGATGCGCTAATGTAGTCAATAAATCATTTGGTTATAAACAAAGAGTCAAGCGGATATTCACAATCCGCTTCGCTACTTGATTCGGTTAAATTGATGAGCCGGTAAAATTCCAGATAGCTGTATAAGCAGCTTTTCTAACAGGAGTATCTCCACCATCCATGATATCAATTATGCTGGCGTGAGAAATAAGATAGTTCTTTACATCATCACCTATGAAAGGAATGATCTTACTTAAAATATCAGCCTTATAATAAGCAACTGCATGAGCAAAAATTTCCTGTCCAATCTCTAATTCCGTCATACCCGTAACAATTCCTCTCTGAATCTGAGCCTGCGCTTCACCTAAGCAATTAGCCTTCTTACGGTATTTGGGATCCATTTTTAAGTGTGCGTTTCCGCCTTTTATTTTGCACATTTCCTGAATTGATAATTTTTTCATTGTATAATTCTCCTTTCGTGTTATTGACTACACTATTTAGAAAGAAAAACTATTATATATTGTAAACCAAACATATAAGTTATTAAAAAATGAGCAATGTCAAGCGGATATTCACAATCCGCTTCGCTACTTGATTCGGTTAAAATCCGGATTTATTATCAATATCATTCTGCAATTCGGTTAAAATCTTTTTAAGAAAATTAGGTAATTTTGCCCCCATGCGTCCAGCGTTTTCCAAAATTGACAATAGCTCATTAATAATTAACCAGACAGAAACCAGGAGTGTAAATATTGATGTATATTTATAATTGACCCCAATCTCACCGGCAAATTTATGTAACATAAAGTCAGTACTAATTGACACCAGAATTATTAGGATATAACTGACCTTTTTGTAAATCCCAATGATACTTTTTTTACTGCTCCACCCATATTTTTTATTATTAGGGTGTTCTATTGCTTCCTTTTTTGCTGCAAGCATTCCCGAAATATAATCCAGTATCATTAATATCATTAATAGAATCATTGCCGGAAATAATAAACTGCACTTATCCATAATCCATGTGCCGATTATACCAGTTATCCCCATTTCTAATTTTTTCTTATCCATAAAGCACTCTCCCCCCATACAATTTATTCCATAGATAAAACACCCTGATTTAACATTGACCTATTTAAAAAGTTTTTTTATGCAAATAGCAGGATTTTTACTCATATATCTATTAAAAAGTATTTCGTTCCTATATGTAAACCCCGTTTTAAATACATTAGTTCATTTTATTGTTTTCGTGATCTTCGAATAATCCTTTCGGGGAAAATTTGTCTTTTCATAGTATAATTGTCATCTAAAGATGAATAAGATATGGTATTGTATAAAAGTATTATCTTAGGAGGCCGCCATGAAATATTTACATTTTTCTAAGAAAGCAGTTGCTATCCAGTTTTCGTCCGTACTTTTGCTCCTTCTTAGTTCCTGTTCCCAAAGCAGCAGCGCTTCCATTGCGCCTTCCAGTTCTGGATCTTCCTCCATCGTACTTGATTCTTCCCAAACACCAAGTGAAAAATCACTGCAGCCCTCCCCGGGTTCAGGCGCTGCAGAAGATCAGACCAGCAGTACAAAATCTTCAGCCCAAACGTACATGATGTCAGTCTATACAGAAGCACCCAATAAAAACAGTTCAATTAAAATTCAATATCCAAGTTTCTCCGGCAATGGTTTTGATGCGTTAAATGCATTGATCTATAATAAAGTTCAGAGCTTTGCCAAAATTGATACATCTCTATTCTCAGGCGATACCGGTTTAACCATTGATTATCAATCCGCAGTTACACTGCAAAACAGCAAAATAGTAAGCATTGTCTTTTGGGGTTCAAGCTATATCGAAGGCGGCGCATATCCGGTCAGTGACCTGATTACCCTTAATATAGACTTACAGTCTTTGAAAGAAATCACTCTCAAAGATTTGTATACAACCAATGCAGACTTTAAAAAAGTATTTTTTAATAAAGCTTTTTTCCCGGAGAATCCGATAACCTCATATGACAAAGCCAGTTTCCCGGAAATGCTCAGGCTTCAATCGCCGGAATACCAGACAATCGACCCATTTAGCATACCGGATAACGTTTCCTGCTTTCTTAAGCCTGATGGAATTGTACTAAGTATGCCTGCTGTACACGCAACCGGAAGCGATCATTTCGAGGCCCAGCTTAAATACAGTGATATACAGCAGTTCTATCTGCTCAGTCAAAATTATTGGGAAAATAAATAATCGGCCAAAGTGTTTTACCTTTGACCGATTATTTACGTTTAGAGCATTATGTAAACTACTGCTTTTAATTTAATGTATTATACCAATAGGTTGCCTGATTTCCCCGTGTCTGATCTTGTGAAGCATTTGCCGGCCTTTCGTAATTGTGCAGGAATACACAGGCAAGGTAATACGCACTTTCTGTAGAACGGGTAAACTGTGTGAAAGACATATTATATTTAGAAGTAGCATAAAACTGCAGACCCGCACTTACCTCATACAGAATACGTTTTAATTCACTGTCCATATCAGCAACCGGCAATTTGTTGCTCTGCGCCCAGTTTATATAATTTGTTGCCGGTGTCCATTGGACTAAGCCAAAACCTCCGCTCATGTTATTCTCTTTTAAACTCTGCCAGATACCTGGATTAATTGTACTTTCTGTCTGCATATTTCCAAGCATACCGCAGATAGCATTTTTCGTCCAACCCTTACCGCGTAAATAATTCAGGATATATTGGGCGTTCACGGCCATTTGACTCTGTGTCAGATAACTATTACTGCAATATATAGTTCCATTGCCAGAAGACGGATAAGTATTATAACCAAAAAGGAACTGCCAGGTGGTGGGACCGATAATACCATCGGCCGAAATCCCCATTTTCTTCTGGAAATTTTTTGCAGCAGTTACAGAGTTAGGGCCAAAAGCACCATCCACAGTAATGGTTTCAAATTTGCTTAACAAATACTGCGCTGCTCTGGCTGCGTAGTTGTTGGTTCCATTCTGCACCGTGACAATCAATGCAGATAAGGTGCCCGCCCCTGCGATCCCGTCAGCCGCAAGGCCCTTGCTCTTCTGGAAATTAGTCACAGCAGTTTTGGTACCTGAACCAAAACTTCCGTCTATCGTGAGAGAATACCCTTTAAAAGTCAGCAAGCACTGTAAAGCGCTCACATTTTTCCCTGAACTGCCGGTCTGTAAAACAGGCCATGCTGGAGTTGCTGCCATAATTTTTACCTTCTTTCATAAATTAATTGAAGCACCTCTAAAATGTCGCGCGCCGTTTCAGAAGAGTCTTCTACAAGTTAGAAAGAAAGATTTATCCAAAATAGAAACCCCTCGTACAAATTTTTTGAATAAGGAGCCGTTGTAAAATGGTGTGATCAATTTCTTTGAACTAAAAACAGAAACAAAAAATTATAATGACCTTTTTTAACATAATATAATTTCCTCCATCAAAAAAATCATTTAGTTAAACGCCCTGTAACATAGCCTCTAACTAAATGATTTCTTTGATAAAGTGATGAAACTGTAAAAAGAAATTATTAATGCCATTCCTTATATTTACCAATAAGCATTGTAATAACCATTAAAAGAAACGTAATCATTATTAAAAACAGATATTTATCATTTTTAAAAATCAGAAATACAATGGCTAATGCAGCATCTATCAGCAAATATTGTTTGAGTTGCTTCTTAAAATATATTTCTTCACTTCTATCTATGGGCCGATTCATATGCTTTACCGGATACAACACCCATACTGCCACAATAAAAGCAAATAAAAGCAATATGGAAAATAGCATAGGCACAGCAATGAGTTTAACCAGCAGCAGAATTCCTGTATATGTAATGTTAGATAATATCAAGCAATATGAATAATGTTTTAAATGCATCCCTCCCGCATAAGACCTTAATGGTATAAATATTGCCAAAAATAATAATCCTTCAAGCAGCATATGCCCTAGGACCGCTATCAAAATACTAATTAGGAAGCTTAACGAAACTTCTAACCCTGTCTGAAAGCCGTACTCATATACTTTCCTTTCTTCTTCTTTCACTACTCCTTTGCATACAACATAATTTGTTAGTCTGACTGCAAGCTTTTGCATGTTAAAATTTTCTATACTCTTTTACTTCATCTGGCAACTTTGGCTGGTGAAAAATATATGCACATTGAGTACTCACTCCTAAAGCCACCATATGTACTGCAAATAATGCCATAACATTAGCTACCGTGATTTTAGCACTTAATTTTTTCATATCCTTCATCCTCTCTTCATACATTAATATGGTTAAGTTGTTGACAAATCGATTATATCATTTAATAACTTCCATTTGCCCCACCTGCCATAATTACCGGTTTTGCTGTCAAAATTAATTATATATTTAAAATAACTGTCAGGAAAAATACTCCGTTCTCTGTATCTACATTTACAGATCCCTGATATTTCTCCACTGTCTTTCTAATAAAGCTCACACCATACCCATGTCTGGCATTTTCTGTTTTAGTTGTTTTTAAGTTCCCCCTGTCATCCCATTTCAAGGTATGATTGTAAGGATTTATAATAACAAGTACAAAAGCCGCCTTTTTTACCCTCATGTATATCTGGATGGTTCTCTTATGTTCCTCACATGTTTTTGTTGCCTCTATGGCATTATCCAAAGAATTTCCTAAGATAATGCTCAAATCACTTTGCTGAATTGGTATGTCTTCCGGAATAAAACTCTTGATTTTAAAATCAATTCCCATTTTCTTTGCATAAGAATATTTAAAATTGATCAATGTATCTATTACATTGTTTCCGCTATTCAATATCCGTTTTTCATCTTCTGAAGATATCTGAAGCAAATGATTCAGATCATTAATAGCTTCCTGATTTCTGCCATATTTTACATTCTCTCTTAGCAGTATTAACTGATTGATCAGATCATGTTTTTCTTTATAAAAATTCTCCATGGCCCTTTTTTGTTCATCCGTATTCATCGCCAATAATTCAATCTGCTGCTCATAAATAATATTTTCTTTTTGTATTACAAAACTCTCGGCAAGTTTTTCATAGATTTCAAAGATTATTAAATTTATAAACAGAATTATATTGAGTGCAACCATAACGGCCATTTTATGGCTATTTCCTCCTAAAATGAAAATGTTATGTACTACAAAAGCACTGCTAAAGGGGATAAATAACATAAGTAAATAATAAATGGCTGGGATCATTGTTTTATCCTTTGAATTAAATCTTATGCTCATTATGCTGACTAACATTATTACAATTAATTTAGATATGACCGAACCCAGGGTAGTAAACTCCGTATTTCCAACTGGTAATAATTTAAGGAAATGATAGCAAAGTAATTCTATGATCATCCAAACCACATATAAAAGCACTACATATAAAACTTTTTTATTCCCCGCCTTATGAAAACCAATAACAGCAATAAGTGAAACTAAAACAACATTTATCACAAAAATCCATATGGAAGCGTTTCCGCTACCATGTTCTGCTATAACCTGGTATATATAAAACAAACACCATATAAATATATTAGACAGTCTGTTTTTCTTTTTTTCAAAAAAAGCAGACAAATATTTGTATACAATCCACATTGTTATAAATGCCATTGTTATATCAAATAAAATGTCTATATAGTTATACACTAATTTCATCTTTCAGCAATCTCCCATAAATTTGTCCAAAGCTTTTTTGTCTTTCTTCACTTATTGGCAGTTCTTGTCCATTTGCTATGATTACGCTTGTCTTTGTACGCGCTGCAATGTAATGATAATTTACAAGGAACGACTGATGTATCCGCAAAAATGGAATCTTGCCTGAGTACATTCGTTCTTCAACTGCATTAAGTTTATCGTTAAAAATTTCTATTCCTCCAGGTCTTATATGAATCTGTACCTGTCTGCCTTTACTTTCAAAATAAACAATATCACTGCAAAGGATCTTATACTCCTTATTTTTATACTGAAATGGAAAGTAGACCTTTCTACTGCATATCCTTTCATTTGCTGCTAAAAATGTTTTTATAAAAACATCCTGCTGAATTGGTTTCTTTATAAAGTCAAATACATCTAAGCGAAATAATTCTATTAAATATCGATCATAGCTTGATACATAAATAATTAACAGGTTTTGATCCATTTTTCTAATATTTTGAGCTGCTAATATACCACTTTCCCCCTTCATATGAATATCTAAATAGAGCAAGTCGTATTGTGATTCATTTCCCATAGCTTTTTCCAGATCTTCTCCGCAGTAAAATGCATCAATATCTATAGGTATATGATTTGTCTTGCTTACATCCAAAAGCATTTTCTCAATTAAACTTACAACCTTATTTTCATCATCACAAATAGCGATTTTTATCATAACAGCCACCCCTTTTTGTACAATATCTCTTCCACTCAAGTACTGATATTCCCCTCATATAACTTCCGCACGTTGTATTTGTTCCTTCTTATTTTATTTTTCTATAATATCTGATTAAATTGCCCATTTTCCTTATATAACGTGATTTTTTTTCATTTGTGACGGGTTTTGCACATTCAATTCAAATTATTTTATCTTACCACCAAAAGATTAAACTATATTTTACCTCATATATTGAAGCCGGAGGTATGCACAGGTAAAATAAGGAAGGCAAAGCCGCCATCCACGTAAATACCTTAATTGTCCAAAAGAGTTTTTATTAAAAGCAAAAAAACGCCACTTGTCAGGCATAATATGCCAACAAGCAGCGCTTTATAAAAATCTATTATAGGAAAACCGGTAGCAATGACTGGTATACATATTGGACCGGTATTAGGTATTACCGCTCCTATTTTGCAATATTTCAAATGACGATGATTTCTTATTTGTTCTTAATACGGTTTACCTGTTCAACCATTATGATCATGACTGCTGCAAATATCATCAGGTAATAGGGGTATAACCGGATCGTCACGTATTCCGCTATGATTCCCATGAGAAGAGGCATAAGGGCTGCACCCACGTATGCACATGCCATCTGGATGCCCATAATGGCCTGTGATAAATCCTTGCCAAAGTTCTCCGGGGTCTCATGGAGCAGGCAGGGATAAACAGGCGCACAGCCCATTCCGATTAAAATAAATCCTGCACACAGAAACAGGTTTCCCTGAGCCAGTATGATTACCAGGATACCCAGGAGGATAATTCCCTGTCCTATGCGGATCATTTTTTTATCAGATAATCTCATGGCTGCGAAACCATTTAAAAATCTTCCAAAGGTGATGCCGAAGAAAAATAAAGAAGCCCATTTTGCCGCCGCATCCGGCGAAATTCCTTTTTCCATAACCATATAGCTGCTGCTCCACAGTCCTGCGGTGGACTCAAAGGCACAATAGCAGAAGAAAGCAGCAAGCACAGGCTTTGCTCCTTTCAGCCCAAGCAATTCCTTTATGGTTACGCGTTTATGCTCTCTGGTTTCCTCTTCCGATTCCTGGTGGCTCTTCTTCCAAAAAGGCAGAGAGAAAATCAGTATACCGGTTAATAGGATCTGAATTACAGAAATGGAACGGTATCCCATGAACCATGGCATGCCGCCGGTCAGAAAATACCCCATAATATACGGCCCCATGGTAGCCCCGATTCCCCAGAAACAATGAAGCCAGCTCATATGCTTAGCCTTATAATGAATCGCCACAAAGTTATTCAAGGCAGCATCCACGGAACCAGCACCTAATCCGTAGGGGATCGCCCACAGGCACAGGGACTGAAAAGAGGGAGAAACGGAAAAGCCCCATAAGGCTGCGGCTGTCATTCCAACACTGGCAGCCGTTACTTTACCCGTCCCAAATCTCTTAATAAGGCGGTCGCTGTTTAAGCTTGAAATAACAGTACATCCTATTATAATAGTAGAAATAATACCGGCATAAGATAGGGGAACATTAAGCTGCCGGTACATGGTAGGCCACGCGGACCCCAGCAGCGAATCCGGTAATCCCAGACTGATAAAGGATATGTAAATAATGACGAGCAATAAGGATAACATATATTTTCCTCCAAAAAAGTAATAATCTGTGGGCAAAGCTGTGCAATAATCATTTGCTTTCCATATCACATTTTGATATTATAACATGGTATATCAGTATTTTCTTATATAATACTATTAAAATCTGATACCATTGTATGATTTTCTCATCGACGTTTCTCATTGAAGTCCAGGAGGAGTTTGTTTTGGAGCCCTATTTACTGTCGTCGCAAAAACAGGATGTGAACCACGGAACCATCCTTTCGCCCTATGCGCTTTACCACTGTATCTTACCAACAGTTATGCCTGACGTATTGCTTCACTGGCATGTGGAAGCTGAAATTACCATTATTTTAGAAGGAAGTGCAAATTATAAAATCGGGAAAGAAACCTTTCAATCCAGAAAAGGGGATTTGATCTTCGTACCACCCAACACCCTTCATTCGGTCAAGCCTTTGCCGGGCAGCACCCATATTTCCGATACTTTGGTCTTTCATCTTGATATGCTGGGATATTCTCTTATGGATCAATACAGCTTAACCTATCTCCAGCCCATACATAATGGTTTTATCCGGCCTCTTTCCCATATGAATCAAGACCATCCCTTTTATCCTGAATTTTATGAATGCATGAACCAGATTTTCCTTTGTGTAAAAAATAAAGATGATTATTTTGAAATGATCTTAAAAGAGAAGCTGCATCATCTTTTTTACCTGTTATTTCAACATCAATGCTTTACAAATACAGATGCTGCATCTCCCACCCATGCACATATGGATAAAGTAAAGAAAGCGGTAAAATATATTCAGGAAAATTATCAGGAGCCAATCTCCATCGGTGAAT
Organism: Lacrimispora sp. BS-2; assembly: GCF_040207125.1. NCBI lineage: Bacteria > Bacillati > Bacillota > Clostridia > Lachnospirales > Lachnospiraceae > Lacrimispora > Lacrimispora cavernae. Next base: position 3,102,148 of record NZ_CP157940.1, read on the forward strand.
TGGCAGACTTATGCCATTTCAGCAAAACCCATTTCATGAACTTTTTTAAACATGCTGTGGGAATTACCTGTGTGGAATATATGATTCAGCACCGTCTTAAAATAGCAGCCAACCTTTTAAGGACAACAGGGCTGTCCATATCAGATATTGCTTTTGAAAGCGGCTTTCGCAATCTGTCTAACTTTAACCGAAAATTCAAGAGTTATTATCATATGACTCCTTTTGAATACCGCAGGCAGTGGATCATCTGATCTGATCTGATTTGATTATCATCTAACCTGAGAAAAACCCGCTCAACGGCTGACCTGTCAGGCCCTCCGCAGGCGGGTTTCTTATTTCAATATTCCGGTATCATCTGCGGCATAACAGAATTTCATCAATTAAGCCATATTCTTTTGCCTCCTCAGCCGTCAGATAATGATCCCGTTCCATATCTTCCTCAACTTTTTTAAGGGGCTGGCCTGTAAGCTCACTGTATATCTTATTGAGCTTTTCCTTTGTCTTTTCAAGCCAGTCACTATGGATTTTAATATCCGTGGCCTGTCCCTGCAGCCCCCCGGATATTGACGGCTGATGGATCAGTATTTCACTGTTTTTAAGGGCAAAACGCTTTCCTTTTTTCCCAGATGCCAGGATCAGGGAGGCCGCACTTCCTGATTGGCCTATGCTGATGGTGGAAACATCGCATCTGATATTGTTCATGGTGTCCATAATAGCGAACCCGTCCGTTACAGACCCTCCTGGGCTGTTAATATACAAGTGAATGTCTTTGCTGCTGTCAGCGGATTCCAGAAAAAGCATCTGGGCTATAATCAGGCTTGCCATTTCATTGGTCACAACGCCGTTAAGCATGACAATGCGGTCATTCAGCAGCCTGGAAAAAATGTCAAAGGACCGCTCGCCGTGAGATGTCTGTTCAATTACCATTGGAATAAGATTGCTCATGTAAACCTCCTGACTATTATGCGGCCATATCCATGATTTTGTTGAAGCGGCTGCTGAGATTGATCACTTGATCAGAGGAATTGCCGCCATACATTCTCCGGTATTTCCCCGGTGTCAGACCGTAAATCTTTAAAAAAGCCCTTGAAAAGGATTCCTGGGAAGCATACTGGTATTCCAGGGCGATATCAATAATCGGCCTGTCTGTCCGGGCAAGCTCTCCCGCAGCTTTCTCCATCCGCTTTTTAGTGATATATCTGGTAACCGATTCTCCTGATACTTTATGAAAAATTCTATGATAGTGATATTTAGACAGATAAGCTCTTTTTGCAAGATCATCAAGGTCAATTTTACGATTTAAATTTTCATCAATATATTTAAGTGAATCCTTTACCTTTGAATGATAATCCATATACCTGCTCCTTTCCCAAAACATATTATCATTATATACTCCTTTTGAAATTAATTCTTGATAATCTTTGCTTAAATCCAGCTTTTTCTTTTCATTATATATCCGGAAGGTTTCCCTCCATACCCATATGGACTGTGGAATTGTACAGAGGGATATGATATGATAACGGCAAGGGAAAATTCATATAAGCCAATAAGGAGAAACGATTAAAGTGAACTTTAAAATAACTGATAAAATAAAAAAAGAAGATGAGGAAATCATTTACCAGGGCTTACTAGATTATAATTTAGCCAGAATTGAGGACAAAAATCCAAGGGATTTAGGAGTCTATCTGCGGGATGAGGCGGAAGAAACGGTTGGGGGACTGATTGGAAATACACACGGCAACTGGTTGTTTGTAAAATATTTATGGGTCAGCGAAGACCTGCGGGGTCAAAATATTGGCAGTGAGCTTTTAAAACAGGCGGAAGAAACAGCAAAAGAGCGTGGGTGTCAGTACGCATTTCTGGATACTTTCAGTTTTCAGGCGCCTGCCTTCTATGAAAAGCACGGATACAGGAACGTGTTTGCACTGGAAGAATACCCTGTGACAGGAAAACGCTATTATTTTACTAAAACTTTGTAAATGCATTTCTTAATGCCACTTGTTTTATAATCGGGAAAGGATGAAAAACCATTGAAGAACGTTCATAGAATCGAATTTCATACGGGAAGCAAAGAAGAATTATTTCCTGGTTTTACGTCAGATTTTCCATATACTGCCTCCTGCTCCCAATTGGATCAGTTTATGGGAGGTTTTGTTCCATGGCACTGGCATAAAAACGTGGAACTGTTTTATATGGAAAGCGGGAGAATGGAATATTGTACACCAAAGGGACGAATGATATTTCCCGCAGGTTCCGGCGGGATGATCAATTCCAATGTGCTTCACACGGCAAGGCCACAGGCGGAATCAGAAAAAAACCTTCAGTTCCTTCATATTTTTGATCCTTCTTTCATAGCCGGCCAACATGGAAGCCGGATCGAGCAAAAATACGTTACGCCGATTACCGCAGCCACCCAGGCAGAAATCTTTGCCTTATATCCGGAAGATCCGGAACAGGCGAAAGTTATAGATGTCATTCGTGAATCTTTTCACCTTTCCGAACATGATTTTGGATATGAAATAAAGCTGCGGGAGGTCTTATCCGACATATGGATCCAGCTTCTCCAGATATCACGTCCTCTGCTGGAAGAAAAGGGGAATTCCAGCAAAGCAAATGATAAAATAAAATCAATGATGGTTTATGTCCATGAGCATTATGGGGAAAAAATATCAATCCCAGAGATTGCTGCCGCCGCTTTTTCCAGTGAACGGGAGTGCTTTCGGGTATTCCATGACTGCCTGCATACGACACCGGTGGAATATATCAAAACCTACCGTTTACAAATGGCCTGCCATATGCTGGCAAACAGCAGGGAAACGATAACCTCTATCAGCCATGCCTGCGGATTGGGCAGCAGCAGCTACTTTGGAAAGGTCTTTCGGGAGTATATTGGCTGTACGCCCCTGGAATACCGCCGTAAATGGCAGGATAATAACATATAACGGCAGAAATAATATATTTATTTAAAAAATATTGCACTATAATGATACCTGTAGAGGTGATAGGGCAATCTTTTTAATTTTAAAGTCATTGCAGTCACCATATAATCACTGTTTTTCACAATGGAGGGTTTGTAATGATAAAACTGAACATCTTGGATATGGATAGCTTTTTACAAACAGTAAATGCATGCAGTGACGCGGTTCATTTGCTGTACCCGGACGGAAGAAAAGAAAATATCAACAAACACCATGGACTCCAGATGGAGCTGATGCATCAATACAGGGAAAATAAAAACTTCTTGTGTCTTACCCTGGATATTCCTGCTCCAAAGGATTATATGAGCATTATCTCCTATTACGCAGGAGATTGCTGATCATTTGCTTGCAACTAATTCATCATAAAGGGGTCTGACCGCTATGCAGGTCAGACCCCTTCCCCTTTTACAGGCGGGTGCTTTTCTGCGCCCGCTTTTCTGCTTTTCCAGGAACCGTTACCTCCTTCATCAGGAAAATAATTGCGATGATATTGGGAAGCGCCATCAGCCCATTCCAGATATCGGAAAATTCCCACACAGTTTCCAGCTTTGCCATACACCCAAGAAAAACGGCCCCCAGATAAAGCAGGGTATAGACCTTTCCTCTTAAAATGCGCTGCAGTATGTAAAGGGATCCCCGTCTTTTTAAGCTCTCCGCCAGATATATGGCGGCCTGACGGCCCAGATAATACCATGCAATAATAGTAGCAAATGCAAAAATCAGCATGGCTCCTGATACCACATATTCCCCAAGCGGCCCTAAACGTTTTGAGAAGCAGAAGGCAGTCAAAACCGCTCCGTCATAGCCGGAACCGGCAGCATCCCCATCCGTCATGCACAGGATCACAAAGGCGGTCATGGTACAGATCAAAATGGTATCAAAAAACACTTCAAACATGGCCCACATTCCCTGCTGCTCTGGTGTCGTATCCTCTGCCGCACCGTGAAGGACTGCCATGCTCCCAAGTCCTGCTTCATTGGAAAATACTCCCCTGGATATGCCGTACTGCAGGCTTTTGCTGATTTGGTAGCCCGCAGCTCCTGAAAATACGGAAACCGGACGAAAGGCATCCTGAAAAATGCATTGAAAGATATACGGGATCTTATCGTAACAGGACATGATCACAACCATGGAAAACAGCATATAAGCGCCGGCCGAGATAGGAATAAGCCGCTCAGAGACAAAAGCAATCCTTGCGATCCCACCCAGAACCACCAATAATACAATTCCAGTCAACAGGATACCAATAGGAACCGGCGGTATGCCAAAGGAATATTCCAGAGTTTCCGCAATGGAATTGGACTGGACCATGCTTCCCATTCCAAGAGAAACCATGATACAAAGAAAGCTGTATATCATGCCAAGTACCGGAAGCTTAAGCCCCCGTTCCAGGTAAACCATTGGCCCGCATATCCAGGCGCCGTTTCTGTCCCGGTAGCGGTACCGGATACCCAGCATGGTCTCCGCATAGCCTGTCATCATACCGATTGCAGCAGAAACCCACATCCAGAATATGGCTCCAGGTCCACCGGCCGTAAGTGCGGTGGCCACACCGGCAATATTTCCGGTCCCAATAGTAGCCGCCAGAGCCGTACAGGCTGTCTGGAATTTTGTCACTTCACCTTTTTCTTCCACCTCATCCTCTTGTATGCTTCCAATGGTATGTTTCCACCAAAAGGGGAATTTTCTAATCTGAAAAAAACCTGTTTTTAACGTAAAAAAGACTCCGGTTCCCAGAAACAGAACCAAAAGCCACGGCCCCCACACCAGCTCATGTATACGATGTATCATAGAATCAGCTCCCGAACGCTCTCTTTAACACTTATTCAACCTGGCCGGGTAGTATGAAAATTTCCAATGATTTTTTCACAAAATAAAATTTCCTGTGGTATAATCTCCATATAAGCAATGAGCAGTGCGAATTAGAACACAGAAAAATTTTCGTCGTGCTTGCACGTAAGAAAATTCTTCTGCGTTCTAATTCATAGGGCGAATGCCCGTGAGCGAACGAATCCGCAGGATTCGCGAGCTGCACTGCGGATTCGCGAGCTGCACTGCGGATTCGCGGACTGCACTACGGATTCGCGAGCTGCACTGCGGATTCGCGGACTGCACTACGGATTCGCAGACTGCACTGCCGATTCGCAGACTGCACTGCCAATTCGCGAACTGCCAAAAAATGCGAGGTGAACAATATGCCTGGTTTTACCACTCACTATCTACTGGGAGTCAAAGTTTTTAATGACATGAAAAACACTCCATTAAAGCGTATAATCTCCAAATACCGATGGCTTTATCAGCTTGGTCTCCAGGGACCGGATATTTTTTTTTACAATATCCCCATTCTCCGCCACCGGGATTACCGCAATGTAGGTTCCTATATGCACGAAAACCATGTACATGATTTTTTTGTTTCCTGCTTAAACCATTTATCCCAGATCGAGTCCCGGCAGCAGAGAGAACAGGCCATTTCTTATATGAGCGGCTACTTCTGCCATTACATCGGGGACTCCATCTGCCACCCTTATGTGTACGGAAGGATTGAATATGACGTTAAAAACTCCGGAAACTATCATCACGGGCTTCATGCCATGCTGGAAAATGATATTGATGCATTGCTATTGATGAAGTACAAAAGGAAAAGGCCATCTCAGTTCAATCAGGCGGCCACCATCTGTTTAAACGGCCAGGAGCTGCAGTTCATCTCCGGTTTTTTGTCTTTATGCATCAATGAAGCCTACTATCCCCTAAATTACCGGAATAATTTCCGGGTAACCTCCCGGATGGTATCCCGCTCCATTCTGGCTATGCGCTTAGGGTGCCGGACTCTTGCCGATCCTTCCAGCCGTAAGAAAAACAGCCTTGAATTTGTGGAATCTCTTTTCCTGCGTACGCACCTTGCCTCCCGGAAACTGGTTACGGACATTCCGCCGGATCCCGTTGTCACCATGAATTTAAATCATGAAACCTGGTGTAATCCCTGGAACCGCCGCCTTGCATCCCAGGCATCTTTCCCTGATCTCTTCTATCAGTCCATGGCAAAATGCAGTGACGTGTTCTTTTTACTGAACGAGGAACTGACTTCGCCGGTTCCACTAAAGAACCTGGATCACAATAAGCTTTTAAAGGAGCTTGGCAATTATTCCTACCACAGCGGGCTGGCGGTTGATCAATAACAGATAGACGGCAGGGAAACAATAAAAAACATGGATAAGGAGTGATTTACAAACCATTCCTCATCCATGTTTTTTTATCCTGTGTTATAAATCTATTGATCTGACTCTGAGCTTTCAGTATCCGTCTCCTCATCCTCAGCGGTGGTCTCCATAATAACTGCACCTTCCTTTGGAACAATCTTTTCATCAGAACCCTTAGGGATGTCCATATCTACCAGCCAGTACTTCTTCTCATTCATCGCATAATCAGGCATCACGATAAGATGCATATCATATTCCTTGAAAAATCCGCCATAAGAAGTAGCGCTTGACTTTTCAAAGGAAAAATCCTGCATAGCCGCCTCATCGTTTATGTATCGAACCGCTGCATTAGCAAATACAACTGCTTCCTCAGGCGTGGTTCCTTCTTTTACAATCAGCGTCAAATCGATGCGTTTCTTTTCCGGATCTTCCTTTTCTACCATGTAATTGATGCTTAACGCCATAGGATATTCTTCGTTGTCTACGAATTCATCATCCATATCACTTCCAATCTGATCCCAATCCAGAACAATCCCCTGCTGAGTTTCAAAAACAGGCTCTGCAGGACCTCCGGAAGAAAGAATGTGGCTTTCCGTGCAGCCCGTCAGTAACATTGCCGACATTGCACATATCATAAGAGCTTTGTTCTTCATCATAATATCCTCCTTATTGAACATCTAACATTATATCGGATGTAATCCATTTTTTGTAGTGGTTTCTGCAAAATGTCAGAAAATCTTCACAAATACGTCAGTGTTTTTGTTGAAATCAATGCCTTGTTTTTCCTTTTTCATGCCATGTTCTTTTGACTTTATGATTTATTTTGAAAAGTGTTTTCTGCATATCCCTTATTATTGCGCAATTACTTCTCCATTAGATCCAAACCATTTTGTTCAAATAATCTTCTCATTTAATTCTTGCATTTTCTGGTTATCCATGATATTATGTTCAATATCAATAATAATTTTATTTTTTTGAACATTTTAGGAGGCTATGTACATGGACCACAATGAGAAAAAAGCTTTGTTTAAAAAGCTGGACTGGATAACGACCCTGATTCCTTTTATGAGCATCATTCTTTTATGCCTTGTTTTCACCATATATCCCGGTAAATCTGCAGATACTCTGGCAGCTATCCGGTCTTTTTTAGGCGATGAGCTGGGTAGTTACTACCTAATTATCGGACTTTTTACCTTCTTGTGCTCCCTGTATATAGCTTTTTCCAAATACGGTACCATCAAGCTTGGAAACCTGGAAAAACCCCAATATTCAAATTTCAAATGGGGTACTATGATGTTTACTGCCGGTCTGGCTGCCGATATCCTCTTCTATTCCCTTTGTGAATGGATCCTCTACGCAGGAGAACCTCATATCACGGATCTGGGAGCCATGCAGGATTGGGCTTCCACCTATCCTCTGTTTCACTGGGGCCCTATTCCCTGGAGCTTTTATGTGATATTGGCCGCAGCATTCGGCTTCATGCTCCATGTTAAAAAACGGACAAAGCAAAAATACTCGGAAGCCTGCCGCCCCCTTTTAGGGAAGCATGTAGACGGCATTTGGGGAAAGCTTATTGACCTGGTTGCCGTATTTGCTTTACTGGCCGGCACTGCAACCACATTTTCCCTGGCAACTCCCCTTCTTTCCATGGCCATCAGCAGGGTGACCGGCCTGCCGGAATCCAGTTTATTGACCATTGCAATCCTGGTCATTATATGCATCGTTTATACTATTACGGTTTATTTCGGTATGAAGGGCATTGCAAAGCTGGCTGCTTCCTGTACATACCTGTTCTTTGGTCTGCTTCTCTATGTACTGATCGGCGGAGGAGAAGCCAGATATACCATTGAAACAGGGATCACCGCAGTGGGTAATCTAACGCAGAACTTTATCAGCCTGTCCACCTGGACCGATGCCCTGCGTACCTCCTCCTTCCCGCAGAACTGGACCATCTTTTATTGGGCTTATTGGATGGTATGGTGTGTCGCCACTCCTTTCTTTATCGGGGCCATCAGCAAAGGGCGGACCATTAAGCAGACCATCCTTGGAGGATATTTCTTTGGAATCTCAGGAACTTTTACTTCCTTTATTATATTAGGAAATTACAGCCTTGCCCTTCAGACAAAGGGAGTGCTGGATGTGATGGGCATTTATTCGTCCACAGGAGACTTGTACCAGACGATCATGGCAATCCTTGAGACCTTGCCATTTGCAAAGCTGGGGCTGATCCTTTTAGCAATTACCATGGTGGCTTTTTATGCAACCAGCTTTGATGCCCTGGCCCTGGTGGCTTCCACTTACTCCTATAAGGAGCTTCCCGAGGATGCTGAACCGGATAAACATGTAAAGCTGTTCTGGTCCGTGCTATTAATGCTGTTTCCCATCGCTCTTATATTTTCCAGGAATTCCATGACCAATCTGCAAACGGTTTCCATCATTGCAGCATTTCCTATCGGAATTATCATACTCCTGATTATTTTCAGCTTTTTTAAAGATGCAAAGGAATATTTAAACCAGCAATAAAGGTAGTCAGGCAACTTCAAAGACAAGAAAATCCGCATTGAAATGACTTATTATAAGCCTGATCAATGCGGATTTTTATATTGCATCTTCTAATAGCTGCATTTAGTGATATATTTTAATTTCCATGCTGGAATGGGAGGGCACCCGTTGCCCCTCCGGAGGAAGTTTCTTATAATCACCGTAGATCCAGGTAAGAACCTCATGCCAGCCCTTTGGGGCCATCAGCCTGGTATCTTCGAACTCCAGATCAACGGTTTCTTCACACCATTCCTTTTTCAGCGTCACATAAAGATAATCCGGCTGGTAGTTGCTGTAATACCTGAGGCTGCTTTTTCCCTTCTGATCCTTGACCGCTGTCATATGCTGCAGCTTTCTCAAGATTTTCATTGGAATCAATTTTCCCAAAGCTGACAGCCCGCCGACAGCGATTTTATTAACCAGGCTGTACTTCTTAAAATCCAGCCGGTAACGGTGGCCCATGGCCATACCGTAGATCACGGTATGAAGAAGGCGGGTAATTGCAGAAGCTGCCTTGCCTTCAGGAAGCTCATCAATGGTGAATAAGTCTACCCACAGATGGTTTAATCTCCCTTCATAAAACCTCATCTCTTCCGAGTCTTCATGCGTCTGGCTGTTTTTATATATGATCCTTGTTGCAAAATCATAAAAAGCGGTTCCGCCTCTTAAATCCTTTGGTTCAAGAAGTTCCATTTCTTCCGGAAGTTCCCGGCGCACTACCTTTAAAAAAGCATCATAATTGGAACGGGTAAATGCTACATCCGCGTCATCATCCCAGGGAATAAAGCCTTTGTGCCTTACCGCGCCTAATAACGTTCCTGCATCCAGAAGATATTTAATCTTGTATTTCCGGCAGATACGGTCAATTTCCTTTAAAATAGCCAGGTTCGCCTGATGTACCTCCGTTAAATCGTATTCCTTCATGTTTCCTCTTTTCCGCCCACGTTCTTTGGGCATAAAGGTATACCCGCAGGGTGTTTCCTCTTTTCCGCCCGAGCTTCCTGGGCATAAAGGTATAAAACCTTTTACAGGCTCAGTGCCTCCTTAATGGTCTTTGCCATAAAGTCGATCATTTCATCAGTCATTCCCGGATACACTCCTACCCAGAAGGTATCCTCCATGATCCGGTCGGTATTAGTCAGCTGTTGGGCAATCCGGTATCCTTTCCCGGACTCTCTCATCTGGTCAAAACAAGGGTGTTTTGTCAAATTACCGGCAAAAAGCATCCTTGTCTGAATGCCCTTGGATTCCACATACTGTACCACCTGATTCCTGCTTACGCCTTCCCTGCAGGTTATCAAAAAGCCGAACCAGCTTGGCTTGGAGCCCGGGCAGGCCTCAGGAAGGATCAGCTTGTCAGAAACCTCTTCCAGACCTTTGTAAAGGCGGTCAAAATTATGGCGTCTTCTCTCCACAAAAGATGGGAACTTTTCAATCTGGGCGCATCCAATGGCTGCCTGCATGTCAGTGGCTTTTAAATTGTAGCCAAAATGGGAGTAAACATATTTATGGTCATAGCCAACAGGAAGTTCCCCGTACTGGCGGTCAAACCGGTGTCCGCATAAGTTGTCACGTCCGGAAGGACATACACAGTCACGTCCCCAATCCCGGAAAGAACGGATAATTTTATTTAACAGGGAGTTGTTCGTATAAACCGCGCCTCCCTCTCCCATTGTCATATGGTGAGGCGGATAAAAGCTGGAGGTTCCTATATCACCGATGGTACCGGAGAAACGTTCTTCCCCATCTATCGTATAAGTTGTTCCCAGGGCATCACAGTTATCCTCTACAAGCCACAACTGGTACTTATCACAGAATTCCTTAACCGCGGAAAGGTCAAAGGGATTTCCCAGAGTATGGGCAATCATAACTGCCTTGGTCTTTTCAGAACGGGCAGCTTCAAGCATATTCACATCAATGTTATACTGAGGGATGGTAACATCCACAAATACGGGAACCGCCCCATACTGGATCATCGGTGTCACTGTAGTAGGAAATCCGGCTGCTACGGTGATCACTTCATCACCGCGTTTTATCTGGCGTTCCTTTAAAAGCGGCGATGTGAGGGCCATAAATGCTAGTAGATTCGCCGATGAACCGGAATTCACAAGGGAACAGAACCTGACTTTTAAATATTGTGCCAGCTTTTTCTCAAATTCATCAGTATACCGCCCGGATGTAAGCCAGAACTCCAAAGAGCTGTCCACCAGGTTCACCATTTCCTGATGATCGTATACACGGGAAGCGTAAGAAATCCGGTCTCCTTCCTTAAACGGAGCCTTCTGATTGTGGTAGGTGCTGCAGTATTCCTTTACCAGAGAAAGGATTTCCTCCCGCGCCTCTTTTTCTGTCTTGTTCTCAAACATTCTATATTTTCCTCTTTCCTGCCAATGTTTTTTGGGCAGAGCCCGTATTAATTGAAAAATTCCTTTATCTGCAAGTCCATGAATGGCAGCATATCTGCCTTATCCAAATAGGCCTTGGTCCATTCCACGGTCTTTTCCACCGCTTCCTTTACTCCATATCTGGGACACCAGCCAAAAATACTCTTGATCTTGGAACAGTCTAACTTTAAGAAGTTGGCTTCATGAGGGCCTCCTTCAAACTTGTCTATCCACTTTATTCCCTGGCCCCAGGCCTCACAGAACAAATCTGCCAGCTCTCCTGTAGTCACGCAGTCTCTGTCATCAGGGCCTACGTTATAATATCCCTGGAACTTTGAATCCTTATACTGCTCCATTGCAATCGTCATATAAATAGCCAAAGGTTCCAGCACATGCTGATACGGCCTTGTTGAATGGGGATTTCTTACGATGATGTCCTGCTCTGCCGCTGCCGCCCGGATACAGTCCGGAATGATTCTGTCATTGGCAAAATCCCCTCCTCCGATCACATTGCCTGCGCGGGAGGTGGAAATGGACACATGTCCGTCGGAAAAAAAGGACTTGGCATAGCTGTGGGTCACCAGCTCAGAACAGGATTTACTGTTGGAATAAGGATCATAACCATCTAATGGGTCGTTTTCCCGGTATCCGTACTCCCATTCCTTATTTTCATACACCTTATCCGTTGTAACATTTAAAAAAGATTTAACCGAAGGGGTCAGACGAATGCATTCCAGTACGTTGACCGTACCCATGACGTTCGTCTCATAGGTGTAGACCGGATCCTTGTAGGAGTCCCTGACAATTGGCTGAGCAGCCAGGTGAAACACGATTTCCGGCTCCTCCTGTAAAAACACTTTTTTTAAATGCTCCAAATCCCGGATATCCCCAATTACGGAATTTATGGTATCAGAAAGCCCCATTACTTCAAACAGGTTTGGGTCAGTGGAAGGCATGAGGGAATACCCCGTTACCGATGCACCGGCCTTTACAAGGAGCCGGCTGAGCCAGCTTCCCTTAAAGCCTGTATGCCCTGTGATCAGAACCTTTTTTCCTTTATAAAAATCACAAAATTCGTTCCACTTAATACTTGTCCAGCTTGTCATGTCATTTCTCCCAAATCTTCCATGGCGCCTGTCCGGACTGCCATAAATCTTCCAGCTTCTTCATTTCCCGCTGAGTATCCATGCACTGCCAGAAGCCATTGTGATGGAAGCTCATAAGCTGCCCCTCTGCCGCCAGGCTCTGCAATGGTTCCCTTTCAAATACGGTGGTATCATCTTTTAAATAGGAAAATATCTCCGGATTTAAGATCATGAAGCCTCCGTTGATCAGGCTGTTATCCGCCTCGTCCTTTTCTCTGAAGGAACGGACCACATCGCCTTCGTCAATATCCAGAACTCCTTTTAGCTGGGCGATATTGACAGTAGTCATGGTAGCAGTTTTTCCATGGTCCTGATGGAATTTTAACAAAGCTTTTAAATCCACATCGCAGACTCCGTCTCCATAGGTCATCATAAAGGGCTCATCGCCGATGTAAGGCTGGATGCGCTTAATACGCCCGCCGGTCATAGTATTTAACCCCGTATCCACCAGGGTCACCTTCCATGGTTCCGAATAATTGTTATGTACCTCCATCTTATTGTTGGCAAGATCAAAGGTAACATCTGACGTATGAAGAAAATAATCCGCAAAAAATTCCTTTACAACATACTGTTTATATCCAAGGCAAATAACAAAATCGTGAAAGCCATATTGGGAATAATATTTCATAATATGCCACAAAATAGGCTTTTCTCCGATTTCAATCATTGGCTTCGGCTTTAAATGGCTCTGCTCACTGATCCTGGTACCAAAGCCTCCCGCTAATAATACTACCTTCATCACTTCATCCTCCAAATGTTCTTTTATTCATACTCTTTATATGCTTTCCGGTAAAAATACATCAACACCTTTACAACCGGTCCCGGCCACATCTTTGAAAACATATGGGCCTCTTCCCTGACACGGCTGTTGTCCGCAATACATGCCTTTGTCGTAGCCTCCCCGTGAACCCTGTAATACAGGATCGGCTTTTCTACGCTGATAAAACGTCCCGGCAGCCCGGATAACTGATAAAGCGTGTCCCAATCCAGGGCAAACTGATAGGGAGAGGTGAAAAGAGATTCACCTAACCTTTCCTTATTATATGCGCATGCAGGACAGCAGATGGAATTGCCAAACATCAAAGCGCCTTTTTTAACCCAGGTCAAGTGGCTGATACGACGAAAACGCAAAGGAAGCCTGAGAAAACGTTTGATAAACTCCACCTTTTCAAAGACAGCGGGCTGATTCCCCCTGATTACTGTATATCCTCCCGTAAACAGCGTCATGTCCGGGTATTTTTCATAACATTCCAGAAGCTTCTTCACATAATCCTTCCGGTATAAATCATCCTGATGGGCGATGGTAACAAAACGGGCGGAAGCCATATTATAGGCAAAGTTCCAGTCTTCCCGTATATTGCTTTTCCCATTCCGCACAAACAGCGGGACTTCATACTTGTCCGCCATTTTTTCAATATAAGGGCTGGGCGTTGATGTGCATATTATGACCTCCGATTTAACGCTTTGTTTCAAAAGAGAATGGAGGCAGGCTTCAAGATATGGCGAATCCTTATATGCACAGACCGCAAATGCATGTGGTTTCATATTTTGTCTCCTAATAAATCAAACGGATATGCTTGCATATCCAGTTGACGCCCCATGAGGCGGGGCATTATTATCTGGCTATGATTATACCATAAAAACCGCAAAACATTCCACCATATTCATTATTTTGAAAGAATTTAACTATCAGGCTGTAAACCTGAAATTTTTGCAGTATTTTGCAGAATGGAGAAAGAATTTTGTTTTATCAGAAAGGTTATATGTAAGGATTGTAAAAAGGATGGGAAGAAACCTGATGAAAGATATGAAATCTGATGAAATTAGGGTTCTCCTGCCCCTCTTCATTGACGAACCGGCTTATTTAGGATAAGCTAAGTATAAGAACAAAAATACTTGACTAGATAAAGGAGATTACCTGCCATGAGCATCCGACTGATCGCCTCCGATATGGACGGCACCCTTCTAAACCCTCAGACCAATATCTCAAAAGCCAATGTAGATGCAATCCGCAGGCTTGAGCGCACCGGCATAGAATTTTTAATCTGCAGCGGACGGGATTATCAAGAAGCAAAAGCCGTTATGGATGCCTGTGATATCACATGCAGCTACATCTGCTTAAGCGGGGCTGCCGTATACAGTCAGGATGGCGAAACTCTGAGCGAGATTCCTCTCACCTCTCAGAATCTTGCAGATATTGACCAGATCCTGACTGAGCAGCAGGCGGATATGGATATCCTGGCTTCCAGCGGGCGGTATACCACTTCCACGAAAGAACGGAAAATGAATGGGCTATACTCCTTTTTTAAAAATAAATTCAGCTCTCATGGTTTTGTTTCTCAGGAACTGGAAGCTGCCATACAAAGCCGGATAGAATCCACGGCCTTTATTTCTTCTCTTAAGGAACTTCCTGAGGGGGATGCTGTATTTAAAATATGCAGCAACGGGCTTCCTGTCCATAAGGCTGCGGGATTAAAGGAAATTTTTGCAGACTATCCGGATCTGGCTGCGGCCTCCTCTTTTCCTGACAATATTGAGCTGACCAACCATGCCGCCCAGAAAGGGCCGGCCCTAAAAGCCTATGCAGAGCGCAAGGGGATCTCTCTTAAGGATGTGATGGTGCTTGGAGACAGCGATAATGATTTATCCATGTTCACACCGGAATTCGGTTGGACCGTTGCCATGGAAAATGCCATGGCATGCATCCGGGATGCGGCAAAATACCACACCAGATCCAATGCAGAGGATGGAGTCGCCTGGGCCATTCATAACCTTGTGTTTCAGGAAAATATATAAAAGCAAACAAAAAAAGCCGGAAGAGACAGATGGATACCTCTCTGTTTCCTCCGGCTTTTAAAAGCAAATCACACTTCCGTAAAACCAAACAATTTCCAGGGCTTAATATAATCAAGCAGCACCAGTTCATAATCCGGTATATGGCCGATCACATTCTTTCGTCCGTCATTGGGCATATCCTTTAAAACAACGTGCAACTCTCCCTTATAACGGGAATAGCCGTCATTTAAGATCACAACATCTCCCCGTTTTAGATCCCTGGTATTGGCCGGGGGCACTGTCTTGTCTGCAAATGCTACTCTCGGCCAGGTGGACCGAATCATATATTCGCTGATATCGCCTCTGATCACATGCTGCCGGTCAAAGTATAAAATCTCCCGCTCTGTTTCCGTGAGCTCCTTTTCCAGGCGAAGGCCAAACATCAGCTTTCCGGGTGTTACCGAGGCACAGGCCTTTAACTCCTCCTCAGATGCATAGGCGTTGGCAATGATCACATCATCTACCAGGCGGGTCGCAAGCAAATGCCGTACCTGGGCATCCACCGGCAGGCCCCGGTGCATCTCCAGAGTACACAATCCCTCATTCACCGGCCATGGGCCATAGGTATTTTCATTGTTGCTGGATACGAAAGCAGCAACCTTAAGGCCGTGCTTTTTCATTTCCCGGTTGCAGTAATCAAAATGTTTCAGGCTGATTCCCGTATATTTCTGAGGATAAAAGTTATGGCAGGTAATGATTCTTTCCGGCACCGGATGATGATTCATAACATTTGCCACATAGCTTGGATCGGTACTGGCATTCAGCTCGATCTTCAGCCCCTCTTTGTTATAGCTCA
Source organism: Lacrimispora sp. BS-2 (assembly GCF_040207125.1). Lineage (NCBI taxonomy): Bacteria > Bacillati > Bacillota > Clostridia > Lachnospirales > Lachnospiraceae > Lacrimispora > Lacrimispora cavernae. The sequence continues at coordinate 3,118,024 of NZ_CP157940.1, forward strand.
TGGCAGCTTCCTTCATTCCGTCAAACCCTTCATCCAGCCGGATCCCGTCTGCATGCATTTCCTTAAAAGGGGCAAGGTTATCATAGGAAGCCCCAAGCGCTTCAAAAACAGGAGGCGCCACATCAAGGATTACCTCCATCCCGGACTCATGAGCCGTATCGATCATATCACGAAATTCATTGAATAGCTCATCCTTGTTTTTATTCCCCACGCTCAATAAGCAGGTAAAAATCCGCTGAAACCCGTATTTACCGGCCAGCCGGATATATTCCTTATCCCGTTCCGGAGTGGAATGCTCCGGATACAGGGAGATACCAAGTCTTCCCATCATGAAACTCCTTTCCATTTTGCTGCCCGTTTTTCCGGGCCTAAAGGTACACCCGTAGGGTGTTTCTATGTGGTTATTTCAATTATCTTTTCAAAAGGGTTATTAAATTCTCTGATATATACGACCGGGCTGCCGCTTTTGCTCACAATGGTGCTCTCAACCATAATAATCGGAGTATTCAGCTTTACATGAAGCAGGTTAATATATTTTACAGGCACCGTAGTAGGAAGAAACTTCTGTGTAACAGAGCCTTCATCAATGTATCCTTTCAGATCCAAAAGCTTATTTAAGTTGTTGTAATCATTGTCATTGATCAGGCTTTGGATCAAATAAATTTCCTCAACGCTTAAAGGCTTTCCATTCTTCCGGTTTAACCGCACGATCCGGATCATCCGGTCCTCGGAACCGATTTCCAGACAGGAAGCCACCTTTTCGTCGGAAAAGCAGGAGCTGAAATAGATCACATTGTAATCATAGGTATCATCCAAAGGCTTATTTAAAGTTTCTGCCGATGTGTTTTTTTTCATCAGCCTTTGGTCTGCAACAAAAGTTCCTTTATTTTTATCTCTATATAATACTCCCTCTTCCACCAGTTCATTTAAAGCATTGCGCACGGTCATACGGCTGGCATTATACCGGCTGGCCAGTTCCCGTTCTGATGCAATAGGGGTATTGACAGATGCATCCTTAATTTCTTCCATAAGGTCCTGTTTAATTTTCTGATATTTAGGAGCCCCCATTGTATCACCTCTTATCACTTTTAATTCTCTTTTGCACGTTGTCCCTTTATAAAGCTTTCCATGGACGTAAGCATCCGGGAAATCCTCTTTTTTGAAGCTTTTTGATAGAACCAGGAGACAACTCTATGGTTTAAGGAGTAGGAAGTACTCTCCCCCTCAAATTCCTCCCTGTAGTGTACCATAATGTTTCCGTCTTTGCTATCTTCGATCTCATAAAATATAAAATTTGTCCCATGAGAGGTGCGAAAACCTGCCTCATAGCAGCTGGGAGAGACAAACTGCTTGATCACCACATCCACATTGTTCTCCTGCCCCATCTTGTTTTTCATCTTCTTTTTATATCGAAAACCGGAATATATCTGGTCTGGATTTACTTTTTTCCCTGTGGCCTGGCTGATATCATAGGCAACCGAGGCCGCCAGGGCATTGAAGAATTCCTTTGCCTCTACGTTCAGTTTTTGATTTACTTCCATATGTCTCTCCTATTTGCCAGATTCAAAACCGTTGTTTTTAAGCAGCTCCTGATACCAATAACCCGACTTTTTTATGGTTCGTTTCTGGGTCTCCAAATCCAGCTCCACAAGCCCGTAACGGTTCTTATAAGCATTGAGCCATGACCAGCAGTCCACAAAGGTCCACACATGATATCCAATGCAATTGCTGCCTTCTTCTATCCCCTTATGAAGCCAGGTCAAATGCTCCTTATAGAACTCAATGCGGTAGTCATCCTGTATCATACCGTCTGTCTTAAAACGTCCCTCATTTTCCACGCCCATGCCATTTTCAGTGACCATCCATTCAATGTTTCCATAGTTATCACGAATATTGAGAGCAATGTCATATAAGCCTCTGGGATAGATTTCCCAGCCCCTGTATGGATTCATCCGTTTACCAGGCATATCATAGATATCAAAATAATATTCCGGCGTAAACGGAGCTGCCGGATTGGGAAGACTGGCCTTTGCGCAGACACGGAACGGATGATAGTAGTTTACTCCCAGAAAATCCACCGTATTTTGACGGATAACCTCCAGGTCCTCCCTGGAAGTATCCGGCAGCAATCCATGCTTTTCTATGAGCGCAACCAGTTCCGGATCATAAGTCCCCTTTACGGCAGGATCCAGAAAACTCTTATTCTGGAACAGCTCGGCAATCTTTGCCGCCTTCTGATCCTCTGGATGGGAACTTCTGGGATAAGCCGGGGTCAGGTTTAAGACAATCCCGATCTTTCCTCCCTGCTTCATGCTGTGATATTCCTTCACCGCTAAAGCGCTGGCAAGAGCCGTATGATAAGCCACTAAAACCGCCGCTTTGGGATCCACCTTGCAGGGATAGTGATAGCATTGCAGATATCCGCATTCCACATGGACGATGGGTTCATTAAAGGTAAACCAGTGTTTAACCAGATCCCCAAATAAGTTAAAGCAGGTCCAGGCATATTCCTTATAATAATCCACGACCTTTCTGTTTTCCCAGCCTCCCAGCTCCTGCAGCTTTACCGGCATATCAAAATGATACAGATTCACAAACGGTTCGATCCCATTTTCTCTTAATTCAAGAAACAGGCTACGGTAAAAATCAGCCGCTTTCTCGTTCACCTCACCATATCCCTCCGGAAACAGGCGGGACCAGCTAATGGATGTCCGAAAAGAGTTATGGCCTGTCTGCTTCATCAGCTGAATATCCTCTTTATAATTCCGGTAAAAGGAAGAGGTAATGCCCGGGCCAACGGCTCCATGAAATTTATAGCTTTCTTCCTCATACCACAAATCCCAGATATTTTTTCCTCTTCCATCATCTTCTGCACCTCCCTCACACTGGGTGGCGCTGGTTGCACTTCCAAAGTAAAACCCTTCCGGAAACTTAAGTCCCATATCTTATACCCCCTTATTTCCTTTTCTTTATCAGCATGACTGCACCCAACAGTACAAATATCAGACCAACAGTCATATACATGGCAGGGGATGGAAGCTGGGGTGATACAGTAATGAACAGACAGCCTATGGCGATTAAAAATATGGTCCAGCTTTTCATGAAACTTTCTCCCCTTCTTTCTCTGCTAAACTTAAGAACTGCCAAATCAGTTCTGTCAGGACATCCCCTGTGAACTGGTCTGGCAGCTCCTTCTTAATCTAAGTTACGATTCGTTCTTCATCTTATTTGCCATAATTACAAATGGTGTCCAGATGGCAAAAGATATAAACAGATTAAACAATGATACAATCGCCGCCATTATGCTTCCGCCTGTTGCAAGGAAGGCGTAGATGCCTGCAGGCATTACCCAAGGTACCGCTACGAATACCGGAGGGATCAGGCCTATGGCAGTTGCGCCGTATGCGATAGCCGCACATACCGGAGGAACGATCAGCCATGGAATCAAATATACCGGGTTCAATACAATAGGCATACCGAAGATGATCGGCTCATTGATATTAAATACACCCATGGGCCAGGACAGCTTGGCAATCGCTTTCTGGTCATCCCTCTTGGAAAACAGGAAGATTGCAATGATAAGTCCTAAGGTAATTCCGGAACCGCCCATCTGGCAATAGGCATCAAAGGAACCACGTGTCCATAAGTATGGAAGGTTCGCAGTGCTCTGGTTGGTGGTAAATGCCTCAATGTTCTGGTTTAATGCCGTTAAGTAGATTCCATCCATAATAGGTGCCAGTACGTTGTGTCCATGGAGACCAAAGAACCATAACAGCTGGATCAGGAATACCATGAAGATTACGCTGAAGAAGCCCTGTGACAAGCTGAGAAGCGGCCTCTGGATATATCTTAAAACCATTTCATTGATGGTAGAACCTGTTGTGGATACGCAGATCTGGGTTAAAATACCTGCAGCATAAATGGCGATCACACCTGGGATAATTGCTGCAAATGCTTTGCTTACTGCCGGCGGTACGGAATCCGGAAGTTTGATAGTCACTTTCTTCTGCATCAGCTTTATGTAAATCATGGTACAGATAAAGCCCATAATCAATGCGGTAAACAGACCGCCGGAACCGGTATATCCGGAACCTAAGTATCCCCAGCCGCTGACTCCGTTTAATGCAACACCGCCGCCTGGTGTGGCAGCCACATCAAGTCCAAGACCTTTTAACTGGTCAACAGCAGCCGCTGCAATACCTGGAAGCTCATAGTCGAAGGTAGCGCTTTGTCCCATACAGGTGACTAAGCTTGCAAATGCGATGACTCCGCCTGCAATGGCGTTTACATCGTAGGTTTTTGAAAGATTATAGCCCAAGGCAAAGACAAATGCCAGAGCCAGAATTACGATAGAACCAAAATATACGTTACCGTTGACGCTGATGATCGGGTTCATAGCCTGAACAAAACCGGTCATACCTGCCTGATTTGGAAGGTCTCTTAAAAATACATTAAGCAAAACTGCTATGGAACCAACCATGGTAATTGGCATGATGGCAATAAAGGCATCACGAATGGCAACCAGATGTTTCTGGGAACCAATTTTAGCTGCGATTGGCATAAATTTTGCTTCCATGAATGAATTAAATGCACCCATAACTTTCTCTCCCTCTTTTATCATCCCCTAAACCATTGGAAAGGGGAGTTTCTTTTTCATACCTACCCGTTTAATGTTTCCAGCGCCTGATCCAGTACCTTGGCGCCGTTCATTGTGCCGTAAGCCATCATATCGATGACAAGCACAGGTTTCTCATTTTTCACTCTCTCGTTCATCTTCTTCTCCAGATAACGAACCTGAGGCCCCAATAAAATAATATCTGCTTTTTTCACTTCCTCAACGGATTCAGCATCTCCCACCGCCCAAATGGTGGCCTCCACACCTTTTTCTGATGCTGCATCTTGCATTTTTTTTACAAGCATGCTTGTCGACATTCCTGCTGAGCAAACTAATAAAATATGATACATCCTCGCACCCCTTTCTGTGGTCTAGACCACTTCTTCTTACCCATATAATACTATATCATATGCAAAAACACAAGCAAATTCTAAAATAAAAATAAACTTTTTATTTAATAATCGAAAATTCCCCCTTTGTCCATACATTTTCTCCGTTATAACGCCAAAAAAATTGCTGTGAAACAGACCTTTTCAGTCAATTTCACAGCAATTCTCTTATTCCTGCCTTTCGTCTCTAAAAAATTGGGGGAGGTATTTTTTATGGGCCTCCAGTAATTCCTCAATGACAACATTGGCGTCATGATCGCTTGCACAAAGGGGATTCATGTTAAGAGCCGTCACTGCCAGATCCCGGTTTCCGGTGACCGCCGCTTCGCAGACCAGGCGCTCAAAGGTCTTGATGGTTTGTATGGTCCCGTTAATCTGAGGCTTTAACTCGCCCACAGCAATGGGCTTTGGACCGCCGCTTGTGATGATGCAGGCGGCTTCCACCGCACTGTCTGCCGGGAGATTTGTAATTGTCCCGTTGTTGCGGACGTCTACATACTGGATATCACCGGTATTATTATGCAGGGAGCAGATTAAGTTGCAGGCAGCATCGCTGTACCTGGCGCCGCCTCTCATCTCCAGCTGCTTTGGCTTTACATTCAGATTCTCATCCCTGTACAGCTCAAACAGTTCCTCTTCCACCTTTTTCACCACTTCCCCCCGGACCCGGCCTTCCTTGTATTCCTTAAGCTCTTCTTCCAGCTGCTCCCTGGTAAAGAAATAATAGTTGTGATAGGGGCAGGGGATGCAGTGAAGTCCACGGATAAACTCCGGCGAAAACGGCAGGGTGGAAAAATTCTTCATGGAAATGGCATCCTCCGCGCTGATGTTCTGATATATTTCCAGGATTTCTTCCAGTCTTGACTGCCCATCCACAAATACATCCGTTGCAAAAATATGGTGGTTCAAACCGGACAGCTCCATAGTCACCCGCTCCGGCTCCACATCTAACAGTCTGGCAAAGCCGTTCACCATATTGACCGGCACATTGCAAAGGCCGATCACCTTCTTAAAATCCGTATATCTTAACACAGCCTCAGTGATCATTCCCGCAGGATTGGTAAAGTTGATCATCCACGCCTCCGGGCAAAGCTCTTCCATGTCCTTTACAATATCCAGAATCACCGGAATGGTCCGGAATGCTTTGAACATACCGGCTGCTCCGTTTGTCTCCTGGCCGATCATGCCGTGGCTTAAGGGAATCCGCTCATCCTTGATTCTTGCCTCTAAAAGCCCCACTCTCATCTGTGTTGTCACATAATCTGCATACTTTAAAGCCTCCCGCCTGTCATAGGACAAAATTACCTTCATGGGAAGCCCTGCCTTTTTTACCATGCGCTGTGCAAGGGCACCTACGGTCTCCAGCTTTTCCCTTCCCTCTTCAATGTCCACCAGCCAAAGTTCTCTTACAGGCAGTTTTTCATAACGTTTGATAAACCCTTCCACCAGTTCCGGCGTATAAGAGGAGCCACCCCCAATGGTAACGATTTTGATCCCTTCCATAATCTCTCTCCTTTTCCTGGATTGTAATAAGCCTTCTTACTCCTGAGATAGTATCAGTGTGCAAGAAGGCTGTTTTTGATAAACGCTTATTTACTTTTCAATGGCATCCTTTAAATCCTTGATCATCCGGTAAAGGTTTAAGACCTCTGCCGCCTGATCCTTTGCCATCATAGCCATGGTCAGATGATCCTGGGCATGTACCAGAATAATGTTTACCTCAACAGGATTGCCCTGGGCCTCCTGCTGGATCAAGTCGATCTGAGACTGATGAGCGGATCGCATCTCCGCCTCCGCCTCTTTTAAGTACTTCTCCGCTTCCTCAAAGTTAAATTCCCTGGCAGATTCCATCGCCATCATGGAAAGCGATTTTGAATTTCCTGCGTTCATAATGAGCTGAAATGCTATAGCATAATTCTCATCCATGGTATACTCCTCCCCAATGTCAAATTTGCCTATATACTAGCACAAGCATTTTTCTTTTGCAAGAGAAAGTAAAAAGAGAAAAGGAAAAAATTTCTTAAGGTCTGCCGGAAAACGGAAGGCCAATATACCCTTCAATCAGCTTTAAAGTCTGTTCTAAGCCTTTCTCATGGGTCCGTTCTGTTCCATGGGAGGCATGGACTCCCGGGCCGATCAAAGCGCCCCGGATGTCATGTCCGCCCCGGATGGCGCTTCCCACATCAGAACCATAGTGAGGGAATACATCAACCGCAAAATCTAAGTTTCTTTCCTTTGCAACGGCTATGAGGCGGTTTGTCATTTCATAGTCATAAGGCCCGGTGGAATCCTGGGCACAGATGGATACCTTTTTTTCATCCCCGGTTAAGTCATCCCCCAAAGCCCCCATATCCACGGCAAGAAATTCCTCTATATCCCCGGGAATCCAGCTTGCGCCATATCCCACCTCTTCATAATTGCTGATCACTATTTTAAGGGTCCTTTCCGGCTTATGCCCGGACTCCCATAAATCCTTTAATACTCCCATAAGGACTGCCACAGAAGCCTTGTCATCTAAATGGCGGGATTTGATAAATCCGTTTTCCGTATGGACAAACATGGGATCAAAGCTGATGTAATCCCCAGGGGATATTTCAAGCTTCTTTACATCATCGGCGTTGTCTACCAACTCATCCAGGCGTATCTCCATATTTTTTGCCTTCCTCTCAAGAGTTTTGGCATTGTCATAGGTGTGGACGGATGGCTCTTTTGTAAGAATGGTCCCGGTGTAGGTTTTACCGGTTCTGGTGTGTATTTTGCAGTACATGCCTTCAATGGTCTCCATCATGAAACCTCCTACCGGCACAAGGGTGAGCATCCCCTCCGGAGTGATGGAACGGACCATGGCTCCTAAGGTGTCCACATGGGCGGATAAGCCTAAAACCTCCTGTTTTTCTCCGGGAACCTTAATGATAAGGCCGCCCTTTTTGTTTAAAACGGAAGAATAGCCGAATTTTTCAGCCTCCTCCTGGATCGCTTTTATGACTTCCCTGGTATAGCCGCTGGGACTTGGAATATTTACGATCTTTTCTAAAATTGATGTGACATATGACATTGTCTCCATGGTGATCTACCTTCTTCTTTCTTCTTTCTTTTTTTCTTTTTGTGTTCTTTTTACTGTGAATGCAAATTCCTGTATTGGCTTGGAGTACATCCATAGCTTCGTAAAAACAGCTTGGAGTAGTAGCTGAGATGATTAAAGCCGCAGGCAAGTGCAACCTGGGTAATGCTGTCGGCAGTGTCTTTTAAAAGGCCGCGGCTGACTTCCAGCCTGTAGGAATTTAAAAAATCAATGGGGGACTGCTGCAGAAATCGTTTAAAGATAATACAGCATTTGCTCCGGCATATGCTGCCGGATGCCGCAATATCAGACAAGGACAGCTTTTCCCCATAATGCTGGTGAATAAAGGATACCATATCCTTCTGGACCGATAGATCCGAACCTCCCTGAACCGCGGTTTCCGGGGATATGGCTTTACAGCGCTCACAGAGCCGTTTCCATAACGCAAGTATGATCCCTACCACCTCGATCTCATAGGCAACGGCTGCATGCTCCTTTGAAAAATAAACCTGATCGAGCAGGGCTGCCGTTTCCCGTCCCTCACTGCTTAAACCATCAAAATAAATATATTCCATGGCCTGATTTTCCATAATTGGCACTATGTATTTCTGGAAAAGCAGCTTATTACCGGTAAACAACTGAGGGTGGAACAGAATGCAGATAAAATCACAGTCCTGGCGATTGCAGGAATAGCCATAGTGCATCTGTCTGGCATTGACCATGAGGCAGTCATCCTTTTTCAGCAAAATCCTTTTTCCATTTATATGGTAATACATCTGACCTCTTAAAATACGGATAAATTCCAGGTCCTCATGCCAGTGGCAAAGGGCCTTCCTATCTGGATAATCTGACAACCTGTCCCTCTGGATGTAAAGGGGAATTCCCATCTGATCATAACGGACGATTTCAGAGGCATCCTGCATGACATTGGTATCCATCATCAAACTTTCCTCACTTTCTCTAAATACGATTGTTATAATAAATAAAAATAATTGTGTTAGATAAGTGGGTCTTGGTGTATTATCATTATATCATATAAACTCTAAACCGGCAAAGCAGGTTAAAAGAAAAATTCATTCGTATACGAAAATGAGGTTGGAGGAACAGAGCATGCTGTCAGATTATCATATACACTCTTATTTCAGCGATGATTCCCAGTGCCCTATGGAAGAAATAGTACAAAGAGCAATTCTTTTGGGACTTAATGAAATCGCATTTACAGAGCACGTGGATTATGGGGTAAAAACAGACTTAAATTGTGATTATGAAAATTATTTTAAAGAAGTAGAAAAAATGAAAGAAAAATACAAAGGGAAATTGTCCATAAAAGCAGGAATTGAATTCGGGGTCCAGACCCACACCATCCCCCTTTTTCAAAAGGATTATGAGAAATATCCCTTTGATTTTATCATTTTAAGCAATCATCAGGTGGGCGACAAGGAATTCTGGAATTACCAGTTTCAGGAGGGAAAAAGTCAGGAAGAATTTCAAAAAGATTATTATGAGGCGATCTATGAGGTTGTACGAAAGTATAAAGATTATTCTGTCCTTGGCCATCTGGATATGATCAAAAGGTACGACACTTACGGGGAATACCCGGACAGCTGTATTATGGATATGGTGGACAAAATACTCCGCCAGGTGATTGCCGATGGAAAAGGAATTGAGGTCAACACCTCCTGTTTCCGGTATGGTTTAAAGGACTTAACCCCATCCAGAGAGATTCTGAAACGTTACCTTCAATTAGGAGGCCGCATCCTTACCATTGGTTCTGATACCCATAAATTTGAACATTTGGGAGCCTACATTCCGGAAGTAAAAGGAATGTTAAAAGGCCTTGGATTTAAACAGTTCTGTACCTTTGAGAACATGGAGCCCATTTACTGGGATTTATAAGAATAAGGTGCTGTCCCGCAAACAGGACGGCACCTTTCTTTTTTCACATCTGCTTCATTACACTTCGAAGATTAAATCTCCGTAGCTTGGCATTGGCCAAAATTCTTTATCTACTATCATTTCCAGCTTATCGGCAGGGGTACGGAGAGCCGCCATGGCAGGTACTACCTCGTTCCGGAAAGCATTTGCCCGTTCTTTGTTCCCTTCCATTGCCGAGCATTTCTCGTCGGCATCTGTCAGGGCGGCCAGGGCTATTTTCATATCGGACAGATAAGCACTCACCTCTATGAGAAGCTCTTCCTGAACGCTGGTATCGGCTGCCGGACAGGCTGATTTTACCTTTCCCAGGGAATCTGCCAGCAGGGAGGCATATTTTACTGCAGAAGGTATGATCTGTTTTCCGGCCATATCGATCATGGTTCTGGCCTCAATGTTAATGGCTTTGCTGTAAGCCTCATATTCGATCTCAACCCGGGATTCCAGCTCAGCCCTTGTGAATACCTTAAACTCCTCAAACATCTTAACCGATGCATCTGTGGTAAGAGCAGGAATCGCCTCAACCATTGACTTAAGGTTTGGAAGCCCTCTTCTTTCTGCTTCCTCTACCCATGCCTGGGAATATCCGTTGCCATTAAAAATAATCCTTCTATGGGCTGCCAGCTGCTCTTTAATCATGTCATGGACTGCTGTTTCAAAATCAGCCGCCTTCTCAAGGACATCTGCCGCTTCCTTTAACGCCTCAGCCGCAATGGTATTTAAAACCACGTTGGGAGAAGAAATGGAATCAGAGGAACCGACCATGCGGAACTCGAACTTATTGCCCGTAAATGCAAAGGGGGAGGTTCTGTTTCTGTCCGTGGCATCCTTGGATAAATCCGGCAAGGTTCTGACTCCTGTTTTTAAGGTGCCGCCCGCCTTGGAACGGGTAGCCTCTCCGGTGCTGCAAAGCTGATCTACCACATCCTCCAGCTGTTCGCCGATGAATATGGAGATAATGGCCGGCGGTGCTTCGTTTGCACCCAGCCTGTGGTCATTTCCAACATCAGCCGCGGACTCCCGGAGCAGATCTGCATGGCGGTCAACCGCCTTTAAGATACAGGACAGTACCAAAAGGAACTGGATGTTCTCATGAGGCGTTTCTCCTGGATTCAACAGGTTGATTCCATCATCAGTGGTTAAGGACCAGTTGTTGTGCTTACCGGAACCATTGACTCCGGCAAAGGGCTTTTCATGAAGCAGACAGTTTAATCCATGACGGCCCGCCACCTTTTTTAAGGTTTCCATTACCAATTGGTTATGATCAACGGCCACGTTTGCCTGTTCATAGATGGGAGCCAGTTCATGCTGGGCGGGAGCGACTTCATTATGCTGGGTTTTTGCCGGTACGCCCAGCTTCCAGAGCTCTTCATTCACTTCCTTCATGTAAGCCGCGACCCTCTCACGGATGGAACCGAAGTAGTGGTCATCCAGCTCCTGTCCCTTTGGAGGCATTGCTCCGAACAGGGTGCGTCCTGCATAGATTAAATCTTTTCTCTGTAAATACTTTTCATGATCAACCAGAAAATATTCCTGCTCGGCGCCAACAGAAGGAATAACCCTTTTTGAGGTGGTATTTCCAAATAATCTTAAGATTCTTAAAGCCTGCTCGTCGACGGCTTCCATGGATCTTAAAAGAGGTGTTTTTTTATCAAGAGCTTCTCCTGTATAAGAGCAGAAAGCGGTGGGAATGCAGAGGGTAACGCCGATGGCATCTTCTCTTAAGAATGCCGGGGAAGTACAATCCCAGGCCGTATAACCTCTTGCTTCAAAGGTCGCCCTTAAGCCTCCGGACGGGAAAGAAGAAGCATCCGGCTCTCCCTTTACCAACTCCTTACCGGAAAACTCCATAATTACCTTTCCTTCCGATGTAGGGGCGGAGATGAAGGAATCATGTTTTTCAGCGGTAATGCCGGTAAGAGGCTGAAACCAGTGGGTGTAGTGAGTTGCGCCTCTCTCAATGGCCCAGTCTTTCATGGCATGGGAAACCACGTCAGCAATCGATGGATCCAGTACTGCACCATCCTCAATGGTTTTCTTTAATTTTTTAAAAACTGATTTTGGCAAGCGCTCTCTCATTACGGTTTCGTTAAATACATTCCTACCAAACAGTTCAGCAACGTTTACAACTTCGCTCATAAATTTTCCATCCTCCCATATTTCGATAAGTCAAACTGCCTTTATAGTCTCCTCACGATCTGAATATGCACATAAATCAGAAAAGGCGTCCTCCCGGTATAAGGAGAACGCCATCGTTCTTAAATTAAGTTAAACCATTTTTCCCAAAAAATCAAGTACTTTTTTGAAAAATATTTTACTTAAGCTTTTCCAACGGAGCCAAATAATTCCATTTTCTCTTTCACGGTTGCTTTGATGGCCTCTGTACCGGGAGCGAGAAGCTTACGGGGATCAAAGCCCTTGCCTTCTAAATCCTTGCCTGCCTCAATGTATTTGCGGGTGGCCTCTGCAAAGGTAAGCTGGCACTCCGTATTAACATTGATCTTTGCAACGCCAAGGCTGATGGCTTTCTTGATCTGGTCTTCCGGGATGCCTGTCCCACCGTGAAGTACTAAAGGCATGTCACCTACTTTATCCTTGATGGCAGCCAGGGTTTCAAAGCTTAAGCCTGCCCAGTTTTCCGGATATTTTCCGTGAATGTTGCCGATTCCTGCTGCCAGCATGGTTACGCCTAAGTCTGCAACCTGCTTGCACTCATCGGGATCTGCGCATTCGCCCATACCCACAACGCCGTCTTCTTCGCCGCCGATGGAGCCGACCTCTGCTTCAAGGGAAAGTCCTTTTTCTGCACAGACCTTTACAAGCTCCGTGGTCTTTTCCACATTCTCAGCGATGGGATAATGGGAACCATCAAACATAATGGATGAAAATCCCGCTTCAATGCACTTATAGCATCCGTCATAAGAACCATGATCCAGATGAAGTGCTACGGGAACAGTGATTTTTAATTCTTCGATCATGGCTTTCACCATAGCTGTTACGGTTTTATAGCCTGTCATGTATTTGCCAGCGCCTTCGGAAACACCCAGAATAACCGGGGATTTCAGCTCTTCGGCTGTCTGTAAAACAGCTTTTGTCCACTCAAGGTTGTTGATGTTGAACTGTCCAACTGCGTACTTTCCGTCTCTTGCCTTTTCAAGCATATCTTTTGCTGAAACTAACATATCACGAACCTCCATTTAAATTTTTTCTCGTACATCTTTATATTATATACCATCTTATCCTATTTGGAAAGAATAATTTTTCCAGATTGTCATTTTTATAACAAACTTACATTTTGCTTTTATCATAACTATGCTTTATAATGGGGACAGGTTCCAAATACATAATAGGAGATTTTTTATGAAACGAAAGATGAGACACGGCATTTTTCGCCGCCCAAGCTCTGAAACTACAGAAAAGCAGGAACGCCAGGAAAAACCTGAGATGTTTTCCCGCAAACAGCTGCGCCAGTTGATCTTTCCCCTGGTCATAGAACAGATACTGGCTGTTTTTATGGGAATGGCTGATATCATTATGGTAGCCTCCTGCGGTGAGGAAGCCGTATCGGGTATCTCCATCGTGGATACCATAAACGTCCTTTTGATCGGATTGTTCGGGGCAATGGCTGCAGGAGGTTCTGTTGTGACGGCCCAGTACATTGGCCGAAAGGATGAAAAAAATGTTGCCAGAGCCTCAGGCCAGCTGTTCCTTGCCGTTGGCGGGCTTTCCCTGGCCATTATGGCAGTGACCCTGATCTTTAACGGGCCGCTTCTAAGACTTATCTACGGAGAAATCGGCCAGGAGGTCATGCACAACGGGAGAATTTATTTCTACATATCCTCCCTCTCCTATCCGTTCCTGGCATTTTATAACAGCAGCGCCGCCCTTTTCAGGACAGCCGGAAACTCCAAGGTATCCATGCAGGTCTCCCTGGGTGCCAACCTCTGCAATATCGCAGGAAATTTTCTGTTAATCTACGTGTTTCAAATGGGCGTTGCAGGCGCCGGGCTTTCCACCCTGTTTTCCAGGATCCTGTCCGCTGGGGTCATGCTGGTTCTTCTTAGAAAGCAGAATCATTTCCCCGTGGAATTCCGTCTGCGCGCAGATAAGAACATGCTTCGCCAGATCCTCTATATCGGCATTCCAAACGGCCTGGAAAACAGCATTTTCCAGCTTGGAAAGCTTTTGCTGTCCAGTCTGACCGCCAGCTTCGGTACCATGGCCATTGCTGCAAATGCGGTTGCAAGCACCATCTGCGGCATGGAAACCATCCCTGCCAGCGCCATAGGCATCGCCCTGGTAACGGTGGTGGGACAGTGCGTAGGAGCCGGAGAACTGAAACAGGCCCGCAAATATATGGGAAGGCTTTTAAAAACGGCATATATCTGTCTGTGGATATTAAACCTTTCCATTATACCGTTTTTAAAACCCATATGCGGACTGTTTCATCTGTCCGGTGAAACAAGCGCCCTGGCCTTTAAGCTGATGCTTTACCACAGCATCTGCTGCATGATAATCCATCCTCTGTCCTTTTGCCTGACCAATGGCTTAAGGGCTGCCAATGACGTCCGTTTTACCATGACAGTTTCCATCTGTTCCATGTGGATCTGCCGGATTGTCATGGCTTACATATTAAGCCTCTATTTCGGCCTTGGCCTTATGGGAATCTGGATCGCCATGACCATTGACTGGCTGGTGCGCGCCATTTTCTTCTCCACCCGTGTCTTAAGCGGAAAATGGTGCCGGTATGCCAACCGGAATACCCATTAGCTTAAAAAGCTTTCAACCGCTTCCTTCATCTTATCCCCATCGCATTCTGTATCGTGGCGTACAGGCGCGGTGCGGATTTCTTCTACTGCCTGGGGTACGGGAACCCTGGATATCTTTGACAAATGATCGATGATCCGGAATTCATCCGGCTCTTCCTGTTCCCCTTCAATGGCTTTCAGAACGCTTCCCGCAAACTTATATGGACTTGCCGTGGAGGCAATGATATTCTTCGTCTGATCCTTTGTCTCCGCCTTGTACCTGTCATAGACGCAGGCTGCAACACCAGTATGGGGATCGATCAGATAGCCGGTATCTTCAAAAACCTTCTTAATGGCTTCCCCGGTTTCCTTTTCTCCTGCAAAGCCTCCCTTAAAATCTTCCATAAAGCCCTTCATGCCGGCAGTTACCGAATAGCTGCCTTTATCGCCCAGCTCCTTCATAAGGGCTGCATTGGCCTTAGCATCGCATCCTGCGCTTAAATAGATGAGACGCTCCAAGTTGCTGGAAATCAGGATATCCATGGACGGAGAACTGGTGAGAATAAAATCCCGGTTCCGGTCATAGGTTCCGGTCTGGAAGAAATCATAAAGAACCTTATTTTCATTGGAGGCACAGATAAGGGTCTTAATGGGAACACCCATCTGCTTTGCTAAGTAGGCAGCCAGAATGTTTCCAAAGTTTCCCGTAGGTACGGTCACATTAATTTCTTCTCCGTCGGAAATCTCTTCACAGGCAAGGAGCTTTGCATAGGCATAAACATAATATACCACCTGGGGAACCAGCCTTCCGATGTTGATGGAGTTGGCTGAGGAGAGCTGAAATCCCTTTTCATCAAGCCTGCGGGCAAACTCTTTATCCCCGAATATCTTTTTGACCCCTGTCTGGGCATCGTCAAAGTTTCCATGAATGGCAGCCACATGGGTGTTTTCACCTTTCTGGGTCACCATCTGAAGCTCCTGGACCCGGCTTACGCCATCCTTTGGATAAAATACGATGATTTCCGTTCCCTCCACATCGGCAAAACCTGCCATTGCAGCTTTTCCCGTGTCTCCGGAGGTGGCAGTAAGAATCACGATTTTATTTTTTACCTGGTTCTTTTTTGCCGCAACGATCATCAGATGAGGAAGAATGGAAAGCGCCATATCCTTAAATGCAATGGTGCTTCCATGGTATAATTCCAGATAATAAGCCCCGTCAGCCTTAGCCAGAGGAGCGATTTCCTCTGTATCGAATTTGCTGTCATAGGCCCGTTCAATGCAGGTCTTAAGCTCCTCAGAACTATAATCCGTAAGATACAGCTTCATGACTTCATAGGCTGTTTCCTGGTATGTCATTGCCGACAACTCTTTCATGGACTTGTCAAGCTTTGGGATAAAACACGGCATAAACAGGCCGCCGTCATCTGCCAGCCCTTTTAAGATTGCCTGGGAAGCCGTTACACCGGTCTGGCCGCCCCTTGTACTTTGATAGGATATTTCCATGGTATTTTATTCCTTTCCTGCTCTCATAAATATAATTTATCGGAACTTGCAATGCAAGCTTTCATAAAAGGGCTGCCTTTTAGCCCATCCCTCCGATTACCAGAAGCATTTTTGCTTCCGATAATATTAATGGATCAAAACCTTGCCAGAATTGTAGCATACTTTTTTTAACAGCGCAAGAAAAAAGGGCGAAAAAGTTTTCATATAACGGACAGATGTATTCACTATAGAGACAGAAGGGTTCCCTTTTTATTCTCTGTGTGGTAAAATACCCTTTGATGCAGAAAGGAGAGACAGCTTCATTGAGATACGAACACATGATGACAGGAACCTTTTTAAGCCGCCCCAACCGTTTTATTGCCCACGTCCTGATCACAAAAGAGGGCCATGGGGAAGAAGAGGTAATCTGTCACGTTAAAAATACAGGACGCTGCCGGGAGTTACTCCTCCCCGGCGTCAGGGTGCTGGTGCAGTTTCATCCGGAAGCCACAGCCCTGGGAAGAAAAACGGAATACTCCCTGATCGGCGTATGGAAAGAACGGGAAAGAGGCGGGCCGCTCCTCATTAACATGGATTCCCAGGCCCCCAATCAGGCGGCTTATGAATGGCTGCAATCCATCCGGGAAAATCCGCCCCTGCCTTTTCATCAGGCAGCGGAAACGCCTTCCATTTTAAGCCCCACAATAAAAAACATCAGACGGGAAGTCACCTATGACCAGTCACGGTTTGACCTTGCCTTTCAGGCGGTGCTGCAGGGAAGCTGTGAGGGGAAACAGGAGGAAATCCCTGCATTCATGGAAGTTAAGGGCGTCACTCTGGAGGAAAGCGGCCTTGCCATGTTTCCCGATGCACCCACGGAGCGGGGAGTAAAACATATACAGGAGCTTATAAACGCTCACAGGGAAGGGTATGAAGCCTACATCCTGTTTGTCATCCAGATGAAAGAGATGGAAGCTTTTACCCCAAACAAAAAAACCCATCCGGAATTTGCGGAAGGGTTAAAAAAAGCCAGGGAGGCCGGTGTCCATATTTTAGCTTATGACTGTGCCATTACGGAGGATTCCATTACCTTAGACATGCCCATTCCGGTATATCTGGCCTGATAAATGAAGAGATTTCCCATCCCATCAAAAAACCTGCTGACAAAAAGTCTTGGCTTTTGTCAGCAGGTTTTTGTGTATGATTTTTCAGTGAGATGATTATTGAGTCAAGCAGATATTCGCAATCCGCGGTCCTGCCTGATTCAGTTAAAATTTCCGTCCCCCGCCCCCCATGGTATGTCCTGAGGAGGTATGGGTGGTACTCCTGCCGCCGGAGGAAAGACCGCCGCCGCCATGGCCTCCATTCCCCTGGTTCCGTGGAATTATCATATGGGTCACGGTCTTGTTCACCAGATGGTCGTACTGGTCCGTATACCGGAACTGACAGTTTGCACGATAGGCCATCAGCGAGTTACTGGCCCAGCCCCTTTCCTTTTTCATGGAATACCGGCTGGTCACTGCCCCGCAGGCAGCCGCCGCTGCAATGAGCCCGATGAGAGCTGCCAGAGCAGCCTCATACCACCGGATGCTGCGGTAAACGCTTATTTTTCCGGTCTCCTTATCGTAATTATACTGTCCTCCGGGAATCCCTGCCTTATAATATTTGTTCACGCCATCCAGAAAGCTTTGGACACAGGCACCGTATTCCTGACTGCTTACCTCTTCATAGGCGGCATCCAGGATGGAATTCCAGCGTTTATCCGTTAAAAAGCGGTTCATTTTTCCTACGGGAAGGATGTAAAGCTCCCGGTTATCCATGTCTATCAGGAACAATACTCCGTTATAATCCTTTCCAACACCAAAGGCTCCTCTTATGTAAAAATCCTCTGCATATTCCCCGGCTGTCTTTCCGCCTGCCCGGTCTGTGGTCGTGATCACCACATCCATGTTCATCTCTTTTCTCATCGCCTGGATCTGAGATTCAAACGTATCTATTTCCTCCCTGGAAAAGAGTCCTGCTTCATCATAAACCCGTTTTTCCCCGGAAACACCTTCAGGGCTCCCGCTTTTGGCAAACGCTTTCATGCCCCCGGAAAAAAAGATCAAAAGCAGAAGAACCATGGGCAGTAAAACAGCTATCCTGCATATCCGAAGAAACAATCCCTTTGTTCTAATCATATCAGATACCCCACAATCAGCATGGCAAAAAATACGGGCAGGAATATTTCAAGAAACAAAAGCATCAGCTTATTCCGGTCCACAGGAAGCTTGCCGCATACCTTACCGGTCTGCCCGTTCACTGTAAAATAATACATCTGGTCCTTTGGTCCGTCATGGTAGGTAAGGGTCCATACAGGCAAAAGGGCATACTCCCACTTTTCTTCCTCCAGATGGACGGATTGATTCTGAACTCTCACAGAATCATAGGATGTGATGCTGTTTTTTAAGGACTCCCCGGCAAACTGGCGCACCTCAGACTTTACTTCCTCAGAAAATTCCTGCTCTCCCATATCCCGCCGTTCTGCCACAAAGCCGGAAAGGAACCCCATGGTAAAGGGCTTCATTTTCTCTGTTTCATAGGGCAGTACGCCCTCCACCAGCTCCCGGTTGGATTTTTTCAAGGCATTGCGGGGCACGAATTTTACAGGCATAGTCCCTTCCCTGCGGACATCATAGGTCTGGGTTTCCGTATAGCGGCGGTCGCCGCTTACCCAGACCCGCAGACGGTCCGCTTTTGCATCCAGGCTTCCCTCCGCCCGGCAGCTGTAAAGCATGTAAGGAAAATATACGCCGGAGATTTTCTCGATCTGGTCTTCACTGTAAAAAGCCTTTGGAACAAACCGTTTCTTTTTCATCCATTGTTCAAAAATTTCCACAGCCCGCTTCTTCTCCATTGCAAATGGAATCACATAATCCGGATGGAATTCTCCGGAAAGCCTGCCTGAGAGGATTACCGGATTATGGCAATAATAGCAGAAGGTCGCAGCAGTGGTCTCATCCGTTACGATCTCGGCGCCGCAGCTGGGGCAGGTATAAAGCACAGGCTCTCCGCCCTCCTTTTTCTTTCCTGCCTCAGGCTCTTTTTGCTCCCCGTCTGCAGTTTCTTTCTGAGTGAATTCTGATAAACAGTATTCACAGGCATACTTCTGCTTTTTCGGATCAAAGATAAGCGGTCCGCCGCAATTAGGACATTTATAACTTATGATCTCACTCATGGTCTTGGTTTCCCACACTCCGAACAAAATCTGCCATTGTTTATAGTTTTACATTCACAGGTCCATGGTCCTGCCTGCTTTGGATTTCCGCATTCCGGACAGAATTTTCCTGTATTCACACTTCCGCAGCTGCAGGTCCATGGGCTCTCTGAAGAACTTTGTGCCTTACTCTCTCCGCCTGCTGCCGTCTGTTCTCCGGGATTTCCCTGCTGGCCCCGGTTCATCTGCATCTGCTGATAGTTGGCGCTTGAAGCTGCACCCATAAAGCCGCCACCGGCATTCATTCCCATACCCATGCCCATAAATCCTGCCATGGAACCATTGGCATTGCTTCCTGCCGCTTCTAAGCCTCTGGCTACTGCTCCCTGCACATAGCCCTCCCTGACACCCGGATCGCTTAACATGGCTCCCTGGTTGCGAAGATGGATCAGCTCCTTGGATTCCTGGTCATAGGAAATGCTTGCGATTCCTACAGACTGGATCTCCATTCCTCTCTGGTCCTTCCACTGGTAGTCAAGGACATCGGACATATACTGGCCCAGCTCTCTTCCTTTGGAAGCCACATAGGAGATACGTATGCCATCGGCAGACATCTGATTGATGGAAGACTGAAGAGCCTCTAAAAATTCAGATAAATACTGGGCGTTGATGTCATCTACCTCAACACGGGAAGCATTTTTCGGTATGACCTCCGCATAGAACAGCAGAGGGTCCGTCACTTTGATGGAATACGTTCCGTGAGCCCGTAAAAACAATTCCGCATTATAAAACTGGTCAAAATAATTAATGGGATTCGGAGTACCGAACTTGATCCCTTTAATCTCCTGCAGATTAATGAAATATACCTTCTGGGAAGTAGGAGTCTGACCACCAAAACGAATCCGGTCAAAGGATTCTTTTATGGCCTCATCAAACTGGCCGTTAAAAAGGGAGGGGAGGGAAGAGTTTTTTACGGTAAAATAGCCTGGTTCCCCGGTGTAGTCGATCACTTTTCCTCCATCTACCAAAATCATGAACTGGTTGGGGTAAACATGAATGATAGAACCATCGGAAATGGTATAATCCGTGCTCTTTGTATTGGATCCTTTTCGTATCTTCACTCCGCTGGCAAATACGGTCTGATCTCCCATGCTGCCTGCTTCTATCACTTCAAGCCACTGATCTGCCAGTGAGCCTCCTACTGCGGTAGTAAGCGCCTTAACAATTCCCATGTTGCTACCTCCTCAACAAATTTATTTTCCCTATTATATCATGAACCTGCGGTTCCTGATCGTCATTCGCCGCCCGCGCCGGTGAGCTTGCTCATCTTCGCTTTCTTTCGCTCATTATACTACACAATTTACTGGTTGGCTATACTGTTTCTATCCTTCGCCACCGCTATGCTATACCGCTTTTCATATTTATATAGCACGCATCATGGCAATTTCTTTGGCATACCCGGAAAGATCATTGGGTGTCTCCAGATAAAAGGGAAGGCTCTTTAAAGCCGGGTGAACCGTCATCCGCTTCAGAGCCTCAAATCCGATAAAGCCTTCTCCGATCTTTGCGTGGCGGTCCTTATGGGCCCCAAGAGGATTCTGGCTGTCATTTAAATGGATTGCCTTTAATTTATCCAGTCCGACGATCTGGTCGAACCGGTTTAAAACTCCATCCAGGTCACCGGCAATATCATAGCCTGCATCCCATACGTGGCACGTATCCAGGCAGACTCCCATATGGTCCTTTTGCTCTACCCGGTCCAGGATCTCCCGTAACTCCTCAAATTCCCGTCCTACCTCGCTGCCCTTGCCGGACATGGTTTCCAAAAGGACGGTGGTATGATGTTCCGGAGTCAGAATCTGATTGAGCATATCTGAAATATAACGGATCCCCGCCTCTGTTCCCTGTCCCACATGGCTTCCCGGATGGAAATTGTAGCAGTTTCCGGGAGTATATTCCATCCGGTCCAAATCATCCTTCATGGTGTCTCTGGCAAGGGCACGGAGCCCTTCATCCGCGGAACAGGCATTTAGAGTGTAGGGCGCATGAGCCAGAATCCTGTTTATTCCATGTTCCCCGGCAAAGGCCAGGAAACGGTCCACATCTTCAGGATTCATGGCCTTAGCCCTGGTTCCCCTTGGATTTCTTGTAAAAAACTGAAACGTGTTGGCATCAATCTTCACAGCCTCCTTCCCCATGGCAAAATAACCTTTTGAGGAAGACAGATGACATCCGATCGTAAGCATATAAGCCTCCTGTCATTTTATTTTTCTTATCTTATTCCCTTTGGCCGGACTGATGGCATTTACGGCGATGAACATGAACATGGCTGCCAGAGCCAGCTGGATGAAGATGCTTAAGACCACCCAGTGTTCCATGATAAAGTTATCCGGATGGGGACCGAACCAGCTGTTTAAACTCCTTACCACCTGATTATCCCCTGTCTGGCCGTTGATCATGGCATAAAAAGTAGCCACCGGGTTTAACAGGAGCAGGTACAAACATGCGCCGGAATTGGTCTGGTCAGCCATGCCGCCCACGGTCATGGCATAAGTGCTGCTCATATTCATCCTGGCCATGGACAATGCAAAAGCATTGATCGCATAGGTGCCTGCGGCAATGAGAACCAGTACCCCATAGCTTACCACAGTGGCAATGGTGGAACGCTTGAACAGGGTGGAAAAACAGATTCCCATGCTTCCGCAGAGAAGGGCAACTGCCAGGTAGCACAAAAGCAAAAGTAATACGTCGTAAATCATCACGCCCCCATACACAAAGGATACGGCCAGAAGGGGAAAGCTGGACATGATCATGAGAAACATAGTACTAAAGGATGAAGTAAACTTTCCCCATATGATATCCCATGGCTTTAAGGTGGTGGTGAGAAGAAGGTCAAGGGTCTGGCGTTCCCTCTCTCCGCTGATGCTTCCTGCTGTCAGCGCCGGCATGATGAACATCAGCATCACAAATTCCACAGCAGCCACGAATACATACAAATTGGTAAAGGAAGAATACTGGATTTCCGCAGTGAGCTTTACCCTCTCCACCACGGAATACATATTAAGCAGAATCACCAAAGCCAGAATCGTATTAAAAATTGCCAGGATCAGCGCCAGACGGAAGCTTCTGGAGCTGACGGTTGTCTCCCTCTTATAAACCGGATTCAATTTCATGTACAAGCACCGCCTTTTCTTTATCATGATCCGTAATCTGCATAAACAGGGATTCCAGACTTCCCTGCTCTCTGCAGAACCCATGTACCAGCACATCGGCATCCACCAGCTGCTGCAAAAGAATGGCCTCATCCTGTTCATCTCCAATGAAATTCACCCGAATGTCCTCTTCCTTTACCGCTATGGTCTGGACGCAGGGCTGGCTTTTTAAGATGGTCAGAGCTTTTTCCTTATTTCCGAGAACAGAGATGATCAGAGGATTGGAAGCATTGACCCGGCGCAGGATCTCCTCCATGCTGCCGCTTAATATCATCTTCCCCTGGTCAATGACCCCAATGTCAGTACACAGCTCGGAAAGCTCGGAAAGCACATGGGAGCTGATGAATATGGTCTTTCCCTGCTCTTTTAATTCCTTTAAGATTTCTTTAAATTCAAACCTGGTTCTTGGGTCCAGCCCTGAGGCCGGTTCATCAAGGACCAGCAACAGGGGATCGTGGATCAATGCCCTCGCCAGGCAGAGCCGCTGCTTCATTCCCCTTGATAAGCTGTCTACGTAAAAATTCACCTTATCCTCTAACCCTACCTGTTCCAAAAGGGTCATATACCGGGTCCTGCCCTTAAGCCCGTCAATCCCGTAGCAGGAGGCAAAAAATTCCATATATTCATTGACTTTTAAATTATCATAAACGCCGAAAAAGTCCGGCACATAACCGATCTTCAGCTTTAATTCATGTAAGCCCCCGGACACATCCACTCCGTCGATCATCACCTTGCCGCTGTCGGCAAAAAGAAGCCCTGTCATGATCTTGATGGTGGTGGTCTTTCCCGCTCCGTTAGGCCCTACAAAGCCATAAAGGGATCCTTTGGGAATATGAAGATCCAGGCCGTTTAACGCATGGAATTTTCCAAACTTTTTCCGCAAATCCTTAATTTCTAACATCATTTATCCCTTCCTGCCACAGTCAGCATTGGCAGAGTCACATACCAGTTATTCTCAGCCGCATTGTCACATACATATTTCACGGTCAGCGTGTTGCCGGGAGACAGATAAGGGGTAAGCTCCCAGGCTTTATAAACTGTTTTATCTGGTTCCATGGCATCGTAATTTCCCGTATCATGATTATAGAAATAAATATTTCCCTTAAAGATGGTGGTATAGTAAAAGTTTTCGCTGTTTAAAAACTCATCAGACGGGTTTTCAAAGATCAGCTTTTCCACCTCCAGATCATTACCGAGAAAATACTCCAGGGATACCGGGTCCACGCCGTAAATGGCGTTGGCTTCTGCATAATACTGCCCGCTTACCACTGTAGGGGTCTTCATAAGGGCAGAACGGGAGGTCTCCCCGTCTTTCTTTGTCTTTACATTAATGGTAGACGTAAACATGGACATGCCGTAGGTTTCATAATTTCCCCCGGCAAGGAACTGGCTGTCGGACTGATCTTTGCTGAAAGCCACAATCCTGGCTTCCGGATTATAGAATGAGGAATATTTATCAAGGTAAAAGCTTAAAATATTGGTTCTTGATAAAGCCAGCATGTAAGCAGGATCCTCAATATCCGCTTTTGGATATTGATAGCTTCCCGTCACCCGGGCAGATACCAGGAAGGAATTATTGATGGGATAGTTGATGACAGGAAGCCCGTCAAGATTTACGGCCTCTCCCGGCTTCAGTTCATCAATGACCACCATTTTCCCGTACATCAGGATTCCCACCTTTTCTACCTGGAAAGGATATTCATTGGTCACAGTGCCGTATACCTTTCCTTCAAACAGGGTGATGTCCCCGATCAGGCCCTTATGCTCTTTATTAAGGGTTCTTTTCTTTAAGGAATAATATTTGGAGGTAAAAGCTGCTGCGTTCTGGACCGAAACCCTGGTATCTTTATCCCCATAGGATATCTTCACCTTATAGTCCTCATTCCCTATAAATCTGGGAACCGGCTTCATCTCATAGGAACTGCTTCTGGTAATGGGAAGCAGATCATATGACGGATCAAGGGCAATGGTATATGCCTTGTTATAGGGCGTCCTCATGTTGATATAGGTATATTCGTCTACATAGTCTTCCGTGGTATCCAGAATGGTTGCATAGGTAAAAAAGGTATCCTTAAACCTGGTTCCCATTCCCATTAAATATACCACTGCCGAAAAGGCCAGGGACACCGTCACAACCGCGGTCCGGTAAAACCTTCTCCGTTCCTGCTTCTTCAAAAACAGGTACAGTACCGGTCCCACCAAAACAATGTATCCCAGAATCACTACGGAATAAAGGGCCAGGTTCGGCAGTTTATCTACATTTCCGGTATTTAACATATTCTGAACGGACCAGAACTGGCCGGAATTGCCGCTGTAAAGGTAAGAGGACAAATTATTCAACTTGGCTTCTCCTAAAAGCGCAGTGAAAAGCTTATCCACATAGGAACGCTGGACCTGGCAGAAAGAAGCGATGTCCACAAAATCATAGGCAGCCACGCCTACCTTTCCTTTTCCCTTTGATACGGAGGTAAGGACCGGGAATTCATCATTGGACAGAACTCCGGTTCCTCCTTTTAAGGATACATCTGCACAAACCAGATTCATGAAGGAATCTCCCGGACCGTTGGAAGAATATTCCACTCCCATGTCCACGGCTTTTTCCGATGGAGGAGCATAGTCCTCCTCCAGGATATCGGACCGGAATGCATAAAGGGTGTCATCCACCCTGCTGCCGGTTCCAAGAAGTAAGGTTCCCCCCTCCTTCACCCATTCCCAGATTGCAGATACCTGGTCTGATGACAGCCTTTTGGTATCATAATCCGTAATGACCAGTACGTCCAGAAGGTCCAGCCCAATGACGTTATCCGGCATCTTTTCTGTATCCATCTCAAAGGTCTTGATCCTGACAGAACTGTAATTCACTCCCACCCCGTCCATATAGGACATGGCCTCCGGCTCATCGGATAAAACTCCCACAAACAGTTCCGCTATATCTGCCGTAACATTCATTTTTAAACGTTTGCGGATCAGCTCTCTTCCCTGGGAGTCCAGAAGCTTTACATAAAGAGTATCTGCCCTTCCCACCGGAATATCCAGGGATTCCTCCGAGGCTTCAAAGGCCTTTAAGGAAACCGGATACTCATACTGGTAAATGTCATAATCAGATTCCATGGCAATGGCCTGGACCGTCCCATGAAATTCGGAATCCAACTGGTTCTTTAGCGAAAAATTCACCGGTACGTAACGTCCGCTTTTTGCATTTCCCTCATAGCCGTAGGAAACATCCATGGAAACGCCGGAATTAAAAGCTGCATAATTTCCGTCTGTATAGGAATTTCCTGCCTCCATTCCGGCCGTTGTTTCATATGACATACCGAAAGCAGGCAGCGTTACGCTGCCTGCTATGGTGACCGCCATGGCACAAATCAGGGATACTTTTCTGAATTTCATTTCTGTCACCCTATCTTTCCAAAGTTCTCTTTATTGATATCAAAATCCACCTGCAGCTTAATCGTAAATACGGTTCCGGACAGATCACTGGTCACTTGAATGGTTCCGCCGTGCATATCCACAATATTCTTTGCAATGGCAAGGCCCAGCCCCGTTCCTCCCGTGTTGGTGGACCGGGACTGTTCCACGCGGTAAAACTTATTGAAGATAAGAGGCAGCTCTTCCTCCGGGATCACATAACCATAATTGATCACCTGGATCGTAACCAGTTCTTCGCTTCCATGGACCTTTACCAGGATGCGCTTTCCATCCGCACCGTATTTGATGGCATTGTTGATCAGATTGTCAAACAGACGGGCAAGAAGGTTGCCGTCTGCCGAGATTATTTGGGCGGGAACATTGCTTTGTAGCTCATAGGAAAGATTCTTATCCACAAAACTGGGATAAAATTCTTCCAGAAGCTGACTTAAAAGCTTCACCACGTCCACCTTGGCTACGTGCATGGAGATCTTTCCATAGTTCAGCTTTGTAAATCCGAATAAATCCTCAATCAGCTTTTCCAGCCGCTTTGTCTTTACGTATGCAATCCCTATGTACTTTTTCTGGACTTCCGGATCAAGCTTTGTTTCTCCGGACAACAATTCCAGATACCCGATGATGGAGGTTAATGGAGTCCTTAAGTCATGAGCAATATTGGTGATGAGCTCGTTCTTGGTCCGCTCCGCCTCCCGTTCCTTGTCCATGAGACCTCTTAAATCTCCCACCATCTTATTTAAACTGGCTGCCATGACGGAGAATTCATCATCTCCCTCAATGTCAACCGTAATATTTAAATCTCCCTCGGAAATGCTCTGCATGGCATCAGAAATCCGGCTGATATAACGCATGGACTTTTCCTGGAGGAGGAGAAAGGTGACCGTAAATATTCCGATCCCGAAAATCACATAAATCAGGATCACCACCACATCAAAGGAGGTGAGCATCTCCACAAATGCATTATCCCTTTGTGTGTTTCTCATGTAGGAGGCTACCAAAGATACATTGGTCACCAGAAATATCTCGATCAGGACCGTGACCACTGCACTGTAAAAAATATTGGCAATGACCCGGGTATGAAAACGGCGGTTAAGATCACTTTTCAATTTTGTATCCTACCCCCCAAACAGTGGTGATGATTTTGTTCTGTCTGGTATCTTCCTTCATCTTACCCCGCAGCCGTCTGATATGTACCATTACTGTGTTGTTGGCCTCATAAACCTTTTCATTCCACACCTTTTCAAAAATCTCATCGGTACTGAACACTCTTCCGGGATTGGAAGCCAATAAGTAGAGGATGTCAAACTCAATGGGGGTAAGCTTGATCTCTTCCCCATAAACAGTCACCTTATGGTTATCCTTGTTAATGGTCAGTCCTCTTATGGCGATTTCATTCTTAGCAGATTCGTTTGCCGCACTGTTGGGGTTTAACTGGGTGTAACGGCGAAGCTGGGATTTTACCCGTGCCGTCAGCTCCAGGGGATTAAAGGGCTTTGTCACGTAATCATCAGCCCCGGTTCCAAGTCCCAGAATTTTGTCCAGATCCGTGGACTTGGCGCTGAGCATAATGATGGGAATGTTATTGGTCTCCCGTATTTTCTTGCACATTTGCAGGCCATCCATTCCTGGCATCATAATGTCTAAAAGAACCAGATGGATCTGGGTCTTTTCCAGAATTTCCAGTCCTTCTTCCGCATTATTTGCTTTATGTACTTTATATCCATCACTGACCAGATAAATCTCCACTAAGTCTGCAATTTCTTTCTCATCATCCACAACCAAGATGTTTATTGTTTCGGACATGAAAAATACCTCCCTTGTCGTATGTATATATAAGGTTCAGCGGTGCATTCATAATTTGGCTGACGCCAAATTATTCATGACGGGCGTTCCGCCCTATAGAAACACTTGCACAGTTCGTGCTTAGTGAGCAAATTCCCACGCACGAACTGTGCAAATGTTTCTGCACCGCTTAGACTCTTATCCATTTTACCACAAGAAAGGTATCTTTGCCTTACTATTTTCTTACAAAAAAGCTATAATTCGGTAACTATGGGGAGCCTTTCCTCTGGCTTACCCCTGACTTTCCGTAGGAATAAATACCCGGCTGCCTACTGGATCTGATTTGCCAAGCTCCGCCTTAACGCTCTGAATGGCCTCTTCACAGAACTGTTCCTGGCTGTTGACCAGAACCTTGCCCCTTTTATCAGGTTTTTCATAAGTTCCGTCGGATTTTAAGATATGGGCCTTCACATTATCCTGAAACTGCACCTTAAGGACATGAAGAATCTGGTCTGTCAATATTTCATCCTCCACAGGAAACATGATCTCCACCCTTCGGTCCAGGTTTCTTGGCATCCAGTCGGCGCTTCCCATATAAAGCTCCGGGCTGTTGTCATTTTCAAAATAAAAGATCCGGGCATGCTCAAGGAAATTTCCAACAATGGAATGAACCGTAATATTTTCGCTCAGCCCCGGGACTCCTGCCTTTAAGTCTGCATATCCCCCGGACAATTAATTCGATCTTTACTCCTGCGCAGGAGGCCTCGTAAAGGGCCGCTATGATCTCCTTGTCGCAAAGGGAATTCATTTTGGCCATGATATGAGCGGTTTTCCCGTTTTCCGCATTTTTTGCCTCCCTGCGGATCATCCTTAAGAACCTGGCCCGCAGCCAGATGGGTGCCAGCACCAGCTTATTCCAGTGAAGAGGCTCGGAGTAGCCTGACAGCATGTTAAACACTGCGGTGGCGTCTTCCCCGATCTGAGGATTGCAGGTCATGAGGCCAAAATCCGTATAAAGCTTTGCCGTGGAATCGTTGTAATTTCCTGTACCTAAGTGGACATAACGGCGGATGCCATCCTCTTCCCTTCTCACCACCAGAGTGATCTTGCTGTGGGTCTTTAAGCCCACCAGCCCGTAGATGACATGGCAGCCGGCTTTTTCCAGCTTTTTTGCCCAGTTAATATTATTTTCCTCATCAAAGCGTGCCTTTAATTCCACCAACACCGATACCTGTTTCCCATTGTCAGCGGCCTCTGCCAGAGCGGCGATGATGGAAGAATTTCCGCTGACCCTGTAAAGGGTCTGCTTGATGGCCAGGACCGACCGGTCACTGGCAGCGGTCTTTACGAAATTTACCACAGGATCAAAGGTCTCGTAAGGGTGGTGAAGTAAAATGTCGCCTCCCCGGATGTTGGTAAATATGTCATCTTCATTCATAAGCCTTGGAACCTGCTGGGGAATATAGGGAACAGCCTTTAAATGGTCAAAGCCTTCCATTCCGTACATCTTCATGAGAAAGGTCAGGTCCAGAGGGCCTGCGATCTCAAAGATATCTGCGGAGCTGATGCTTAACTCCCGCTTGAGTATTTTTAACAGGCGTTTATCCATCTTTTCTTCCACTTCCAGGCGGATGGCCTCACCCCACTGACGTTTCTTAAGCTGCTTTTTGATTTCCTCCAGAAGGTCCTCTGCTTCCTCCTCGTCAATGGTGAGATCCGCATTTCTCATGATGCGGAAGGGATGGGCGGTAATGACATTGTAATTTAAAAACAGGCTGCCAATATTCCGTTCCATGATCTGTTCCAGCAAAATGACGGCCCGTTCTCCTTTTTTCCCTGTGGGCAATTCCACGATCCTTGGAAGAACACTAGGCACCTGGACCATGGCAAATTCCAGTTCCTCTTCCCCGCTCTTTTTCTGAAGGAGAGCCGCGATGTTTAAGGATTTGTTCCGGACCAGAGGGAAAGGCCTGGAGGAATCCACAGCCATGGGAGTGAGCACCGGATACACATTCCTCTCAAAATAACTGTCCGCATAGCTTCCCTCCTCTTCGCTTAGATCCTCATGGCACTGGACCACCCGAAGCCCGTTCTGTTTTAATGCAGGAAGAAGGGAACGGTTATAGGTGGAATACTGCAAAGCCACCAGCTCATGAGTCCGCCCGCTGATCCTTTCAAGCTGCTCCGGCGGCTTCATGCCCGCAATATCCGGCTTTGTATATTTGGCATGAACCATATCCTTAAGGGAGGCAACGCGGACCATATAGAATTCATCAAAGTTGGAGGCGGTGATGCTTAAAAATTTCAGCCGTTCAAAAAGAGGAAGGGTCTTATCTCTCGCTTCGCTGAGCACGCGGTAATTGAACTCGATCCAGCTCAGTTCCCGGTTTACATAACTTTCAGGGTTGTTGTATATCTCATTGGTGTCTGTCATCAGGATAACCTCCTCTTCTGTTTTAATATGGGCCTTATTCCGAATATCTCTTCAAAAAAATCTGCTTTCTGGCGGAATGCCACCGCTTCCAGGGTGATGTCGCCTTCATAGGAGACCGTCACCACCAGCTTTCCGTTCTTTACGCTCATATGGCTGTCTGACAGCTTCTGCTTGTGGCTGCGGTCCATGGAATTGGCCAGCCTTAAAATAGCTGTCAGCTTTCCCACAAGTAAGAGGCTGTCCTTTTGTGGAAATTCTCCCTTAGCGTTCCGGAACACCTCTTCACTTATATGGATCCGGTTATAATCAAATTCCACTCCATTGTAGCGGACCGCATTGGCAATGATCTCCCGTTCCATATGGGACAGACCGATGATTTCCGTTGACATGATGATATGGTAGGCGGATTCGCTGGGGTTTCTCATGCTGATAAATTTACCGCAGGCGTGAAGGATGGCGGCAATCTGCAAAAGCAGCCTTTCCCTCTTTCCCATTCCGTGGTATTTCTTCATGCTGTCGAAAATATCAAGCACGTATTTTTCCATACTGACTGTGTGGGGACCATGGCATTTATAGCGCTTTGCCATGTTGCGGGAGGCCGCAAGAATGTCCTCGGAAAAATCATGGTTGAATTTTACCGCCTTTGTCTCTTCCGCATATTCGGCTGCAATGCTGTCGCAGAGGCGGATTCCAGGAATCCAGAAAAGCTCTGCCCTGGTCAATTCCAGAACACGTTTAAAGATGATGGCCGCCGGAATCAGGAGAGACGCGTATTCCGCATTGACTCCAAACCGGTCCTGAATCTGGTCTAAAGACATTTCCACAATTCTTTCATAAAAAAATGCAAATTTCTCCGCAGTGACCCGCTCCACAGGCTTTCCAACCTGGCTGTCCCTGGACAGATAAAGGATGCTCTCTCCGATCCCGATCAGGTTTTTGATCTCCCTGTCCTTTAAGTAAACCTTGCGGAATGTGTACAGTTCATTATCCACCATTTCTTCGATCAAAGTATTCTGCGTCTGGTTGTCGGTCTGTACGGTCCCCATCATTTCCCGGATCCTTAAGACGCCTAACATCAGATTATGGGTGGAAACAAGGGCATCCCGGTCAAACAGAGAAACCTGCATGCTTCCAAAGCCCACATCCACAATGGCGGTTCCTTTTTGTATGATCTTATGGAATTCCGCATCCTTTGAAGCAATGGCCTTATAGCTGATAAAGCGCTGCTCAGAGTTACTGATGACCCGCACTTCGATTCCGGTCCTCACCCGGATCTGATCCAGGACGATCCGGCTGTTTTTCGCTTCCCGCAGGGCGCTGGTGCCATAGGCCCGGTAGCCGATCACTTTATAGGACTCCATGATGCCGGCAAAATCCTTGATGACCTGGCACATTTCCTCCACCAACTCGTAGCTGATCTTTCCATCGTTATAGGTGTCCCTTCCAAGGGCAATGACATGGCGGACATGGTCCACCTTCCGGATTCCGGCTTTAGCAGAAATCTCATAGATACCAAGCTCCAGTTCAAACGATCCCACATCAATGGCGGCAAATAATCTTATTGCCATACCTTTCCTCCTTACTGCCCATGAGCCGGGCAGCTTCTTCTATATTCCACTTTATCATTTTAATCATTTGTTCCCAAAAGGTGTGTGATAAACTGGCTTGCCGTTCTGCCGGATAAGCCTCCGTGGTTTAATTCCCATACATTCGCTTTTGCATACAATTCTTCCAGAGGCATGTTTACATCACTGCGGGAGGCCAGCTCCCTTACGATCTCCTGGAATTCCCTTCTGTCCGGCGAGCCAAAGTAAATGCTCACTCCGAAGCGGGCCACCAGGGAAAGCTTTTCCTGGACGGTGTCATTATTATGTAAGTCATCATCCAGCTCCCTTTTGTCACTGAATTTTTCCCGTATGAGATGCCTGCGGTTGGAAGTGGCATAAATAAGCACATTGCCCGGCTTCTTCCCAAGGCCGCCTTCAATGATTGCCTTTAAATACTTATACTCCAGTTCAGAATCCTCAAAGGATAAGTCATCCATGTAAATAATAAATTTGTAATTCCGGTCCTTTACCTGCTCCTGAACCTTTGAAAGAGACTTGAACTGATGCTTGTAAACCTCGATGATCCGAAGCCCCCTGTCATAATATTCATTGAGGATTGCCTTGATGCTGGAGGATTTTCCGGTTCCGCTGTCACCGAAAAGCAGAACGTTGTTGGCGGCGCGGCCGCTTAAGAATGCCTCCGTATTTTCAATCAGCTTCTGCTTTTGCAGCTGGTAGCCGATGATGTCATCCAAATGGACGTGTTCAATGCTGGTGATGGGCAGTATCTGAGGTTCGCCCATTCCATCTTCTATGCGAAAGGCTTTATTAAGGCCGAACTTCCCCACCCCGAACTTACGGTAAAACTCTGTTACCTCAGCAGCAAAGTCCCTTTCATCCCTTGCCTGTTCCAGGGCAACAGCCAGGGCCACGATCTGATCCCTGATCCTCTTATTATAGATCTTGCTGGTGCCGTCTGCCGTCCGGTAATGGGAAAGTGCGGTCCATATCCCCCTGCCCTCCTCATGGTTTAAACAGTCCAGCTTTCTGATGTCATAATCGAACAACTCCTTAATGACCCGGAAATCGTGGGCAGCCAGTTCATTTAAAGTCCCTTCAATAGGGCCTAGGATCTCACAGGAGGTGCTGTAGGCATTTTCATTGTCAGCCAGGCAGAAAGCTAAAAAACAATGCCAGAGATTCCCCTCAAAGCCATAGGAAGCCGCCAGCTCTATAAGCTGACCGGCACAGGCATGGGAATCCGGCATTGTTTCTGTTTCAGGCCGCTGGTCCAGGCTCAAAAGTCCGGCCGTCTTGTCAAAAAGTTCACAATGTTTTAAATTACGGTACAAAATCAATTCCTGGGATTTCATAATCTGCCTCCTAAATGGGTCAGGCGGATATGTCTGCATATCCAGCTGATTCATAAACTCAAGGTTAAAAGACGTTTTCTTTCAACCATCCTCTTTTTTGTAAAACAATAAGAAACACGCTTTGCGGGTTTCTTATTGTTTTCGCGGCAGCCGCCGGGCGAACATGCAAATATGTTCATCCGGCCTGCAGCCCGTATAAATTCAGGCACGGCCCGATCACCAGAACGAACCTATACAAGCCTTTAATAATTTCCCAAAATCCTCATGTTGCTTCCCTCTTCGGATATTCCCTTTAGGGCATTCTGAATGGAGGCATCACTTAAATTCCCCTCAATATCTATGAAAAACCGATATTCCCAGTTTCTTCCCAGGATGGGCCTTGACTCGATCATCATCATGTTGACCCCGTTATAGATAAAATTACCCAGCATATTATAAAGAGAACCGCTCTTATGGGGCAGTTCAAAGCTTATGCTTATCTTGTCCGCATTTTCCCGGTATACCGGCTCCCTTGACAGGATGATGAACCGGGTCGTGTTGTTTTTATTGTGGTTGACAGAAGACTTTAAAACCTTCAGTCCATAAAGCTTCCCTGCGGTCTCGCTGGCAACCGCCGCCTGGGACGGATCTCCATCCTCAAGAACCTTTTTAGCAGCCACGGCAGTATTTTCCACACTGATCTGCTTCCAGCCCCTGTTGGCATTTAAAAATTCGGAGCACTGCATAAGAGCCTGGGGATGGGAAAATACCGTCCGGATGTTCTCCTCCTTTGCCTCTGAAAGTCCAAGCAGCGCATGGTCTACGGGAAGAAAGGTTTCCGCCACAATGTAATTGTGGTATTTTATGAGCAGGTCATAATTATGAGTGACAGCACCTGCCGAGGAATTCTCAATAGGCAGCACCGCGTAATCCGCAGTTCCTGCCTCCACCTCTTTCATGGCATCTTCCCAGGAATCCACATGGCGGGCATCTGCATCGTCTCCAAAATATTTTAAGGCCGCCTCGTGGCTGTAGGCGCCTTCCACTCCCTGATACACCACACGAACCTGCTTTACAGGAAGGTCCTTTACCGGACGGAAATCATTTTCCGTTTTCAATCCATGCTCCGCCATAAGCCTGTACTGTAAATGGCGGCTAATGGTCATCATCTGGGTGAACAGCTCCCTTACCGCCTGTTTATGGAATTCATCCTCCACCATAGCGGTCACGACCTCAATCTTCTGCTGTTCCCTTTCCCTGTCATAAACCTGTTTCCCTGTTTCAATCTTATATTCCGCCACCTGGCCGCTAAGCTCCAGCCGCTTTTCAAATAATGATACAATCTCACGGTCAATCCCGTCAAGCTGTTTTCTGATCTCCTGTAAATCCAATGTCTTCATAGGTATTATCATTCCTTTGTCTTATCTGTCTGTGTGCTTAAGCTTTGTCTGAAAGCTTTCCCTGGCTTTTAAGCTCCGCTTCCAGCATGGTCTTTATCTGATTTTCTACATAGGCTCCGGGGAATTTCCGAAACTCCGGTTCCAGCTCCTTTGTATAAAAGGGACTGCCAAATTCAATGGTCACCTGGGAGGAACGGATGCGGGGAAATTGCCGTTCAAACACCTCTGCAGTTCCGGATATTGCCACCGGCACTACCGGGCAGCCGCTTTTTTCCGCAATTTTAAGACTTCCTTCCTTAAATGGAAGCAGGTCAAGGGGATTTTCCTCCCGGTTTCTGGTACCTTCCGGAAAAATCCAGACGGAAACGCCTCTTTTTACCTGATCAATTCCTGTGAGAATGGTTTTTAAGCCTTCCTTTAAATTCTTCCTGTCAAGAAACAGGCAATTGACTAACTTCATCCAGGTGGAAAGGAGGGGAATCTTCTCCATCTCCTTTTTTGCCACAAATCCCATAAGGTCCGGAACCGTCACATAACCTACAAGAATATCAAAATAGCTTCTGTGATTTCCCACATACAAAACGGCCTGGTCTGCCGGAATATTCTCCTTTCCTTTCACCGTGATTTTCACGCCGGCCATTTTAAGGAGGATACTAAAGATCCATTGAACCACCGCCAGGCTCTGTATATCCCGCCGGCGGCGGTCCTTTTTACCGGTCAGACACATAAAAGCCATGACCGGAATGCTTAAAATCAAAAATAAAATGACTGTTGCTGCTACAAGAATAAAACGTATCATTGGTCTAGCCCTCCATTTCATCTATTATATAAAATGGCGACTTTAATTACAATACTACCTGCCTTTCTTTTTTGTAATTTGTTCAAACAACAATCCTGTGGCAAACCACAGCGGTGCAAAATCCAGACGGATCAGCCCGTCAATGTTGGTGTTTCGTCCCGTATAATCCCAGGGGCATATCCCTCTGCCCCGCAAAAGGGTACCGGCAAAGTATTCCGCCACAAAAATGAGAACCATGTAAAGAAATCCATGGCGGATGGCCAGTTCCGCTTTCTTTGCCGCAAATCCTGAACCGGGATTTACCCACCGGTCAATAAGATCTCCAATGGGGCCTAAAAGCGCTCCGCATCCATAGATGGGAAACATTAAAAGAGAAGTCTGCCCCATAAGCCGCCAGTCCTGGCGCAAAATGGATTCCGTGGAGGTAAAGATAACCTCCAGGCACCAGCCTGTCACCCCGCATTTGCAGAAATCAAGTGGCAGCTGTTTTAAGTTTAATTGTGATAGTGTCTTCATATCCTCCATTATGCGCCGGTTATGGACTTATTATGTTCTTCTGTAAAAGAATTCTATAAAAGTGGGGATAACAGCCTGCTTCCCTGTTCCTTGATCCGGATAAAAAGGCTTCTCTCCTCATACACCTCTCTTGTGATCTCTTTGCACACCTTTAAATCCTCCAGGAACAGTGCTTCCAGCCTGCGGGTGGTCTCCTCATCGTAAATTACGGCATTTACTTCAAAATTAAGCTCAAAGCTTCGGATATCCATATTGGCAGTGCCGTAAGAGCTTACTTTTCCATCGGTCATGACCCCCTTGGAATGGAGAAACCCGTTTTCATAGGTATAGCATCTGGCTCCGGCAGATATTAAATCTCCCACATAGGAATAGGAAGCCCAGTAAACAAAAGGATGATCCGGCTTACATGGGATCATGAGCCTTACATCCACACCGGAACGGGCAGCCATCTGCAACGTGGAAAGTACGGCATCATCAGGCACAAAATAGGGCGTCTGGATGTAAATATGATCCCTGGCCTTTGAAAACAGGCGGATATAATTATCCCGGATCTGACGGCTCCTTGCATCCGGACCGCTTGCAATGATCTGGATTCCAACATATTTTTCCTCATTATTTATGTCAACCACACCCAGTAATTCCAGGCATTTTCCATCTTCATCTTCACAAAAATACTTCATATTTCGAAACAGGTTCTCTCCTGTGGCATAATTCCAGTCCAGTGCAAAACGGATCTGAAGGCTTAGCACGGAGCCTCCCTGCAGTTTTAAATGAGTATCTCTCCAATAACCGAATCTGGTATCCTTGGAAATGTATTCCCGGCCGATGTTAAAGCCCCCTACATATCCGACCCTGTTGTCAATGACCACGATCTTTCTGTGGTTTCTGTAGTTTACCCGAAGCTGCAGCCTGCCAAGTATGGGCGGAAAAAAGATTCCCACCTTTACCCCGTTTTCCTTGAGCCGGTTCCATTTGTTCTTTGGCATGAAACGCCCTCCCATGCCGTCGCAGAGAATACGCACCTCGACTCCTGCTCTGGCCCGCTCGATGAGGATGGGGACCATGGAATCAAACACTTCATCATCCTTAATAATGTAATACTGCATATGAATGAAATGGGCCGCATTGGAAAGCTCCATTCTTAAATCCTTAAACTTTTCCTCACCGTCAGTAAATATCTGGGCAGTGTTGTCAACGGTCAGCACTGATCCGGAGGTTTCTAAATTGTACACCACCAGATCCGCATAGTCACGGGACAAAGAGGATACCAGGCTGATGTCATGGCTTTTTAAAAATTCCTCCTGGTTTTTTGCGGAGTAACGTACCCGGTCTTCCACTTCCTTAATCCGGAACAGCTTGCCCTTTCGCATATCCTGGCCCAAAAGCAGATAAACAAGAATGCCGAATACGGGAACAAAATACAGGGCCAGGAGCCAGGTCCAGACCGCTTTGGGATCACGACGCTGGAAAAACACGATGATAATTGAAAGAATCAGGTTGATATAAATCAGATGATCGATCAGCCAGTTCCAGATTTCAACTGTCTGTAAAAAAACTGTTTCCATAATAAATCCCTCCTGTCTAAGCGGTCACTATCCGCTTTATTTGTGCAGGCAATGAAGATGGTTCAAGCAGCTTTTGCAGGGTATCTGATTGCAGAAAGGGCCACCGCCGATGCGATGACCCTTATTATACAAACTGATTTCTCTCCCTGTTGTAATGATAATCAATCGCGGCCAGAGAAAGGGTCAGATCCTCTTCCCGGATCCCAAGACTATGGCAGCATTCCTCCAGAGAAGGATAATAATCTCTTAACTGAGTATTGACATAGCTTAGCAGCATCACTGGATCTTTAGGTATGTTAAACATTTTTTCCTCCTGTTATGCTATTATTAGTGCATACTATCATATAAATCCATGAGTCCGCAGTGGAAGCTGATAAAACCGCAGGTTTTATCAGCTCACGGGTATTCGCCCTATGAAATAAGGCAGGGAAAGATTTTCTTATGTGCGAGCACAACGAAATTTTTTTCCTGCCTTATTTCGCACTGCTCATTGCTTCATGAACATTCTATCATAATTTTTCCCAGTTGTGAATCTTTCAGAACAGGAGCCGCAGAATTTTCATGGAAAAAAATTCCGGGGCATTTTTCTTGCCTTAAGACTGGTCTTGCCCCTTTAGGCTCCAAAATTCTTGACAAGCCCTGGAAGCAAACGATATAATACCTTCAACGGATATTATTATAAAAATATATCGGGAAGGAAAAAAATTATTATGTTAAAAAAGTTAACGTCTCTCGCAACTGCATTTCTACTACTGTTCAGCCTTACTGCCTGCAGCGGAAAGACTCCGGTGCAGACCTCTGCCGCCGCAAGCGAAGCTGAAAAAGAGACCCCTAAGCCGGTGGAAACCACCCTGGAGACCACATCTGAACGTGCTGCCAAAGAAAGACCTGAGGCAAACATGATTCTGGTAGGCGGATTTCTAAGTATCGGCGCCGTCAACCTGCTGGAAGCTGACGAAGCCGGAACCTCTCTTAACCAGTATAACTGGACCCTTGCCACCGCTCCTGACGAGGCCAGCGCCAAGCTGTTGTCAGGAGAAGCTGATATTGCCGCAGTCCCTACCAATATGGCTGCTACCCTTTACAACAAGTCTGAGGGAAAGGTGGTGATCGTGGCTGTCAACACACTGGGCGTCACAAAGCTGATGAGCACCGATGACTCCATCAAATCTCTTGACGATTTAAAAGGCAAAACAGTATACGGAAGCGGACAAGGTTCCATTCCTGAATACACCTTTGACTATGTGCTGCGTCAGAACGGGATTGAACCGGGTGTGGACGTGACCGTTGAATACAAACCAGGGCATGAAGAGGTATCTGCCCAGATGTCGGCTGGCAATATTGAAATCGCAACCATCCCCATGCCTTCCGCAGCACAGGTGGCGGCCAACAATCAAAATGCCCATGTAATACTGGATTTGACAGATGAATGGAACAAACTGGATACCAAGGCCCTTATTTCCCAGGGCTGTGTTGTAGTCCGGCGTGACCTTATTGAAAAACGGCCTGAGGTTTTAAAAAACTTTCTGACAGATTATGAGTCTTCCTGTAAGGCCGTTCATTCTGATCTGGAAAAAACATCTGAATTATGCGAAAAGTTTGGAGTATTGAAAAAGCCCATAGCCATGAAAGCCATACCCGAATCCCATCAGGTATACATTGCCGGACAGGAAATGAAGGATGGCCTGGAGCCTTTCTTTGAAGTTTTATTTAAAGCGAATCCAAAATCTGTAGGCGGAGTTCTTCCGGCGGAAGACTTCTACTACCTTCCATAGCCTATGAAAGGCCTGTTTCGGCAAATTGCCGTTTTGTTATTCTGGCTGGGGGTGTGGCAGCTTCTCTACATAGCCGTCGGACAAGCCGTTCTTGTGGCCGCACCGGCTGACGTCATATCCAACCTGTTGGATATGATGAAGACCAGAGACTTTTATATTACTGTAATTCATACGCTGCGCAACATAATTGCAGGCTTTTCCAGTGCGATGCTTATTGGCATCGCACTGGCTGTATTTACCTATGCCATACCTGTTGTACGGATTCTTATTTCTCCTTTCATCTCAGTGATGAAGGCCACGCCGGTGGCTTCCTTCATTATCTTAGCCCTGGTATTTATGAAATCGAAAAACCTGCCCATTCTGGTATCATTTTTAATGGTCATGCCACTTGTATGGGGAAACATGACGGAAGCACTCCTTGCGGTGGACAGTAACTTACTTGAAATGTCCCGGATGTTTCAAGTCCCCTTTTTATCCCAGCTGCGCCGCATTTACCTTCCCAGCTCCATTCCCTATTTCCAGGCTGCCTTTCAAACCGGATTTGGCTATGCCTGGAAATCAGCCATAACAGCCGAGGTCATGTCTTCCCCAATGCTGACCATTGGCCGCAACATGGCTGATGCAAAGGTTTACCTTGATACATTGAACCTCTTTAGCTGGACCCTGGTGGTGATCCTGCTCAGCATTGTTACTGAAAAACTGGCTGCCGGCGGGATCCGGCTGTGGCTGAACCGGCACTTTCCGCCGTTACATACAGAAGGAACAAGCTCCTATGATTGAATGCAAAAAAATATCCAAAACTTTTGGAAAAACAACAGTATTGAAAGATTTTGATTATATTGTGGGAGAAACCGGACTGCATACGGTGACAGGTCCATCCGGCCGCGGAAAGACCACCCTTGCCCGTCTGATCATGGGATTGGAAAGACCTGACTCAGGAGAAATCCTTTATAAGGAGGGGATCCGAATCTCACCGGTCTTCCCGGAAAACCGTTTGATTCCCACTCTGACATGCCTGGAAAACGTGGAATATGCCGCAAAGAACAGGGCTAAAAGCCGGGAAATGCTCCATCGTCTAAAGCTGGGCGGATGGGAAGATGCCTATCCCGGTCAATTATCCAGCGGCATGAAACGCAGGGTGGCTCTGGCCCGTGCACTGGCCTACGGAGGAAATATCCTGATTCTGGACGAACCTTTTGCAGGCCTGGATGCAGCATTAAAAAGCTATGTACTTGAGCTTTTGCTTTACCATGGAAAAACCATGCCGGTCCTGCTGTTTTCACACGAAGTTGCCCTTGTTAAACCTGTATCCCATCATTTTTTGGATTTGCAGATGCTTCCAAAATCCTATTGAAAAGGAGAATCCTATGTTTTTTACCTGTGCGGAAATTGATCATTTCATCGAGGAAGATGTACCATATATGGACCTGACCAGCCACCTTCTGGGCCTTGCAGAACGGCCGGGCAGTATTACCTATTTCACCCGGGAAAGGGGGGTGGTGTGCGGTACCGAGGTGGTGGAGCAAATGTTCCGCCGGCTGGACATCCGGACAGAGGAAATCATTGCCTCAGGAGAAAGGATTGAAGCCGGACGTGTGCTGATATCAGGCTCAGGCTCTGCCAGACAGCTTCATACTGTTTGGAAGGCCGCCCAAAATGTACTGGATCACTGCAGCGGAATTGCTACGAAGACGAGGAACATGGTGGATGCAGTCCAAAGCGTAAATAAAAACATGATGGTCCTGACCACACGCAAGAGCTTTCCAGGCGCTAAAAAGCTGAGCGTTCATGCCATACTTGCAGGCGGCGCCATACCTCACCGGCTGGGACTTTCTGAAACAGTGCTCATCTTTGAACAGCACGTTTCCATGATCGGGGGGTATGAAGAACTAAAAAAAATGCTTCCAAACATGAAAAAACAATGTCCTGAGAAAAAAATCCTCATTGAAACCAATGATCCGGAATCAGCAAAAGAATTCCTTTCCCTTGGAGCTGACGGGATACAGTTTGATAAGATGAGCCCAAAGGATATAAGCCATGCCGCCGCATCCATCAAACAGCATTATCCCCAATCCATACTGCTGGCCGCAGGAGGGATTCATCCTGGAAATGCAATTGAATATGCAAATACCGGAGTTGACGGCATTGTTACCACAAGCCTTTATACCGCTTCCCCCCTGGATATTGGCGTCAAAATCAGCATAAGGGATTGTTAAGCAAAAGTATCCCTGTACGAATGAGGAAATCAGTGTTACAATCAGATATTGAAATCCTTTAGGAGGTATCCTGTACATGAAAAAAATACTTATGCTTGGAACAGGGGGCACCATAGCCTGCAAGCGGAGCGACAGTGGTCTAAAGCCTCTCCTCACCACTGACGAAATCCTTTCCTATGTTCCGGAAGCGTCAGCATTCTGTCAGGCAGACTGCCTGCAGATACTCAACATAGACAGCACCAATATGCAGCCAGGCCACTGGCTTACCATGGCAAAGGCTATTGAAACCCATTATAAGGAGTACGATGGCTTTGTCATCTGCCACGGTACGGATACCATGGCTTATACGGCCTCTGCCCTTTCCTACCTGGTCCAGAACTCGGAAAAGCCCATTGTCATCACCGGTGCACAAAGGCCCATTGATATGGAGAATACCGATGCCCGCACCAATTTATCAGACAGCCTCCGGTTTGCCAGCGAGTCTAAGGCCCATGGCGTTACCATTGTATTTGACGGAAAGGTCATTGCAGGCACCAGAGGAAAAAAAGAGCGCACCAAGAGCTACAATGCCTTCTCCAGCATCAATTTTCCTTATATTGCCGCCATCCAGGATGGGCATGTGCTGTTTTACGTAGATGACAAGGCTTCCTCTCTTAGGCAGGTACAGTTTTTCCATAAGCTGAATCCTCACGTAGCATTAATGAAGCTGATTCCTTCCATGGGCTCTGATGTTCTGGATTTTTTGGCAGAGCATTATGATGCGGTGATCATAGAATCCTTTGGCGTGGGCGGTCTTCCCTCCTATGATACAGGTGATTTTTATAAGGCCGTTAAAAAATGGATCTCCCTTGGAAAAACTGTGGTCATGGCCACCCAGGTGACCAATGAAGGCAGCGATATGTCCGTATACGAAGTAGGGCATTCCATAAAAAAGGAGCTGGGGCTTTTAGAAGCCTATGACATGACCCTGGAAGCCACTGTGACAAAGCTCATGTGGATCCTGGGACAGAGCAGCGACGAAAAAGAGATCCGGGAATTGTTTTACCGGACCATTAACAGAGATATTCTCTGGCAGGCATAACAATACGGCGCTGCAAAACAGATGAGCGGTCATCCCTTTTGCAGCGCCTTTTTTAATATGCGTATTATGTCTTACCTTTTATTCCAGATAGGCAATCAGCCTCTGACCGTCTTCCGATACATCGATCACGATCACATTTCCCGGCCGGACCTCATCTCCAAGGATGATCCTGGCCGCCAGGGTTTCCACATGCTTTTGCAGGTAACGTTTCAGCGGACGGGCTCCGTATACCGGATCATAGCCCTGTTCCACCACAAACTCCTTTGCCTGGTCAGTCAGTTCCAGCCTTAATTCCTGGTTTCCAATCCGTTTATTTAAGTCCGCAAGGAGCAGGTCAATGATTCCTGCAATATTTTCCTTTTCAAGAGGTTTGAACAGGATTATTTCATCAAGACGGTTTAAGAATTCCGGACGGAAATGGTTCCTTAAATCATTCATTACCATTGCTTCCGCGTCTTTCCTGATCCTTCCGTCCTCATCAATGCCCGTCAGTAAATACTGGGAGCCGATATTGGAGGTCATAATGATGATGGTGTTTTTAAAGTCAACGGTTTTTCCAGAAGAATCTGTGATCCGTCCATCGTCAAGGACCTGAAGCAGTACATTAAATACATCGGGATGGGCTTTTTCTACCTCATCAAAGAGCACCACAGAATAGGGCTTTCTCCTGACTGCCTCCGTAAGCTGGCCGCCCTCGTCATAGCCCACATATCCTGGAGGGGCTCCGATCAGCCTGGATACGGAATGCTTTTCCATGTATTCGCTCATATCAATTCTGACAATGTTATTTTCATCGTCAAACAGGCTTTCTGCCAAAGCCTTGGCAAGCTCGGTCTTTCCCACGCCGGTAGGTCCTAAGAACAGGAAGGAGCCGATGGGCTTTGTAGGGTCCTTGATCCCTGCCTTGGAACGGATG
This sequence comes from Lacrimispora sp. BS-2, assembly GCF_040207125.1. Classification (NCBI taxonomy): domain Bacteria; kingdom Bacillati; phylum Bacillota; class Clostridia; order Lachnospirales; family Lachnospiraceae; genus Lacrimispora; species Lacrimispora cavernae. Next base: position 3,161,468 of record NZ_CP157940.1, read on the forward strand.
ATTGCCTCCGTAACCTTTAATACCGCCTCATCCTGGCCGATGACCCTCTTATGAAGCTCCTTATCAAGGTGAAGGGTCTTATTTCTTTCCCCTTCCGTCAGTCTGGCTACGGGAATTCCCGTCCATTTGGACACGATTCTGGAAATCTCATCTTCTGTCACGCTCTCATGAACCAGGCTCATATCCTGGTTCCTTACCCGTTCTTCCTCTTCTTCCAGTTCCTTTTGAAGCTGGGGAAGCTTTCCGTATTGCAGCTCAGCCGCACGGTTTAAATCGTATTTCTGCTGTGCTGCCTGGATCTCCCGGTTCATATTTTCAATTTCTTCCCGCAGGGAGGATAACCGTTCTACGGAAGCTTTTTCATTTTCCCACTGGGCCTTCTGGGAAGCAAACTCATCATGAAGCTCTGCCAGTTCCTTCTGAAGCTCTGCAAGACGGTCCTGGCTTAAACGGTCGGTTTCCTTTTTTAAAGCAGCCTCTTCAATCTCCATCTGCATAATACGCCTTGAAAGCTCATCAAGCTCTGCCGGCATGGAGTCCAGTTCTGTCTTTATCATGGCACAGGCTTCATCCACTAAGTCAATGGCCTTATCCGGCAGAAAACGCTCGCTGATATAACGGTCAGACAAAGTCGCCGCCGACACCAGGGCAGAGTCCGTGATTTTTACTCCATGGTAGACCTCATACCTTTCTTTCAGTCCCCTTAATATGGAAATGGTATCCTCCACCGTAGGTTCGTCGACCATGACCGGCTGGAACCGCCGTTCCAAAGCCTGATCCTTTTCAATATACTGGCGGTATTCATCCAGTGTGGTAGCGCCGATGCAGTGAAGCTCGCCTCTTGCAAGCATGGGCTTTAACATATTGCCCGCATCCATGGAACCTTCTGTCTTGCCTGCCCCTACAATGGTATGAAGCTCATCGATAAACAAAATGATCTGGCCGTCGCTCTTCTTCACTTCATCAAGAACTGCCTTTAAACGTTCCTCAAATTCTCCCCGGTACTTGGCGCCTGCTAACAGTGCTCCCATGTCAAGGGCGAACAGTTTTTTATCCTTTAATCCATCCGGCACATCACCCCGGACAATCCTTTGGGCCAGGCCTTCTACTACGGCAGTTTTACCGACTCCAGGCTCACCGATTAAGACCGGGTTGTTCTTCGTCTTTCTGGAAAGAATACGAACCACATTCCGGATCTCGCTGTCCCGTCCGATCACCGGGTCCAATTTCTGGTCCCTGGCCCGCTCCACCATATCAAAGCCGTATTTGGTAAGGGTATCGTAAGTGGCCTCCGGGTTGTCATTTACAACCCGCTGGTTTCCTCTTACCGTGGAAAGAGCCTGTAAAAAGCTTTCCTTAGTTATGCCATAACTTCGGAACAATTCCTTTACCGCCTTAGATGGCTGCTTTAGCATGGCTAAAAACAGATGCTCTACGGAAACGTATTCATCTCCCATGGCCTTTGCTTCATCCTCGGCGCTTATTAAGACCTTATTTAATTCATTGCTGATATAAAGCTGTCCTCCCCTGACCTTGGGAAGTTTTTCAATTGCCTGAGCTGTTTCATTTAAGAACTGCTCTTTTTGTATATTCATCTTGGTAATGAGCTTCAAAATCAGGCTGTCTTCAATGGTGAGAAGACTGTACAGCATGTGTTCCTGTTCTATTTGCTGGTTCCCATATTCATATGCAAGTTTTTCGCAATTCTGGACAGCTTCCATAGATTTTTGCGTAAATTTATTGATGTTCATAATAGCTTCCTCCTTTTTCTCCGAATATGTAAAAATATTGCTTCACCTGTTCTATATGTAATATAACAAATAGTTTTTCATGTGTCAAGATATTTTTCTCCGGATTCCAACAGAATTCAAACAAAAATCATGCAGTTTTCTTCCCTGCATTGTGTTCCAGACCCCTCGCCTATACTCAAAGCAGTGATCCTTATTTCCTTAATTCAGGAGGTGACGCTTTTATGAAAAATCTTTCCCGCTGCAGGCCGATACACCAGGGAGCAGCAGTAACTGCTGTTTCCCTGTTTTTTTTGCATCCACAGTTCCCATTGACAGCTTTGCCCACACAAAGGATGTATTATAACCCAAATTCCGATGGCCTACTCGGACTTATGGCTGTAAGCCGGGTTGTTGATGGCTCTTATGTGGCTGCAAACGGGCGCATGGATGAAATCAGGTAGTTCGCTGAAGGAATATGCAAGCATATTCGCCTGGCTCATTGCCTGCAAAAAAAGAGCAGCGCTGCTTAAGAAACAGGCACTGCTCTTTTTCTGTATTCATGATTCCGGTTTTTAACCCTTCCTTGTTTCTAACCTCGGTGCATTTATTTTTCGGTTCAGTATATCATACCCAGACAGTCAGTACAATTATTCTTTTGGAATGTCTGAAGGGGCGGTCCCTGCGCACTCCTGCTCCATTCTTTGAACCAGCTCAATAAATGCCTTCATCTCCCTGCTGATCCATTTATCCCTGTGATAGACCATCTGTCTCCATGTCTGCAAGTGAAAATCCTTCATTTTAAGAGGCGTTAAAATTCCCTCCTCAATATCCCTGCAAATGGTGAACTCCGGTAGAAAAGAGATTCCCGCATTGCTGCGAAGAAGCTTGATGATGAATTCCGTATTGCCGATTTCCAGAAAGGGATGAACCTTTTTTCCGTAAGCTGCCAGGTACTGTTCCAGCATAAGCCGGTAACTGGCATCCTTTTCCGTAAGGATCATTGGCTGTGAAATGACCTGGTCAATGGTAAGACCTGGTTCTATTCCAAAGGGATGGTTCTTGGAAGCGGCAAAAATAATGTCTTCAGGCTCTTCCATCACCTTTACCCATTTTGAATCATACATGCGTTTATCAAGGAAATACACCAGGTCAATGGTATTATGGTTCATCATGGTAAGAAGAGCCCCAGGGGAATCCACCACAATGCTTACGGTGGCCTGGGGATAAAGACGGTGGAACTCCTGTATGAGAGGTGGAAACAGGGTGGAACAGATAGATTCTATGGTCCCGATCACCAGCCTTCCCGTAAGCTCCGAAGATACGGATAAAATGTTTTTTGCATGGTTTAAGTTCTTCACCACATCAGCCGCATATTCATAAAAAGTTTCCCCCTCATGGGTCAGGGTCGTCTGCTTCCCGATCCTGTCAAACAAATGGACATTTAATTCCTTTTCCAGCTGTTTGATCTGTACAGTGACAGCTGCCTGGGAATACCCCAGCTTTTCAGCCGCCTTACAAAAGCTTTTCTTGTTAGCCACCTCTAAAAATGTCTTTATTTCCCGAAGCTCCATCATTAAAACTCCTTTCTTCAATCAATTTAAAAATATTAAACGTTATCTTAAAAACATTAAATTTTACATCCATGTTTTTATATGGTACATTATAAACGAAGAGAAATCAATGCTTATTTACAGGCTGTTTTTGAAAATTAATAACAATTTCAGAAAGGAATTGATGTTCATATGGAGAAGGCAAGTAATAAATACCGTGCCTATGTGCAGATATTAAAGGAAGAACTGGTTCCAGCCATGGGATGTACCGAACCGGTGGCCCTGGCTTATGCTGCTGCAGTGGCCAGAAAAACACTGGGGGAAATGCCTGACAAAGTGGTGGTGGGCGCCAGCGGAAGCATTATTAAGAACGTGAAATCCGTGATCGTTCCCAACACAGGCCATTTAAAGGGCATTCCTGCGGCAATAGCGGCAGGGATTGTGGCGGGGAATCCGGAAAGAGAGCTGGAGGTCATTGCAGAGGTCTCGCCGGAGCAGATGATACAGATGAGAGATTTTATGAAGGAAAAGGAGATCACAGTAGAACACCTGAACCAGGGGATTAATTTTGACATCCTTGTTACCCTGTATAAGGGTGCTTCCTTCAGCAGGGTGCGCATTGCCAATTACCACACCAACATCGTTCTCATTGAAAAGGATGGAACCATACTAAAGTATAAGGAAACTGCTTTAGAAGAAGAGCCTCTGACTGACCGGAATTTGCTCAATATGGAGGATATCTGGGACTTTATCAATACCGTGGACATCGACCACATCCGGGATATCCTGGACCGTCAGATCCGGTACAACTGGGCCATTGCCGAAGAAGGGCTTAAGGAAAACTATGGTGCCAATATCGGCAAGGTACTCCTTAATAATTCCGGAAATGACCTGGCCGTTAAGGCAAAGGCAATGGCGGCGGCAGCTTCCGATGCCCGCATGAACGGCTGCGAACTTCCGGTAGTTATCAATTCCGGAAGCGGAAATCAGGGGATCACCGTTTCCGTGCCTGTTATGGTATATGCAAAAGCGTTAAAGGTCAGTGATGAAAAAATGTACCGGGCCCTGGCCTTATCCAACCTGGCCGCCATTCACCAGAAAACCCCCATCGGCAGATTATCAGCCTATTGTGGTGCCGTCAATGCAGGAGCAGGGGCCGGAGCCGGAATTGCCTATCTCTGCGGAGGCGGCTATGAGGAAGTCATCCATACCATAGTCAATGCCCTGGCCATTGTTTCCGGGATTGTATGCGATGGAGCAAAATCCTCCTGCGCCGCAAAGATCGCCTCTTCCATTGAAGCCGGGATTTTGGGTTACAATATGTACGTGCAGGGCCAGCAGTTCTTTGACGGCGACGGGATCGTCACCAAAGGCGTGGAAGCCACCCTTAGAAACGTTGGAAGACTGGGGAAAGAAGGGATGAGGGAAACTAACGAAGAGATTATCCGGATCATGATAGGGGGATAAGAAGAGTCTTCCAAAATTTCCCATATGGTTCCATTACAGCTACAATATAGAAGGGGGCGTTGCAAAATAGATGTAAAAATCATCTATGGAGCAGCGCTCCTTTTTTACTCTAAAATACGAATGGCAGGTTCCGAAGAACCTGCCATTCATGGTATAATAAGATATGACTAGTAAATTAATATACCAAAGGAATTATACCGAATTATCGGGAGTTTATCAACTAAAACTTCCTCTTTTAGACTTTATCCGCTACATTACTTAACGATCTTAAAGGCATCTCCATACATTTCCCACTCAAGAGGTTTGTTTAAGAAGTAATTCTCTTCTTTCAGGAATTTCCTTTGAGCAATTGTTCTGCTTAAATCTTCATGGGTTCCATTTAAGAATCCTTTGCAAAGCTGGAAAGCACCGTAAATCCGGTATTTTTACGCCTCTTCATTCAGCTTGCTTAAGCGCACAGCCTGGTCTGCCGCAATGAGAGAATCCAGAAGTTCCTGAATGCCCCCATCCATAATGGAATCGATCTTATAAAGAGTAAGCTTGATCCTGTGATCCGTTACACGGCCCTGAGGAAAATTATAGGTCCGGATCTTTTCGGAACGGTCTCCCGTACCGATCTGGCTTCTTCTTTCCTCTGCCTCTGAATTCTGCCGTTTCTCCAACTCCAGGTCATAAAGCTTGGAACGCAACAACCGAAAGGCCTTTTCCTTATTCTGAAGCTGTGACTTTTCTGTCTGGCTGTAAATCACGATTCCTGTAGGCATGTGAGTCAGACGAACGGCTGAGTCGGTCGTATTTACACACTGTCCGCCGTTTCCGGAAGCACGCATTACATCGATTCTCACATCCTTATCTTCAATCACTATATCAAACTCTTCTACCTCAGGCATAACTGCCACGGTAGCCGTGGAGGTGTGGATTCTTCCTCCGCTCTCTGTCTCCGGTACCCGCTGTACCCGGTGAACGCCGCTTTCGTATTTCATCTTGGAATAAGCGCCCTTGCCTGTAATCATGGCAACCACTTCTTTAAAACCGCCGATTCCGCTTTCATTGACGCTGATCAGTTCTACCTTCCAATGATTGCTTTCCGCATAATTTACATACATGCGGTAAAGCTGGGAAGCAAACAGGGCCGCTTCGTCACCGCCTGCTCCGGCACGGATTTCCAGAATTATATTCTTATCGTCATTAGGGTCCTTAGGTAAAAGTAAGATCTTAAGCTCCTGCTCCAGCGCCTCGATCTGCTTCTTGGCATCGGATAATTCCTCTTTTGCCATCTCCCGCATCTCCTCGTCGCTCTCTTCCTCCAGAAGAGCCAGGCTGTCTTCCACGGTCTGCTTTGCTTTCTTATACTGGGTATAAGTCTCTACTAAGTCTGCCAGATCCGCCTGCTCCTTCATCAGCTTTCGAAACCGGTTCTGATCCTCTATTACGGAAGGATTGTTAAGCTCCTGCATCAATTCTTCATAATGTATTAAAATATCATCTAATCTATCAAACATTGATAACCTCCTGAAATTCGGGGAAATGACTGCCATAAGTCCGCAGTGCTCATTGCTTTCGTGCACAGACCACGCGGTCCAGCCCCACCGCATCCTTGACTACCCGGATTTCTTCAAAGCCGGCGTCCTTTAATAAATCGTTTACAGCCTCTCCCTGGTCATAGCCGATTTCAAAATAAACTGCTCCTCCATGAACCAGATGATGGCGGCTTTCCAACGCAAGCCTTCTGTAAAAATACAAGCCGTCTTCCTTCCCGTCAAGGGCCAGCATGGGTTCGAAATCCCGGACTTCCGGCTGCAGTCCTTCTATTATTTTTGTTGGAATATAGGGGGGATTTGACACGATCACATCAAATTTCTTCTGATCTTCTAGTGAAGCAAATAAATCGCTTTCTATCAGTGTGATCTTTCCATCTCCCAAAAGCTTTCCTGCATTTTTTTCCGCTACCTTAAGGGCTTCCCTGGAAATATCCACGGCAGTCACACGGTCTAATACGCCAAGCTTTGCCAGGCTGATGGCAATGCAGCCGCTTCCCGTACACATATCCAGTACTTCCGGTTTCTTTCCCTTATAATCTTTTAAGACCAGTTCCACCAGAGTTTCCGTATCCTGTCTTGGAATCAGCACATGTTCATTTACCAAAAACTCAAGGCCCATGAACTCCCGGCTTCCTGTAATCTGATGGAGAGGGATCCTTTTTGAACGTTTCTCTATCATGGACCGGTATTCTGAAACGGCCTCCAGAGAAAAGTCCTCATCCGGAAGCCTCCTGTTCCTGTCCATAAGAAAATGTACCATATCTGTATGAAACGCCTCAAAAAGTAAGTATCTGGAATCAAGAGCGGCCTCTTCCACACCTGCCTTTGACAGCTCCAACTCCCCTTCTTCCAATAAAAGCTGTAGCGTCAGATTCATGCTTTCTTCTCCGGAAAATTCTTGTTAAGAAATGCCCTCCAGTCAAACACAGCTTCAACAGAAGCAATGCCCACCTGGATCATATCATCGTCCGGCTCCTTGGTGGTCAGCCCCTGCATCCACATGCCCGGACGGCTTAATAAATCCACCAGCTTTGAATCACTGCGCCCTGCCAGGCGCAAAAATTCATAGGATACTCCGGCGATCACCGGAATCAGTACAATCCTGCTGAGAACCCGAAGGGGCAGAGTTTCCACTCTCACCACTATGAAGAACAGAATGCTGATGATCATAACGATCAGCAGAAAGCTGGTTCCGCAGCGTTTATGTTCCTTGGAACTGCTTCTGACATTATCCACAGTAAGCGGGAGGCCGTGCTCCAGGCAGTTGATGCACTTATGTTCTGCTCCATGATACATAAAAGTCCGCCGGATATCCTCCATGCGCGAAACCAGACCAATGTAGGCAATAAAGATTCCGATCCGGATCACCCCTTCCAGAATGGCCATAACTGTCTGGGATTTAATATAATTTTTAAATATGTTGGCGAGAAACATGGGTAATACCATGAAAATCAGAATGGCCATGACCACGGAAAATACCATGATCATGCTCATCAATGCCTTTTCCATCTTTTCTCCAAATAGCCGTTCCAGCAGTTTTTCAAATCCGGAAGGCTCCATGTTCTCCTCATCGTCCTCAAAAAAGCTGGCCGAAAAGGTCAAAGCCCTCATACCTAACACCATGGAATCAACAAAGCTGAATATTCCTCTGATAAAAGGCAGAGAAAAAAGCTTCACCTTTTCTCCCATGCTAACATAAGTATCTTTTTTCACTTCAATGGTTCCGTCCGGCTTGCGGACTGCTGTGGCATACTCATCCCCGTTTTTCATCATAACGCCTTCAATCACGGCCTGTCCGCCGATTCCTGAATACTTCATACGCCAAACCACCTCTCTGTTTAAAATGGAAGCTTTACACTTGTTCAAATCCCAAAAAAGGCTGAGCTAAAGTGTTTCCACCAAACTCAACCTTCTCTTTGCCCCTGATATAATAAGGAAGTTCCATGCGTCCAATGAGCACATAGAACGGCTGATTTCCTGAATTCATGAAGGAAGTCCGATTCACCTGGCGGCTCATCGAACGAATAATTTACAAATTCAGGCTGCACAACCCTTGCCTTCAATAAGTAAATTATGCTTCAGCCTTAACGCCATATTTACGATTGAATTTATCAATACGTCCACGAGCGGAAGCAGCTTTCTGCTGACCGGTGTAGAATGAATGGCATTTAGAACAAACCTCTACGTGGATATCTTCCTTTGTAGAACCAGTTACGAATTCATTACCACAGTTGCAAACAACTTTTGCCTGATAGTAATTTGGATGGATTCCCTCTTTCATGATTTTCACCTCACATACTTTGATTTCTATTAAATCGCAGTCCGTAAACCGACTTTGTCTAATAAACAGCTTACATAGTATAACATAGAAATTTTTTTAATGCAAGTATTTATTTCTATAAAAAACCCGTATTCTCTAGAAAAAGCGCATTTTTTTGGAGGTTTCCACGAATTCCCTGTTGTTTCTTGTCCTTGAGAATAAGTCCAGTATTTTCTCCACCGCATCTTCCGGTTTCAGGGTATTGGTAGCCTTCCGGACGATGTCAACCGCTTCTGCTTCTTCCCTGATAAGCAGCAGGTCATCCCTTCTGGTACCGGATTTAAGAATGTCAATGGCAGGGAAAATTCTCTTCTCAGACAGCTTCCGGTCAAGAACCAGTTCCATGTTGCCGGTACCCTTAAATTCCTCATAAATAACGTCATCCATACGGCTGCCCGTATCCACAAGAGCGGTGGCAAGAACGGTTAAGCTGCCTCCCTCTCTCATATTTCTGGCGGCACCAAAGAAACGCTTGGGCATATGAAGGGCGGCCGGATCTAAACCGCCGGATAAGGTACGGCCGCTGGGAGCCACCGTTAAGTTATAGGCTCTTGCCAGACGGGTAATGCTGTCTAACAGGATCACCACATCCCGGCCATGCTCAACAAGGCGCTTGGCCCTTTCGATCACCATTTCCGATACTCTCTTATGGCGGTCCGGCAGCTCATCAAAGGTGGAGTAGAGCACTTCCACATTATTACCGGTAATGGATTCCTTAATATCTGTAACCTCCTCAGGACGCTCATCGATCAATAGAATCATGAGATGGATCTCCGGGTGGTTTACGGTTATGGCCTTTGCCACCTCCTTAAGCAGGGTGGTTTTTCCTGCCTTTGGCGGAGAAACGATCATACCTCTCTGCCCCTTACCAATGGGAGCTAAAAGATCCAGGACACGCATGGCAGTGTTATTTTTCCCTCCATGTGTCTCCATATGAAGTCTTTCATCCGGGAATATTGGAATCATATTTTCAAAGTTAGGACGGCGTTCCGCCGCACTGGTGGGGTAGCCGTTGATGTTCTTTACATATAGGAGGGCGGCAAACTTTTCCGCAGCCGTCTTCACTCTGCGGCTTCCGTGAATGATGTCTCCTGTTTTCATGTTAAACCGGCGGATCTGGGAAGGAGCTACATAGACGTCATTTTCACCTGGAAGATAGTTTTCACAGCGGATAAAGCCAAAGCCATCAGGCATGACCTCCAGAATTCCATGAGCCTCAATACCGCTGTCTAACTCCTGCAGTTCAGGACTTGGCTGAAAATCACCTCTAGGCTCCTCCGTAATTGATTCCGGCCTTGCCTCATTTCTGGCAGAAGACTCTGGGCTGCTTCCCTGTGAAGGACGGTAGCCTGAGGACCTTTGCTGTCCTTCCGGACGATAGGAACGGACAACGGTCTTCCTTTGGTTTCCGCCCGTTGACTGCATCTGCTGATCCATATTCATCTGTCCCTGCTGGCTTACCGTATCCGGCTGAGGCTGGGCCTGAGGGGCCGGCTGGGGCGTAACAGGCTTAGAAACCTCTTTTTTTACTGCCTCCGCCTTTTCTGCTGAAACATTCTCCGGCGAAGCAGGAACCTCCTCTCCCTTTTCGCAAAGTAAATCTATAATTTCAGCTTTTCGCATGGAGCTGCATCCCTTGATTCCCTGGGCTTTGGCAAGCTCTTTTAATTCCGCTAACGGCAATGTTTGTAATTTTTCACGCATATTATTCTCCTTCATGATTCCTTATAACAGTTGTTTCGTAATCTTGGGAATGCTTCACGATAGAATATCGCAACAGATGGCCGGAAATGTTATTCCGGCCCAAATCATGTTAAATCAGGTCGTACGATACGCCTATTATATACCTTAATATTAAAAAAGAAAAGTTATTTTTTCAGTTCTCTCAAGTGCTCTTTGATTTTAAGCTCATAGCCATTTTCCGTGGGTTGGTAGAATGTCATGCCTTCCATCCCATCCGGCAGATACTGCTGTTTCACATAATTTCCCGGATAATCATGGGCATAAAGATAGCCCTGCCCATGGCCCAGCTTCGCCGCTCCCTTATAATGGGAATCCTGTAAATGAACCGGTACAGGCATGGTTTTCTGGTTCCGCACCGTATCCAGTGCCTCAAATACCGCCATACAGGCAGCATTGCTCTTAGGTGCCGAAGCCACATAGGTGACTGCTTCCGACAGAATGATCTGGGCTTCCGGAAGCCCGATCCTCTCTGCTGCCTGGGCTGCGGCCACTGCCACAACAAGAGCCTGGGGATCCGCATTTCCAACATCCTCTGCAGCACAGATCATGATCCTTCTGGCAATGAACTTCATATCCTCTCCAGCATATAACATCCTTGCCAGATAGTAAACAGCCGCATCCGGATCCGATCCCCGCATGCTCTTTATAAAAGCCGATATGGTATCGTAATGATTATCCCCTGTCTTATCATAGCGCACCACCCGCTTTTGGATGCATTCTTCAGCCACCTGGAGACTGATATGGATTTTTCCATCTGACGGATCCCGGTCCGTGGTCATGATTCCCAGCTCTACCGCATTTAAAGCGGCCCTGGCATCTCCATTGGAAACATCCGCCAGAAATTCTTCCGCATCGTCGTCAATCACTGCGTTATAGGAGCCCATTCCCTTCTCTCTGTCATATACCGCCCGGTGGATCAGTTTCCTGATATCCTCCTTTTCCAGGGACTTTAACTCAAATACCCTGGACCTGGAAAGAAGTGCGCCATTTACCTCAAAATAAGGATTTTCTGTGGTGGCTCCAATGAGAGTCAGGGTCCCATCCTCCACAAATGGAAGAAGATAATCCTGCTGCCCTTTGTTAAAACGATGAATCTCATCCACGAACAAAATGGTCTTTTTGCCATACATTCCCAGGGAATCCTTAGCTTCCTTTACGATCTCTTCCATATCCTTTTTTCCGGCTACCGTGGCGTTGATCTGCTTAAAATCCCCGCTGGTGGTATTGGCAATCACCCTTGCCAGGGTGGTTTTTCCGGTTCCCGGAGGGCCGTAGAAAATCACAGACCCCAGCTTGTCAGCCTTAATGGCCCGGTAGAGCAGTTTATCCCTGCCAATGATATGCTGCTGCCCCACTACCTCGTCAAGTGTTGACGGCCGAAGCCTTGATGCAAGGGGGGACTCATTTTTCATGGTATTTTCCCTCATATAATCAAACAAATCCATTCTTATTCTCCCGTATCCTGAAATCCCCTTAAGAAGGATTTCTTGCAGCTTATCCTGTAAGAAGCCTTCCGGCTGTAACAAGAGTATAGCCTTGCTTTGATAAAGTGTCAATGATATCCCGTCTTCTCCTGCTCTCTTAAGGGAACGTTTTATAATTCTTCCGGATATTTCATATTCCAGTCATTCCGTATTCTTGTCATCATGTTCATGACATCTGCCGTATATTCCAGCCGCATTACGTCAGGTTCTCCGGAAACTGCTTTCTCCATATCCAGAATTTCATACAAAAGGGCATCATCGGTGTTTCCTGCTTCAATCACCTCCCGGCGGTTATCCTCCGTATAAGTGATCACCGCCTTATCAGCTCTGGGATATTCATAAACTTCTATATAGCCTTTGTCAAAAGCCACTGTCCCCCGCTTGGGCTGCTTTGCGTGCAGGGACAGGGAAATGGCAGCCATTTCCTGCTGATTGTTCATTAGCAGGATTCCCGCCTGTTCATCCACACCGCTGGGGGCAAGCTTTACCTGTGACAGGATCTGGTCCGGTGCCTCTGTCATAAACCATCTTGCAAAGGAAAGGGCGTATACCCCGATATCCAGCAGTGACCCGCCAGCAAGACTTGGACTAAAAAACCTGTTTTCCATATTATAATCTTTATAGCTTCCAAAATTCATCTGAATAAAGCGCAAAGGCCCCAGTTGACCGCCATGCACAATTTCCTGCAATTTCTTATATAACGGCATATGATAAATGGTCATTGCCTCAGCAAGCACCAGGTTGTTTTTCTCCGCAAGACTGACTGCCTCAGTAAGCTCATCAGAATTTAGCGTAATTGACTTTTCGCACAGCACGTGCTTCCCATTCTTTAATGCCTCTTTTAAATAAGTAATATGGGTATTATGGGGTGTGGAAATATAAATAATATCCACATCGTCATCATGAAACATATCAAAGACATTATGGTAAACTTTCTCTACCCCGTATGTTTCTGCAAATTTAACCGCATTTTCATAAGTTCTGTTTCCAACCCCATACAAAGTTTTCCCCTGCTTCTTCATGTTTTCTGCCAGCTGCCTGGCAATTTCTCCACAGCCTAATGTTGCCCACCGATACTCTTTCATACTTATGCCTCCTCAATGATCATGATATCATCATGATCCCGTTATTGCTGCATTACAATTTCTTCTATATAATGCTTATTATGGACAGTACCTGTTCCTTTGTCAAGTATTGCAGCCAGAGTCTTATGATCCGGAACACTATATTAGTATTTTATATACAAAAATCCCTATTTGCTTCGGAATGAAAACCGTCTGACAAATAGGGACTTATAGGACACTTAACATTGTATTACTTTCATAGCCATACTTTTTATAATGTATCTGCCTTTACTTTCAATATAATTTTCTTCACCGCCTCAGGATCCCCCATTTGGCAGCCTGGCCGGTGGACGTCTTCAGGGAAAAATATGGCATAACAGCCGTCTGTCATGGGAAGCATAAGCTCGTTTACATCTTCCCGCTCTTTGTAAAAAAGCAAATCATTTTCTTCAAGCTGATCCTCAAGCACTTCTCCATTCCTGTCGTCGGGATAAAATCCTATTAATTCATGGCCGTGCACCATATACTGAACATCAATATATTTTCTGTGCACTTCCGGCTTCTTTTCCTCTTTGGGTCCGGTAGTAATTTCATTAATCTGCAGAATTAAATTGTCCCCATCCAAAGGATACTTTCCGTGATGCATGTCCGTTACATCCGTTTCTTTTAAGATCGCCATAGCTTTACGGATCTTTTCCGTATAAGCATTTTCAGTCTTTATTGAATCAATATGTCCGTAAATCATAAATGTTCCCCTTTCTTCGCAATCGATTGCGAAACTCCTAATTAGGATATCAGGTTTTTTCCCGGGAATCAATCATATTAATTGCTAAATTCTTTTATATCCTTTTGTGGGTTTTTAACATAAGTATTCTAACGGCTCATGAAATAAGTTTTTCTTTCGTAATGGATTGCTTAAAGGCGGGAATTTGTACCGCAGGTAAAGCCTGAGGCTTGCTGTACCTCTGTAAAGAGATCGCTGTTTTTTAATCTGCTTGAGGATTTCTATGAGTTTTTCAGGTGCTCTCTCTTTGAATAATATCAGTAGATAATTTCATCTCAGGTAGCATGGTCTTCCCTTCAAACGCTTCCAGCAAAATCCGGGAGGCGTTCTGGCAGACTTCTACCAGTTTGTTGTCTAAGGTCGTCAGTTTTGGTGTGCAGAGTTTTCCGTACAGGGAGTTGTCCACTCCTATTACTGCGATCTGGTCCGGGACAGTAATACCTGTTTCATAACACATCTGCAATCCTCCCACAGCTAATAAATCTATGGAATATATAATCCCGTTTACCTCCGGATACTTCATAATGATTTCTTTTGTTACCTGTCTTCCTCTTTCAATGGTATGTTCCGGAGCCGTATCATCGTCTGTTGTATAATAAATAAACTCTTTACCGCCTACAAGACCATGTTTCCTAAGGCCCTTCTTAAATCCCTGCATTTTGCCATTATTCGAAGGAGTTATGGAGTCCACGGCAAAAACCAGATTGCGGCGGCCTTTATTCACAAGCAGATCCACACATTCCTCCACTCCCCGCTCTTCATCCACCAGGATCCCCCATACATTGGGCAGGTTTAAGGAACCATTTACCAGCACAATGGGGACATCTGACAAATGCTCCTTTATGCTTTTCTCTACCTCAAGTGTTCCAAACATGGATCCGATCAGGATAGCTCCATCTACTCTTCTCTGTTCCAGGATTTTAATATATTCTGCTTTTCTTACCGGAGTCATTCCAGTGCTGAGAGTAATGCAGGTATATCCCTTTTTGGTCATCTCCTGCTCTATGATATAGGCAGATTCCGTATGATGAGAGATGCGGATGTCCTCAATCAGAATTCCCACAATTTTTGAGGATTGGGTCACAAGACCACGGGCTGCTTCATTGGGAGAATAATTATACTCTTTTAGAAGTTCTCTTATCCGTTCTTTTGTCGTCTCACCGACTCCCGGTCTGTCATTGATTACACGGGAAACCGTGCTGGCAGAAACTCCTGCTTTTTTTGCAATATCATAAATTGTCATGGACTCACCTCTTTTTAGTGGAATAGGTTTGTATTTATACTAGCATTACAATTGGTAATATTCAATAATAGATTCTTATGAAATGCTGGATCTGTGTTGCCTGAACTTTGGTTGTCATTATAAGGTAGTAAGACAGTACTGAAACAGTCTGGCCTTTTTGGGGGAGTCTTATTTTCATTGTCTGTGTTTTTCTGCATTCCGTTTCTTGTTTGTTCCTTTTTTTATTATGATCAGTAAGATTAGCATGATAAGTAAGATTGTAAGGATTGCTAAAGTAACGGAATTTGTCAGCAGCCATTTTAAGAAATTCCAGAATCCAATTTTGCCCTGCCGTTTATAGATAGCAGTTGCCTGCTTTCGGTAAATGGGCTGGCCTGTTTGATTTTCTGCATCTGCTTCAATATAGGTTCCGTGGAAAACATTGGCATCTATGGGCGGGAAGGTGACCTCCCCTCCATAAGTTCCCCTGATATCTTTCACCAGTTTCCGGCCGTAAGCAGTTGCTCTCCGGATCACCTCCCCCTCTTTTCCCACAGGACCCCCAGCCCACTCGATCCTGGTAATTTTGTAGTATTGGGGCGGCAAATTTAAATAATCCAGAAACTGATTCCCATGGTCTATTAATGGAGAATGATTAGATATTTCCGTCTGGCCCAGCATGTATGAATCCGCATCATAT
Organism: Lacrimispora sp. BS-2; assembly: GCF_040207125.1. Lineage (NCBI taxonomy): Bacteria > Bacillati > Bacillota > Clostridia > Lachnospirales > Lachnospiraceae > Lacrimispora > Lacrimispora cavernae. The sequence continues at coordinate 3,177,073 of NZ_CP157940.1, forward strand.
CCGGTCACTGTAATGGGAAATGTAAAATTATAGTCCCAGTAAGTACTTTCCTCCTTATAATCAACCGCAGGAAGTTTTACCTTTAATTCCTGCTTTAAATCTTCATTTATTACCTTGACCTCCCCATCTTCCGGAAGAGAGTCTATGTATTCCACTCCTTTGTATAATATGGAAGCTTCTGAATATTTCGTGGCTTCTTCCGTGATTACTTTTGTGATCTCACTGGTTTTCAATATATATTTTTTTCCGTTTTTCTCTATTGCTTCTTCTGGCGCATATTCCTCAATACTTCCGACAAAGGGGGCGGAATCATATGTTACAGTATCACACGGGGCAATTTCTTCTACTTTATCTATTTGAACAGATTTCAACCGGTAGATATTTCCGTCTTTTTCATAGACATCTTTAAACTGTGATCTTCCGTCTTCCTCTTTTATGGCTGTCCTATACTCCTTTTTTATTTCGATGAACGTTTCTTCCGCATGTACAATCCCAGCGCACCCCAAAATGAGGGGTGCGGCAAGAAACATAGCAATAAAACCTTTCTTATGCTTATTTTTCATTCTTCTTATCTCTTTTTCTCCTTACATAAATGATGCCGGACACAATAACGGACATCCCTATAACTAAAAGCAATCCTCCGCGCAGGCCTATATCGCCTGTTTTAGGCAGTCTGCTCAGCCAGCCCCAGTATCCTTTTCCCCTATGATTAATGCTTCCAAAGCTGTTTAGGCTTGATTGATATGTTGCTGTGATGAAGCCCTTTTTCCTGACCTGTTCCGGACTGTTATACATCACAAATTCTCCTGTTGCTGCGCCGGCATCCGTTACATGAATAGTCAGGTAAGTATCAGTCTTTCTATATCCTTCCGGAGCTTTTATTTCATGTACGGTATATTTGCCGACGTGCAGCGGCTGGAATGATAATCGGCCGCTTTCATCTGTTATTCCGGTAAATACCGGCATTCCAGCTTCATTTCTGATCTCCAGGTCTGCTCCGGCTAATCTTTTCCCGGTTACAGCATCTGCTTTTTGGATCAGCACTTCCGGCGATGGGTGATTTACAACCGATATTGTACTGTTTTCCGATATCTCACCGTTTTTAATGGTAAAGGAATAGATATGATCTGTTGCAAGATAGCCGGGAGCTGCTTTTGTTTCCTTGTAGGTATAGGTTCCGTTTGCCGGGATATCAAATTTTGCATATCCATTCTCGGCTGTATCTACGGTCAGGTATAAACTTCCGTCAGGCCGGTAAATGGAAAATTCCACTCCCTTAATGCCTTGGCCTGTTGCTGCCTCCACCTTATAGAGATACATTTTATCTGAACCGGGACTTTGCTTCTTTGAATCTGTCATAGTAACTTCCAATAGCTCTGCCGCTTCTGGCATTGTAAATGCTACATCGGCCGAAAGGTAATATCCTGATGGTGCTTTCACTTCATGAAGATAATAAGTTTTTCCTGCTGTCAATCTTCCGGTGATATCTATAGCCCTATCTGTTGTTTCAAAGTCTGGGATGACTACATTTTTCTGCTGGTCCAACACCTGTAAAATAGCTCCTTTTAAGAATTGGCCGTATGGATCTACTTTTTTAAGACGAACCGCAGTGACTTCATTTTTCATCTCAATCATGTCAATTGTTCCGTTTTGGCTGACAGTAAATGGAACTTCCTTCGCATAAGCATACCCATCTGCGGGGAGGATTTCGTGGAGCCAATAGCGCTCTCCTGCTTTTAATTTTGCAATAAGTTCATGGGGTTGTTCACCGGATACCCACTCTTCCAGAATGTTTCCCTCCTTATCTTTTATGCTCATATGATTTCCTGGAAGCTCCTCATTGCCAGTTATAGCCTTTTTTGACAGAATCACATGGGTCGGATTGTCTATCATAATTACTGTATCCCTATCACCATTTAAGCTGACAGTAAAGGGAATATCTTCTGCATAGGCATATCCATCTGCTGGGCTGACTTCATGAAGCCAATAATTTTTCCCGGCTTCCAGCTGGCCTTTTAATTCTTCAAACTGCTGGCCAGTAGTAAAGATAAGGTCATCACCGGGATTTAATCCATTGCCAGCCCTAAGTGCCTTGGTTGGAGTCTTATCCTCATTTAAAATTTGAAGGGTGCTTCCTGGTAATTGGCTGACGGCGTTTGATGGGTTTTCTGTTAAAAGAGAGCCGTTGACTTTTTTAATCAGAATCTCTGTTTTCTTATCTTCCATAATTACTGTGATTGATGTTGGTTCTTTCGGAACGGTGAAGGTTACCTTTTCGCTGTAGGCATATCCGGCCGGCGGCTCTTCCTCTATCAGCTCATAGGTGGTTCCCGCTGTCAGGAATCCTTTTATAAGGACTGGTTTTCCTTCTGTCGTAAAGGAAGTAATGATGATACCAGTTTCCTTTTCCCGGATAGAGAAACGTCCTCCGGTTAGGAGTTCTCCGGTTTCAACATCTATCTTTTTAATTTCCACCTCTGTCTTTTTATCCTGCATGACAATGGTTGCCGGTATACCGCTTTCCTCCGCAGTAAAGAGGATCTCCTTTTCGTAAGCGTAACCTTCTGGGGAAAGTTCTTCCTTAATAGTGTACTTTTTACCTTGGGTAAGAAGTTCTGCCGGAATGACAGTCTTCTCTCCTTTCTCTTTTGTAAATTCATAAATCACTTTTCCGGTTTCTTCATCTGCAAGGCTGTACTGGCCTCCGTCAAGTTCCTCTCCGGCTTCAATATCCACCTTGGAGAAATATAAATGTACCGGACGGTCCTCCATGTCTACGTTATCAACCATTCCGGAAGCATTTAGCTGGAAGCGGTAAATTCCGCTGGTAAGGCTGCTTCCGTCACTGTACGTTGTAGTTTCAGTAAGTTGATAGTTTCCGCCTGCCGTTAGGATCTCCCGGATCGTTTTATTGTTGCGGTTGTTTTTAAATACTGCACTCTGTATGGTCTTTGAGATCTCTCCTGTTATGGTTCCTCCTTCTGTTTGCCCGGTAGGGCTTAATATTCTGTCATAACCATCTTTTGGCTCCTGTGCGATTTCATATCTGGTTCCGTAGGGCAGCCCGGCAAAGGTAAGGTACCCGTCGCCGGTTATGGTGATAGTTCCTTCTCCTTTGATCCGTCCTTCCGCCGAACCACTGTATGCCTGGTATCCGGTTAGGGTTTTACCCGCAGAGTCCATAAGTCTTACATGGAAAGTAAACTCGTCTGCCTGATCCTTACCAGTTCCAGTCAGTTTATTTATGATGGCAATGGAACCATCCGGGACAATAGGATTTGTAAGGGTAGTGCGCTTCGTAACTGCATCTGCCCATGTTTCAAAATACACATTTGCCTGCGTTCCCGTTTCACCGCTGACCACGGCCACCAGGTCTACCGTACCGCTCTCATGAGCGGCGATATCACTAAGGTTCCAGGTGACAATTCCATTTTGCTCGGCGCCGTAATCTGTTGATCTTAAATAATCAAGCCCATCATTAACAACCGCTTTGATGCGGATATCTGCCGGCTGGTTGTAAGGATTAGTATAGGTAACCGTGTATTTTATGACGTTTCCGTTTTTCACTGCACTGTGATCCGATCCTATGCTGCTTGTTACTTGCGCTATAGGAATTTCCCTGGTTATTGGATTCTTAATGGTGTAATCGTAGTTATCCTCATTAACGGCCCAGCCAGCAAGGACATTTCCTTCTGCATCGGCCAGTTCCTGCCTGGTTTTCAGGTATGTCCTGGAGGGAATGGTGTAGGATCCGTTTTTGTCAAAATATATCCGTTTCGTTTCCTTAAAGGACTTTTCTGTCCTGCCATCGGAATATCTGGTGTATTCGGTAATTTCATATAAATGGCCGTTTATGATACCGTCTTCCACTGTTATAATCTGGCCGCTTCCTGTCCCAATAAAGGGAGGAAGCTCGGTTTCTGCGTCTAAATCTTTTAATACTGTATATACCTTTACAGGAACCCTTCCGGTAACAGTCAGGACTTCTATGGAACCGTTGTCACAGGCCAGCTTTAAGACACTAAAATCATTTGATACATTTTTAATTCCCGTTCCCGCCTTATTTATGGCAAAGATCACCGGCTTTGAAATAGTATATCCGGTTGGAGCTTCCAGCTCTTCCATGATGTAGACCCGGTTCGCTGACAGCTTCTTTGTCAGGGTATAGCCGTCCGGACCGGATACGAAAGTCTCAATGGTATCTCCAACCTTTTGGTATTCTCCATCAATGACCACCGCCTCATACACAGCTATCTCAGCACCTTCCACCGCCATCCCGTTTTCAAAGTTTGTCTTTTTAAATTGTATTTTTGTTGGTTGGTTCTCAATTTCACAGGTGTAAAGTATTTCTTTTCCGATCCCTTTCTCGTCAAACTGGAACTTCTTCATTCCTTCGAAGATCTGGTAAAAATCCGGTGGGGAAATTTCTTCAATGGCATAAGTGAAAGGTTTTATAGTTCCGTCTGTCTGCACCATGCCTACTGGAAGTCCGGTTATTTCTGCCTTTCCGTCTGTGCCAGTTGTCATGTACCAGACAGTTCCGGTATCCTTGTTCGTTACCTTAAACCGAGCGTTTTCCAGTCCCTCTCCAGTATCGGAAGCTTTCTTTTGGATTTCCAGCTTTCCTACGGTTGGAGTATTGATCACCCGGTAAACAGGTATTTTTTCTGCTCCTACGGTGATTTTTACCGGCGCGGCTTTCTGCATATAGGCCGGAGGAATAAGCTCGGCTACATAATAAGTTCCATAAGGGGTTTTATCAATGCGGTGAGGCTTTAAATCCCCTACAGAAAATCCTTCCGGGATATCCCCGTTAAATCTATCATTTTCCGTATACCTTCCATCCGATCCGGATAGCCAGGTTTCTATATGATGAGCTTCATCTTCCACAAAGTTCCCGGCTTCATCGGCCCGGTAAAGGGCCAGTTCTGCGCCCTTTGCGGCATACTCATTTGTTCCGTCCGTTACCACTTTAAGGACATTGATGTACTTTTCCTCGTTTTCCAGACTGAATCTCTGCACACTTCCGGTTTCTTCAAGGACGATTGCTTTGGGATCGGCTGTTTCAAAACCCTCCGGTGTCTTTTCTTCCACCAGGACGTAATTTCCTACCTTCTTCCCGTCTTTCTCTGCATTAAAAGGAAGATAATCAATCCGGTGCATTCCCTCTAAGGTGTCATAACTTTTTACCCCGTTTTCCTCTTTGTAGTTGAACTGATATTCAAAATTCAGGGGGAGTTTCCCGTCATGATCAAGGGAACCGCTTTTTACGTTCCGGTAAATGGTGATCCGAATTGTTTTTCCGGCATCGGTGATCCATGTCTGGATGGCTCCTTCTGCTTTTCCGGTCTGAAGGCTTTCGCTGCGCTCCGCCGTCCGCTCCCCTTCTTTCGTGTACCAGGTGAGGGAAGTGAGGCCTTCTCCTTTCTCCCGATAGGCTGCCTCAAAGTCCGTAATAAAGCTGGACTGATTTTCTGACAGATCAAGAAGGGCCTTTATGCGGTCCATAAAGCCAGTACTTTTTTCAAACTTTTCGGTATACTCAGTCAAATCCTCGGTCAGCCATTCTGTTATCTTCTTCTCCTTATCAAAGACCGGCTTTCCGTCAGCGATTATAATAGTTCCATTGCCGTCTGACTTTGCTTCAAAAAGGGCCAAGGTAGCTGCATGGCTGTTTGGAAGCTGCATCTTTTTCCCTGTACTGCCTACATAATATTTGTAAACTTCCAGCTTGGTATGATCGTTCTTTAAGTTTATGGTCTGTACTTCTCCGGTGGCTTTCACTGTAAGTTCCATGGAACTGCGGGCATAGCCGCCGGCTGCTTCTACTTCCTCCAAGATATAATCTCCGGCAGGGATTCCCTCAAAGTATTTCGGGGTTCCATCTGTGATCCAGTCAGCTACGATCCGCACCGGCGTATTGTCAGCGGTATTTTCTACCGTCCATTCTGCCGGCTTATTTTCGACCTTTACAAAATAGTAGCCTTTCGGATAGGTTACGCTGTCCGTGGTATAGACCCGCTTTGCTTTGTAAAGTTCCAAATGCGCCCCGGTAACCTGACCGTAACTGTAGGCCCCCTTCGGCTCCGTGATCGTAATATCTTGCTGAGAGCCTGACCCTTGGTCATAATCGCTGAGTACATCAATCCGGTACTGATCCGGTGCATCGGTCTTTACAATCTCCACCTTGATCTTTTCATCTTCCAGACCGGCCTTTTGGACTTCTCTGGTTTCCGTAACGGTAACGCCTTCCGGAAAACCTTTGGTGTAGCCGTCTGGAACCTTTACCTCTTCCAGGATGTAGGTTCCAGGGATCACCCGCTTTAACATATCAGCCTGGCCTACGGTCATCTCTACCTTAAATGGATTGTTGGGATACTTCTCTCCGGTAATCCAGGTGTTTTCCATGATCCAGGCTTCGCCCTGGCGGTGATATAGCTTCTTATCGTCTGTGGTATCCTCTTCCTTCCCAATGTCTTCTATGCCGGTCTTATTATTTATCTTATAAGTAGCATTGTTGTAGGATGGAAGAAGGTCATCATATCTGTAGCGCACATAATCCCCGTCAATGTCATAGACAGGATCGCCTTTTTTATAGGTTTTATCTGATCTCTGGTAATACTCCGGTAGACCATGGCCATTCAGGACCGGGTTCAAGCTTTTATTAAAATCATTACCGTTATAAGTCCCTGTGACATATTCCTGATCCGTATCGGCATTGATGGAAGCAATTCTCCAGGTTTTGATTTTTTCTCTGGCAATGACTGCTCCGGTTTTGGTTTTGGATACCTTTACCGGCCATACAAGAAGCTTTTGACCTTCCTTGGCAGGGTCTGCCCCGCTATTTCGGGCATAGGCCATTCCGGTAGTGGGATTTGCATATGCATCCCGGTTTCCATTGCTGTCAAGGTGATAAAGGATGGTTCCAGGGCTTAAAGTGAAGCATTTGTCCGCTGCGGAATATTTCACCGTTGTTAGATCCCCTCCGGTCAGCTCAAAGACAGGCTGCCCAGCCTTCAGCACGTAGATGGATTCCTGGTTTTTTATCTTTACCCGGTTTCCGTTCCGGTCATAGCCGTAAAGCTTCCCATTTGCCCCGGTTTCCGTTACTTTCAAATCTCCAAGGGAATAGAAAAGAATATCCGTATCCCCTCGTTCTACAGTCCCATAAGTCCAGGTTCCTTCCCCTGGCTCTCCGTTTAAGCTTCCTTCTTCATCCTCTTCCCGGATAAATTCAATAGTGGTTCCAGCGTGTCCTTTTAATACCTGAATGGATTGAACGTTGTTATTCCGGTCCCTTACGACCTCCACACCATCATATCCATAATCTCCGCTGTCCCCGTTTTCCTTGACCTCTATGGCATCATATAGGGCCATCTGTGCCCCTGCAACATAGCGGTTGTTATCATCGGCGGTATCTAAGGGCCTGGATATCAGGCCGTAACCGGCAAACATGCCATCTACATAAACTGGCTCAACATCTTCTCCGGCGGCCTTTCTGGATTCTAAGTACTCCAGAGTACCTTTGTACCAGGCATAGCCTGAATAGGTTCCGTTCTTGTAGCCAAACTCCAGGTTTTCTGTTCCGTACTTCTGTTTTAATTCCAGTTCTGTTCCTTCTAACCTGGTATTAGTCTTGTAAGTGACTGTCTGAGTAGAATCCTTGATTTTGGATACTTCCAGGCGGACCGGAGTATTCCCTACGTAAATTCTTGCAGTGTTAGTGATACCCGGCGTCCCTTCTCCTGTCTTATCCTCATAAATAGCCGCTGCTACTCGGTTATCTCGGTTTTCATCCAGGTAATAAGTGGTGCGGTCGGAATAAATTTCTATGGCTACCGGCTTTGTTCTTACATAACCGGCTGGGGGCTTCACCTCACAAAGAACATAGGTCCCGGCTCCAAGGGGCTGGGGTGTCGTAAGATAGCCGACATTCTGATCCTGATATGATACGCCTGCCGGATCATCCTCCTGGGCCTGAAGGCCGTCCCGGATGGTTGTAAAGGCTTCAAACTGCCCTGTCCTTCTTCCTTCCTGATCGGTTAAGATCACCTGTTCCGATTCCTTACAAATAGGTGTCCCCGCCGGAACAGTTCCCTTCCAGGCGTTTCCTTCCAGGGCAATATCCCTGGCTCCCATAGCTTCTAAAAATTCCTTTGAACCTTCGATCCGGGTATCTGTATCAAAAAACTTCACCAGGCCATCCGTATTCTCCCCATCCTCCCTGGACGCTGCATAGAGAGTAAACAAAGCTCCATCGTGGAGGAGGTTTTCCCCTGTTTCTGAATCCAGCTTTTCAATTCTCAACCGGCTGGTATAAAAGGTGTTTTGGTACTTCCGGTACGCATAGCCTTTATAGCTTGCTGTTCCGTCCCCATTTTGTATGGTATCCGTTGTTTCATCGGCTGGCTCTGTGACCGCCCATGGCACCAGCATAGACGCAAACTTTCCATCATAGGCCGTCTGCATCCCCTCCATGGCCGTCACATGATCCCGGTATACCTCTCCAGCTCCGGACGGGAAGGAAACATTATCATAAATCTGCTTATCTTCGGAAATTGAACCGTAACGGTAGACTTTCTCTACTCCATTTGTTTCATAGGTGGAACCATTGGCCGTTCTTTTTCCAGTATTTACATCATCGGCAAAGTAATGGCTACTTGGATTTCCACCGGCTTCCACTGGATCAACCAGGGTGTTGTAATAGTCCTTTACCGGGTCGTTCTCTCCCTGGGTAATGGCGAAATGCCTATGGCCGGTAGGATCACCGGCAGCTGCACCTGATAGTTTGTCAAGGTCTAAGCCATAGGGATAAATTTCATAATCACCTAACAGGCTGTGCGCCCGGATCACATACTTTCTTAAGTCCTCCCCATTCTCTCCCGGCCATTCTTCATTAAACCGGATCTGATACTTAGCGGAAAGGGCTTGGACGGTATCGGATGCCTTGTACTGATAATAAATGCTTAAGGCTTCCGGGGTCTTATCGGCTCCGTCCTTACCTCCTTCATAAACTGCCGGAAGCTCAATTTCCTTTGGAGCATCAGTCTTGTAATGCTTGTTGTAAAGATCTCCTAAATCCTTACTAAAGGGCTGTTGCTCCACGGCAATATAGGTTCCGTAAGGAAGATATTCTGATACTCCGTAAGTGTAACCGGCCTCCGGAGCTTCCTGATCGGCGCTTAATGTAGTCCTATCTTGGTCCTTACCACCGTCTGTCTCACTGTCCCAAGCAATGGAATAGATCTGATCAAAGTCATAGGAAAAGAACGGTTTCAAATAGTTCTCTGCTTTCTTAATGGCTTCTGAAAGAGCCTTATCATATATCTCATCCTGATATTTTTCATTTCCTGAACCGCTTTGCTTCTCCCCGGCCTGGTTATTACTAACCAGTTTTGCCACTTCCGTATCCAGATACCAGGTAATTGCAAATTGGCGGACGTTATCGGAACGGAGGGCATTTTCAGCGGCAGTATTCGATGTATTAATACTGTTTCTCATGTCTAAATTGTTATGGATTGCCGGATACTGCTTTTCTGCTCCGCCAGTTCCAAACAGGAGCTGCTTAATAAAAGCAAAGGGCTTAAAGGATGAGCTGCCGTTCTCTGTACGATCCCATTTATCGTCATTAGCCACTTTGATGGCTTCAAAGAACTTTTCATAATTGTAACGGTTCACCTCCCGGTCATTTCCGGACTCATCCTTGACCTTCTGAATGGTTTTCTCCAGAATAGCAGTATAGCCTGGGTTCTGATCTGTATTGATGTAATCGTTTGTATAACTGTAAAGCTTGGTATTTGCGATCGCTGCCCTATTGGAATCACTGGTAAGCGAATCGGTCCGGTAGTCTACCTTAGTGAAAAGTTTCTGGACCTTTTCCGGGAAAGAGTTTCGGTACGCAAGAATATCCACGATGTTTCCATTACGGTCCTGCCAGGTCACCGTTCCATCTTCAGCCCGGTATAACCGTTCCAAATTGGATTTTAGGTAGACTTTGAAACGGAAGTTTTTTAGATACCTGGCATTCTCTTTTATTCCTCCCCCATGTCCCGTGTAACGGTCCTCATGACCGATCCCTGCATAAGTGTTATCATCATAAGTCCCATCTTCTTTCACAGAAATGTCTTTCGTGATTTTGATTTTCTGCATAATGGGCCGTTCCACTACAGAAACTTTTGTGTTCCTGGTGCCCCCATCAGTATAGATCTGGTTCCGATCATACCGCAGGGTCACCGTTTCAATATAAGTACCGGCTCCGGACATGTTTGGGGAAACGGAGATATTTCCGTAATACCCAGCGTATTCCTCCGGAGTGATATAGGTTCCTTCCACAAAGTCATCCTGATATTTGATCTTATAGTCGATGGATTCCGTTCCTTCACTGCCAGCCACTTCAATGAGATAGCCTACTCCGTCATAAGTAGCGGCCACCGGCGTGTCCACATCCTTCAGTTCATAACCTGGGGCCACATGTACTTCCTCTTCTACCAGAACTTTTTTAATGCTTCCATCATTGTTCCGGAGCGGTTCTCCCTGGCTGTACACCCAATAGGTACGTTCCGGACTGTCTAAAACGGTAAGGGCAGATAAATCCTCCGGATAAACAGCATTATTCTTTGACAACTCCCCTGCTTTCACCTTTGCATAAGTCACAAAACCATTCCCATTTTCCTTAAAATCCTCGAACTGATCCGGGGTATAAGCTGTGTAGAGATATCCGGAGGCATTTGTTCCTTTGATTTCATAGTCAATGGAATTTCTGATATATAAGATTTTTTCCACTTCATCATAAATACTGGCTGATACAGAGCTTCCCACCCGGTAGGAATAGCGGATCATGGCCTTTCCATCGGTAATTTCCTGTATCCTTAAGCAGTTAAAAACAGAAAGCCCGGCTGCCTCCATACCTTCGTAAAGACTGGCTGCCTGTTCCTCAAAGGTATCTCCTGTTACTGGAATCATGATCCAGGGAGCGCCCTCATCCGGTTCCTTAAAGGAAGCTCTTTTAAGTGCTGCATTGGCATCCTCCATTAGGTCCTCGGTGTTTTTCTTATCCTGAAAGGTTGGAATTGTATAGCGCAGGGCATTATCAGGCCGGACCGCCGTATAGTCATACTCCGCATCTGATACCTTACCTACCACAGCGGTTTCCCCGTTTGGAAGGGTAATCGTATCGCCAACCTTTGCCATTACCGGAGATCCATTTATGATCACTCTGGCCCCTTCCTCTTGCGCCAGAGCCGTTTCCTCTTTTGTTACATATTCCGTGTGGGTTCCGTTTGAATCTTCCACCACTTCACTTCTAGTTATATAAAAGGAGGCTCCATTCGGGATATTCTGTGCATAGATCTGGTACCCATTTGTGGTTTCGCTGCTTTTTACTGTAAACGTGTTGATCTTTTTTACCCGGTCAATTCCGATTCTTCCGGCGGATACAGTCCCTTCTGCTGACGGATTACCTCCGGCTTCAAAAGCCTCCCGATTGCTGATGGCAGCATCCTTTCCGTACACAGACAGCTCATAGCCCTCGGACCGGGTAAGCTCCTTGATGTAATATTGGGTTCCATCTGCATTGACGATCAAAGGCCGCCCAATCCAACAATTTCCGTTAAGATCCTCATTGTTTTCTATGGGGTAGGAATAGCTGCTTTCCCCGGTACCGTCCTTTCCCTGGTTAGAGGAAAGCTTCTCATAACCGGCTGCGGTCTCATTACGGCTGTCCATCAAGGTAATACTGCTTCCCCGTTCGGTATGGCCGACAAATCGTTCTGCATCAGCTTCCTTCCCAATAGCTTTTCCCATAGCGGTATAAAGGTTTGCCGGTGCCTGATCCGCCCAGCCACCAGGCGTTCTTTCGATTGCCCCAGTCTGATAATTGTATGTATAGCCGGGAGCCTGGGTGATGGCCAGAAAGCTTGCATCCCCGTTCCGGTCTGTTGTTGCTATGGATACCAGGTTATCCTTCTGAAAGAGAACACCAGAATGTCCATCCGGATGGGGGATATCCGTTGCTGCAAACAAACCGTAAACAGCTCCCTCTAAGGTTCCATCGCCCTGACTATCTCCGTAAGCGCCGTAAGAATCGGATTCCCCGGCTTTTAAATTCATATCCTTTTTGTTAAAATGAATTTCTCCTTCGGCTCGATGGTCATAAGCGATAAAGGTCCAGTCCTTAGTAGACGAATCCAGCGGGTCCAACCGGCTTGTTTCTGTAGACTCCGGAAGACCCTTTAAGGAGCTTCCGCTTCCCGAATTTTCGTCATCTGCTCCTAATCGGAAGAAGGATATGGTCTTGTTTGCCACGGAACGCAAGCTAGAAACCACCGTTTCTAGAAGACCAGTGAGAGTAACGCCGCCATTCATCTTTTCCGCTTCGGAATCCGTAGCGGTTTGTTTTTTCTTAGAGACAATTTCCGATGCCGCTTTATCTTCTACCTGGGATTCCGGTTGCGTTTCCTCAATAGTTTCCTCTTCTGATACCGATACTATCTCATCCATAGATTCTTCTATCGTTTCGGATACTGTCTCCTTTTCAGATTTCGGCTCCGTTTCTTTATCTACTTCCGATGACTCATCTGTTTCTTCTACTGTTTTCGATTCTGTTTTCTCTTCGGCCTCCTGCAGTGTTTCCTCTGACTTTTCCTGTTCAGGCTCTGCTTCCTTCTCTGTTTCTTCTGTTATATCCTGCGCCGGTTCTTCTACTGTTTCCTTCTCTTGATGTTCCGCAGCAACCGTCTCATTTTCCGGCTGCACTTCGGTCATCTCTTTTTGAGATATATTTACTCTGTTTGATGTTCCAAAGCTGGCAAACATCACTTTTTCAAACACTTCCGGATTCAGCGGTTTTATAGAGGCATCTGTTTTCAGACTTTCCCGTTTCATATCCGGTCCATTAATGGAATTACCACCCGTGTGACCAAATCCACCGGATTGATAATCCTTGTATTCGCTGGAGCTGACAGTCCTCCATTCCATAGGAATATCATCCGGATGGCTTCCGTGAAGGGAATAGCCGGGAGCTGGGGTAGTCTCCTTTGCGGAATACTCATAAGTCAATGAAATAAAATCCTTGTAAAATCGATCTCGGTCCGCTTCCAGGGCTTCCCTCTGCGTTTTTCCAGTTAGATCAATGGCATGAAAGAAACCACCTTCCTCTACAAGCCTCTCGCACTCCTCCACCCCAGTAAGCCACTTCGCCCATGCACTATCATGGAGTTGCTGGTTGTATTCTTCTACAGCTTCGATCTCACTCTCATTGGTCTGTTCATTGGTTTCCTCGTCATATTCCGGCTCCGGGACCTCTTCATACTCTACAACCGGGGCTGGATGGCCGCTGCAATAGCCTTTTTCATAGGTATAATTCTTAGTATCCTGATGTGCAATCCTGCTATGAATATTTCCCTGGGAATTGATATAATGAAGTTCTCCATTTTCATCAGTGATATGGTCATCGGCATTACACGGATCGTTTTCTGGATAATCCCACCGGAGGAATTGAGATCCGGAAGAATTGGCCTGGTTGTATAGGTTAGTTTCGGAATCGTTGAGTCCCGTGCCTCCGCTGTAGTTCTTGGATATCCGATCCTCATCATTCCCGATATCCTCATCCCAGGAAACTCCGGTCAAGGAACCAGTGTTGGAGTCATAATCGCCTAGACTGTCTAAATCCAGATCTGTACTGTTCAGCTGGGAAGCGTCAAAGCCCTCCAGGATATCCCAATGGGAACCAGCCAAGGGCTTTCCTGTTTCGGAATCAAATTTCAGAAGGCCCACGTTATAATTTGTTCCAAAATTTTCTGTATGTTTATAGCGCTTTACCTCAGCCTGCCCGCCTGAGCCAATGCGAACATGTATTTCCAAGTCTTTATCAAGCTTGGCAGAAAAAAAGGTTTGCGTAAGCTGGAAAGTGTACTTTTTTTCATTAGCTGGATCTTGTGTATAAAATTTAAACGTAGCAAGCTGAGCCGAACCAAGGTCTTTTGCAAGAACTGCACCTATTTGGTTTGGATTAGCCCAATATAGAGTAGCAATTCCCTGTCCATTTGTTGGAACTTCGCCAGACTGGGAAGAGAACACAAGTCCCGCATCCGATGGTCCGATATATAGCCAATCACCAAAGATATCCTTTGCGGATAGATTCTGATAATACCCTTTAACCTCTTCATTCGGATATGGAACCGTCACTGTATAAGTATCAGTACTATGATCTAGCTTTGCATAATAAACGGTTTGACCGGAATCCACGTTAAAACCTTTCATAATGTTGGCTGCATCCCATATACATCCAAAAGTCCACTCCGCCCAGTTTTTACATCCTCTGGCTGCATACTCCGGTACTACCTGGGAATTAGTCAACTGATTATAAACTGTACGATCCCCGACTGCATTAGGATTCATTTGCTTCAGCGCAGTTAAATAATCATCACCTTTACGGAATATCTGTAAATCTGTTTCCCAGTCGCCAGTAAAAGCACTCTTATCTGCCGCCAACCAGTTAATGGAAGCAGCAACTATATACTTAGCCGTTCCTGAGTTTGGGTCGTTGCAAGCTTCCACGCTATAATTTGAACCTAAATAGGTGGCATAGATGTTCATAAGGAAATTAAACTCACGTCTCGTAATTTTTTTTCCATTATTTGTTCCAGGGACTAATTCAGAGGCTCCTTTTCCCGTTGGAAATTCCTCTGGCATATCATCAATGGTCCAATATTTTTCTAAAAATGCCTGACTGCCAAGGTAAATCTGTGCACCGTTTTGATGACCTGCCACACAATACAAAAATGTTTTATCAAAGTCTTTGTATGAACCATCGCTGTACTGTTTATTTTCAACCAAATATTGTTTAGCTCCTGCCGGAAATGTTAATCCATCTACCGGAGATCCCAGATAAAAATCTTTGGTTTCGTACATCAGCCCAGTAGGAGTAAGCCCTTTTCCACCTTTATAAGTAAAGGCAGCTGCATCTTCTTTATAAAAGCTGGCATCCCACGTTTTCCAAGCTGCTGGTTCAATAATCTGAGCATAATCAGCAAAAGAAACCATGCTCTCTGGAATATATGGAAGGAAAGCCATTGCTGTTATGATCACAGCCATGATCGCAGCCATCTTTCTTTTTAAATCAAATTTTTGAAACATTTTTTTCATTCCTTTTATCCTCTTATTTATAACAAAAAAAGACTACCGATTATGAATTAACCGATAGTCTTTTAAAGAATTTCTATATCCAATTAATATTTAGAAAAAAGGATTCAGAGGTCCAGGTACTGACTTTGCAACCCTTTCACTAGATTCCCTATCATAAGCCAAAAAACCTATGGCAAAAGAACCATAATCATACCATGTATTATAATCACCATCATAATGTGTCTTTACTTTTCCGTCAATAACAAGTTGACCCAGTTCATTTACCATATATCCATCTGGTGTAATGGTATTAATATATAGATAGCCGTACTCATCAAAACAATAGGCACGAGTTAATTCATCATTGATCCCATTTGGAGCATCATGTAGCCAGACCCATCGGCTACGATAATCACTACCTTTTGTATCTCCATACCAATAATTACTAGCACCGTTTTCATTTAAGGGCTTAGAAGAATCCTGATGCCAAGCACTACGTTCATACGGTTGTGTATTAAAATACTCAATTTTAGCTAGTTCCATGCCATATGCACAAGCATGACCATCTGAATAAATTAACACTCCATTTTCATCGGTTTTAGAGCCACCAGCTAACAACACATTTTTCATAATATTGCCATGTAGATCCTTCACATAATAAGTATACGTATCCTTTTTTATTGCTATCCCGGAATAAAAACTAAAATCCTTATTCTCCCACTCGTTGCTTGAATACCCTGCCGGAAGCTTATCTGGAGTCCAGATAATTTCCGCAAATGCTGGTGTAACCATGGTTATAGTAAGTGCTGCTGATAATATGGCTCCTAATAATTTCTTTTTCATACTTTAATCTCCCTTCTTTAAATCCAATATACTTATTTTAAAATTGCCCTACGTTCAACATCATATCCAAAATTGATGTGCACTCCCAATTTTTGCTACTGTTTCCCCTTTAGAGTAATACACTTAGTAAATATCCATTGGCTTCATGTTTAGACTATCAATCAATTTTATCTTAGCATCTTGATCTGGCAAAAAACCATCTCCTGTATATTCTGGGATTGTTATACCGTCTTCAATAAAGTTAATTCTATATAATTTAATCTTTTCCCTTAATTTATCATCAGCATTATCAAGATCAAAAAAAGGGCTACTAGGTTCTTCATACAAATGGTAATTTCCTTGGATTACTCCACAATGTTCACAATGATTGGCATAATAACTATCACTTATATATTTAGAATATGAATAATAAAATCTAAATTCATTCTTTAAAAATAACTCTAACTGAGTATTATCAATTTTTTCATCCATTGTAAAAAAGTTTAAATACTCATCATGATATTTGTAATCTATCATATTTCCATTATCATCTTGTTTAATAGAAAAGTAATTTCTATATGCCAAGCCAATTACACTAGTATCTTTTTTACATTTATGGCATTTACGAGGTGCTTCTACAATATACATACAATCACATATAAGATCGCATTCCTCATAAACGGCTGGGAACCACTCAAAAAATTTATAATAATCAAACTTATTTATTACATACCACTGTTTCCTAATCTGATCCCATTTAGCTCCTAGTGATTTAACCTGATCCTTTTTTTCATATGGTACATTTAGATATAAAGCCATGCTCGCCCCCCAAATCTCATATTTGACAACTCAGTCAATAAATGTTATTCTTACGAAAGGTGGCCAACTTTACAACGGTTTCCAATATTTTCAAGAAATAACCATTCTTACTTGTCGGTGGGATGGTTATTTTTTATGATATTATACCATATTTTGGTAATTCTTTCAAACCAAATTTAATTCTTAAGTTTATGAGCGGAACTCAGTTCCACTTAAATACGTTGATTTACCAGAAAATCAAATTCGATTTATCTATTAATGTGCAACTGTGATTATATTGCTTCCTGTAACAGTTGAGAAAAGTTAATCTCATGCTCCATTGCAATGGCATTGAGCCAAGCCGGGAGTGTTACAGTACGATTAACGGAACGGTTGACCCGTGCCATACGAATGGAAGGCATATAAACGTCAATCAAAACCACTCTTTCATTTTCATGTACTTCTACTTGCGATAATCGCGTTGGATCTGGTATATCCTCATCCTCTAATCCACATAGAACGCAGCCAAGTAATTCCCTCGCTGATAGAAATGCATCATCATCATCATTTCCACTGGTAGCGCAGTCCAAATCGGGAAAAACAACAGCAATTTCCTTTCTAGGTTCATAAGTAAAAATAGCAGGATAAAAATAGCGTTCTGTCTTTTTCATGATAAAAGACCTCCATCTTATAGCATTATGACCGAAATTCAATTCCGTTCATAATGCTATAAATCTTTTAAGAAAGATTTTGATAATGTGTTCGACATTGTATGATTTCGATATTATCATTTTTAATTCGATATACCAATCGATTCATCTCATCTATCCTACGGCTCCAATACCCTTGTAAATTTCCTTTTAATGGCTCTGGCTTACCAATACCAGAATAGCCATTTCTGTCAATATCCTGAATCAATAAATTAATACGCTTTAAGGTTTTTTTATCTTGACTCTGCCAATAAATATAATCTTCCCATGCCTCATCATCCCACACCTTTATCATTCATCTACCTCTAAAAGACCACGTACCTTTCCTTCACCTCTCTCCATCCGTTCGCTTGCAGCTATCAGGTGTGCTTGATTCTCCACTGAATAAAATGGATCTGCTTGTACAGCAAATGGAATTCCATTTGTTCGAATTACCTGTTTTAAAAAAATATTAACTGCAGTACTTGTATTTAAACCTAGCTCTGCAAATATCTGTTCACTCTGTTTCTTAATTTCATCATCAACACGGATATTCAAATTTGCCATCTTAATTCCCTCCTTTAGATATATCCATTATATCACATTGTCATTACATTGTAAATACAATGCAAGCGTTTATTGATGCAAATAAATATTGACCAGATATAATTATGATAACAATTGCAAATTAAAATATTTGATATGAAATACTTCACATAATAAATAGATAACATTTTATAGTTCAGCTGCATGAACAGAACTCAGTTCTGCTCATGCTTAAGATCCTTTTTCTATCGGTTAAACATATACGGTTTTCAATGTACAAGTTTGTTTAAGTTATTTTATTAGTTAAATGGAAGTCCCTGATCATCTACCGCATCAGGGATATTCATAAAGCCGTCCCCCACTGCACTGGAAGGTTCTGGTCTGGAAGCTGCTTGACCTCCATCACCAGATGAATTTTTACTATCAGCAAATTCTTGATCATCCACAATAACATCAAAGGTGTAAACTTTAATTCCCTCTTTATTTATATAGCTTCCGGTTTGGATTCTTCCTGAAACTAATACTCTCATGCCCTGTCGAAAATATTTATCAGCAAACTCGCCGGCCTTATCAAATGCAGTACAGTTAATAAAATCTGCCGTTGGCTCATTGTTTCCCTGATTTTTACGACCTCTTCGATCTATGGCAAGTGAATATTTTGTTATTGCCATAGGGTGTTCTCCTTGGGAATATCTCATTTCTGGATCACGGGTTAATCTCCCCATTAAAATTACACGATTCATATCTTCCTCCTCTTCTCCTCTGCTAAAAAGCAGAGGAGGTGTTTTTTCAAAGTGTTTTACTGTATCCACTGGCCTTTTTCATTCACTGTATAACCGTCTGGTGTGACGGTATTGGTCAGAAGCTTTCCTCTTGTTCCATCGGAAACCAGGTTAAAGAAATACCATGCTGCGTGCCCTGCATCACCGTATATGTACTGCCATCCGGTTAGCATCTGACCCTGGGTTCCATCTGTTGCAGTTTTTAAGTAATAGGTATTTCCGTCCGGATCTGTCTGCCAGTCCGTCAGCATAAATCCATCCTTGTCAAAGCGGAACCAGGAAGCTTTTTCCTGCTCACCAGTCGCATATGGATTACTGATATATGCCCATTCATCTGTATACGTCCTATTTGAAGCAAAAATCCATTTTCCATTTGCCACCTGTGTCCAGGTTCCTGTTACAGCTCCGGCTGGTGCTGCTGGACCTTGGGTATTCCCTGCGGTTGTTACTCCCACGGAACGGGAACCGCCGCCACCGCCGGAAGAACCTTTTCCACCACCGCCTCCTGAAGAATTCCCAGAAGTCGTCTGATCTAATACTTTGAAATTAAGGGTTACAGTGACCGGATCAGACATTTTTCCATCACTGGTGACTGCACAAACCATTGTTGTTATAGTTCCGGTGTATGGGGATCTTGCCATGGCCTCCTTGATCCAGTTGGCCGTAACCTCTTGTTTCTCATTGAAAACTACAGGAACCACATTTCCTTCCTGATCTACTGTAAGAATACTGGTATCAGAGGAACGCCATAGAACATTCTTTTTATCCTGGCTTCCGGAATAAACAGAAGCATTAAATTTCTTACTTTCAAGTCCTTTCCATAAAAAAACGGGATTGTTTGATTTTCCTGTCTTTGTAAGTACCAGGTCAAATTTCTCACTCTCCCGGTCTGCCTCAATGCATTCTGCCTGGAAGGTTAATATGACTTTACAGGAAGCGGCCTTCTGGCCGTCTTTTGTTACGGCCGTGATCTCCACGTTCTTTTCTGCCCGGTACGGTGCCTTTGAAAGTGCTTCTTTGATCCACGGTGCTGTGTCAACCGGAGTCACGTTTCCTTCCTGATCCACCTTTACTGCTTCCGGATCGGAAGATATCCATAAAACGTTTCGGTCATAGGGCTTATGCGCTGCGGTAACCTCCACCTCCGGAAGAACGGCTGCTAACAGCTTTTTCGATCCAAAGCCGGTCTTTTGGACCGTTTCGGAATGGATATCTCCTGCCTTCTGATACCTAAGACTGTAAGTAAGCGCCGTCTTATCTAGGGTGATTTCTTCTGGAACGATCCGCGTCTGATCGTTAGTCACAAACTTTACTGTCACCTGGCATGTAGCGGAAGCCTGATTTCCAAGCTTGTCCTTTCCATTTACGGTAACAGTCACGTCCCGGCTACCTGTTCCAGATATCTTTGCGTACTTATCGCTCTCCCGGATTCCATTATCCGTTGCCATGATATTTCTGATCCAGGCGGAATCCTTAAGGGCTGAAACTGATGCTTCCCGGTAAGCTTCTTGATCCTGAGATACTAAGACCACAGCCGGGTCCGAACTTGTCCAGGTTACTTCATCTCTGGAGAAAAAGTCCGGGGTAAATGTAGCTGTTAGAGACTGGGGAGCCGTTACCGTCACTGTTTCCTGCGGATTGGTCCGGTCCCCGGTTAAAGTCCTTGTTACCGTATAGGTAAGGAACTGTTTATCAAGTGCCGCCCCTTCCGTTGCCACTAAGGTATTATCCAGAATCTGGAATGTAACATTGATCCGACTGTTTGCCGTACAGGGCTTTCCTTCAAAGGAAGCAGAGGGCCTGGTCTGTGCTGTCAGAACTGCAACACCGCCATTCTGATGACCAGCTCCATAAATCGTGTTAGGGATCTTATACTGATAATTTCCATCCGCCTGGATTCTCTCTGCCTCTTCTATAATGTTTGTAAAAAAGGAGGAGGATAGGTTTACAGAAAGGCTGGCCGATTTGGCGGTATAGCCATCGGTTCCCTCATCATTGTTTTTCGCCAGGCTGATAAGCTGGGGATCATCAATGCTCCATTTCACCCGGTTATCTTCTACATCATTGTTCGCATCAATGATGTCTTTGATATACACTGGCTGAACCTCGGTTCCCTGCTCCAGCACTCCGTTGATAAAACGGGCTATGAGTTTTCCTTCTTTATTCCGAATTTCTGTAGTCTTTACCGGATTCTTTCGGTTTCCAGTCCTCGTCTGTGTTACTGCAAAAGTATAGTTTTCCGGTTCCACCTTGATGGACACGGCTACTTTTTTATAGACCGCTGATACGGATATATCTTCCTGCGGCATGGAAAAGGTATAAGCATGGCTGCTGTCTGAGTAGGTTGTACTCTTCTTTCCCCCTTTACTGTTGATGTAAGTTGGAGTCCCTTCCATCTGAAACTTTTCTGTATCTGTATTCTTGGGGGCCGTTGTCACGCTGACCGTTGTCCCGGCTGCAATGGCTCCCCGATGTTCCTTATCAAGTGGCTTGGAATATTGGGAGCTTCCCCTTACTTCTAAGGTAGCAATATCATAAAAATTCTGGCCATTTGCCACCGTGTCAATCTGGTTTACATTCAACAGATACCCTCTCACTGGACGGCCCTGGGAATTAGGGGCAAAATGGTCCAGAGTGTAGTCCCCGCTTTCCTCATCCATGACTGTCAGAATGCCTTCCTCTAATTCTTCATAATAATACCGGTCTGAGATTGTCTTTTTAGCCCCGCCCTGCACCAGAGTGTAATACAGATCCCCGGTATGCCAGTATCCTACATGGGCAGCATAGGTGTAATCGTTATCGTCACTGATCTCCGATCCGCATACATTGGCGCTGATCTTGCTTTCAGAATCTGCAAACAGATAGGCTACATCCTCTATGTAATTAAAGTTTGTTGCCGCTCCTTGCCTCGTTCCGATGAAGGTCCCCTCTCTTGCCAAGGACCCAAGCTGAGAATTTCCGATGCTCCCTTCAAATCGTGCCACTTTCATTTTTCCGGCTGCATATCTTCCGGTGATACCGCCAATGGCCGTTGAATGATAGCCGCCGATGGTTCCACTTACTTTAGTATTGTAGATATAAGCTGCGTTCTGGTATCCAACGATCCCGCCGATGTAGCCAGTCCCCTGGATTCTGGCCGTGGTTCCATCTCCGGTGGAAACGTCAGAGTCTACGATATAGGAATCCGATGCAATTCCGGCGATCCCACCAACATAAATCACATCTGTCCCGCCAGAGGCATCAATCATCACCTTTTCACAGGTGGCATTTTCAATAACGGTACCGCTGATCTCTCCCGCAATTCCCCCGGCAATGCCGGCGGAACGGATATAGGCGTTTTTCACAGTCACGTTCCGGATCTGGGAATCCTCTGCATAACCGGCCACAACCCCGGTCCGGTCCTTTCCCTTAATTTCACTGCTGTTCGGAATGATAGTTACGTCATGGATCCTTGCATCTGTGACTGCCCCGAAAAGCCCGACATTGTTATAGCCAACAAATGAGGTAAGCTTTAAGTTCTTGATGGTATAGCCTTTTCCATCAAAATCACCGCTGAAAGGATAAGGGACCGCACTGGAGTTTTCTGAGGAATCCCGGTAAAAACCGATGGGTATCCAGTCCACTCCCTGTAAATCAATATTTCCTCCAAGTGCGTAATAGCATCCAGAATAGTCACCAGCATACTTTGTTCCTTCAGCTTCCGGGACCATCATTCCCATGGCGGTCAATTCTGATAATCCCATGAGCTGTTCCCTGTTCTTGATCAGATATGGTTTTTCCTTCGTACCTTCTCCCTGGCTTCCATTTAAAAATTCAAAGCTGGTCTTTCCTGCCCAGGCATCCCAGATATCTCCCAGGGAGCTGGAAGCTGCAGCCGTTACCGCCATTTCCGCTGGTAAGCTTATCGGAAGCTCTTTTGGTGTTTCTTTCGCCTCGGAAGGAGTGGCTTCACTTAAATCCTCTTCCTCCCTTTCTTCTGTTTCTAAACCGGCTTCCGGTTTCCCGACGGTTTCTTTCTTTTCCTCTTCCTCCACGTCCTCATTACCTCCTGTATCACGGTCTGCTTCGGAAGGGGTAGTTGTCTGAATTGTTTTTTCTACTGTTTGCCCGTTCTCCGCATACACCGCCCAGGGCGGAACTGTTGTTATTGCCATGACGGCACACATAACGTATGCCAGCCCTCTTACAAGTCCTTTTCTCATTCTTCCTCCTTAGTTAATTAATCCAAATACCATCTTCATTTACTGGATATCCATCTGAAATCCTTTCATCCTGGTACATGAAACTAAATGACCACCCGGCTTTGTAAATAACCCCATCACGTTTACTTCCATAACAGGCTTGGGATTCATTCTGCCCGGTAAAGCCGTACTATCTCCTGTCAACCTTTTGTCAGCCCAAAAGCATCTTTGCAGAGACTGGATCAAAGAAATGCCTCTTACCTCCATTAGCACATAATTCCAGCCAATTCATGCAGCCAAAACTTATCCCCTGCTATTTTCCCAGCCAGTCCTCTACCCTTTTATTCCCCAACTCCTTCCGTTTGGAATTTACCGCAGGAACATGGTCAAAAAACAAACCGGATAATGTCAATATGGTAACTCCAAATAAAATAATAACGACTCCTATAAATCTTTCCTATCCCTGCAGGACTGCCATGGCTGGCCTGATACCAAGGTCCGTCTCCGTTACACTTACTGGCTGAATATTTCCATCTACCAGACTGACCCCATAGATCCCATCTCCATAAAAGAAGTCATTCAATCCATCATCCTGCGGGGTTCGAAGATAATATCCTTTAGAATAAGCAGAAACCTGCGATTCCGGATTATTTGTTTCGCTTCCATAAAACCTCCAGAGAACATTCCGGTACTTAAGCGCCTCATCCACTGACAAAATGAATACTTTATCCTGCAAAAGCTGAAACACCTCCTTCCCAGCCTTAAGGCTGCTGTCATCCAGCTGCTCATAGCCTCCCTTCCATGTAGACCCTATGTATGACCTGGTAATCCCGATATAGGTTTCATGGACAAAATCATCTGAAGCATGGCTCAGAAGCCATTCTCGGATATTGGAGTGCTTATAATTGTTATTAAACCCAAAACTCAGTTTCTTCGCCGCTCCCTCCAGATCTGACCGGATCACACTGTCACAAAGAAACAGCGCCGTCCGCTGACTGTTGCCCATAGCATCCTCATAATCTTCATCGATGCAACGGAATAGATAAATCTTGTCTCCAATGGTCCGGGCCTGCACATCACCGATACGGTAATGTGCGGTTTCTGACGTTTTGCCAGCGGATTCATAACAGATATCACAAATTTCATCATGATCTGCATCCACATGTCCGGTTGCAGGCAGCATCACAATTTCTTCCTTTCCGCATTTCCGGCATTGGACTGTTTCGTGGCCGTTTGACGTACATGTGGCATTGATTCTATCCCCAACCTGGTAATCATGGCTACATGTACTTTCATCACAAATTTTTTCAAAGCCTACTCTTATAACTTTGTATTCCTCATAAGCTATGGTAAACTCATCCATGACCAGCTCAGATAAGTTCTTAATGTTTTGGAATGTCTGACTTACGATTACGGTACTTGGCACATGCCGCTTTGCAATAAGATAGATTTCCTTCCGCTCCGTACCATCCGCCATTGACACTAGATTAAGAAGTCTTTCATTACTTTTCTCTACGCTCATTGTAATGAGCTGCTGGTATGATGGCTTCTGGCCGCTAAGTTTAAAATCCGCCGCCGCTGAAACCTCCAGCCATTTTTCCAGCTTGTCTTTGGCTTCCTGATCCGGATCCTCGTCTTCAGGAAGGCGATCTCCTTTCTCAAATTCAATGTAGTATTTTTGAATTCCATTGCCGTTTACAATGATACTCCACGGACTTGGAACAAGAGAATGATAATAATGCTGATCCGTCCCTAATATGGTTTCCGGAAAGTCAATGGTAAGCGACCGGCCCTCTTCTGTACGTCCCTGCTGGTTTTTCAAAATCTCGTTGTTGTGATTTCCCTTTTCAACAAAATAAAGATTCCATTCAACCTTTTGGGCCTCTGAAGGGGAAGCCACGCTTTCACTCTCGTAATAGACGTTCAGGACCATATGATTACTGATCAGCCTAAAGCTTTCCTTCTGCCCTTCGCACAACTTATAGCCATCAATAATCGGCTGTATGATATCAATCTTTTCTCCTTCCGTCCCCACACCAGCCACGGCCTGTAATACGTATTTATTTTTGATATCCAGGTACTGCACCGTGTATCTGTACTGCATTTCTGGCTCCTCGGTTCCCTCCGAGGTTTCCTCTGGTACCGGAATCTCCGGATCAGTTTCTGATTCGCCCCCTCCTGGTACCGGATCCTCTGAACTACTGTCTGGCTTTGTGTCCATATCTGGCTTCGGACCACTTCCCTGACTCCCTGATCCACCGCCACCGGAGCCTCCATTGGAAATTTCACCTGTCGATGTTGTCTTTTTAGTATTGGTTGTCTGTATCCCTTTTCCAGGCACATACTGTACCGTGCCGTTTTCATCGATCCAAGCCCCGGAGGAATCTATGGAAAATCCATCCGGAGTTTTTTCACTTATGTACATAGCCCCTTCGGGATGATTAATTACAGATTGCTCAGACAGGTAATAGCAGCGTCCATCTATCCATTGCCAGCCGGTGAGCATCTTCCCCTTTGTCCCGTCAGAAACAGGGTTTAAAAAATACCATTTTCCATCGATCAGCCGCCAGCCAGTAGCCATATAACTGCTATGACCAAAGTAATACCAAGCCCCCTCAATCAGTTTCCAGGCATTCTTTTCGTAAATTTGATTTTCCTCATAGATCCAATGGGTATCCTTTTGTATCCATGCACCATAACTTGGAATTGAAATACTCGTTGCCATTAATACTGCACTCAATAAAGCAAAACATTTTTTTCTGTTTAGTATAATCTTTCATCACTCCTTACTATTTGTTTTTTTCTCCTGCTTAGCCTGCTTTTTCTTTGGTAAATCTCCCAGTTACTCACTAAACAGCTTACAACCACTGCAATCTTTCTGTACTAAATAGAACAGGCCGGTGTCAGCAGCGCTTACGGTCTGTTGCATAAGAAGGAATATATGGCTTCTGTATTGTTTAATCCTTTAAATTCTTCCTGCAAAAAGCGGTTTTATGGAGAAAAGTTTAATGGTTTTCTTGTTATAAATTTATTGACAAAGTTATGGAAATAAAATGAAGAAGTAAATAAAAATCCAAAGAAGGAACATCTAATTGCCGGAATGGCTGATAAACTTGAAACGCTGAAATTTACGTTTTTTAGAGAGAGAACTTCGATATTATTAGATCCGCATAATTAATAATTACTAATATTTTCAAAATACCTGGTCAATTAATGGGAATACCAAATCCAGCCGCCTATCGCTAAATTAAGTTTAAAGAAAAAGTGGATTTTCTCAAAGCATTATTTAAAAATGTAGCCCATTTTACCGAATATTGCCATGCAGACTAGTTAGATGCAAACCACAAAATACACTTATAAAGGAATAAAACGAAAAAAGAATGTAAGTTATGAGATAGAGCTCAGAAATGTAAAATAGAAGATAACGTATGCTTAGAAGTCATAATATTTACCTCAATCAATACGTTCCATAAGACTTGTTGGAAATTCTAAGATGAAAAAATACATCACTCCTTTCAGACAAATATTTCACATGAAATAAAAGTTAAAAGAATTGATTTCCAAAGATTTTCCAGCCACAGAACAGTAAACATTTATCGATACCTATACACTTAACATAATCATTAATAAAAATATTAGGTTCATGGGACAGTATAAAAGTACTGCATAAAATGGTTCTAAGATATTACACTCATAATAGAAGGAATAATGAAATACACGGATTAAGCCTCCAATCATCTCTATGAAAGCAAATGTGAATAAACAAAACTTGTTAAATACAATTACTAAAAATGGGAACTTTCGAAACGAACTTAGAATTGGGGAAGTTATTTCCTGATTCAACAGGTTATTATATGATACCTGAAACAGATTTGAATAATATAAATTTTGATGGGATTATGTTCAAAAAAACTAATGGCAATGCGGACATTTAATATACTACCACTAAAATAAATCAATCAAAATTATAAAACAGAAAATTTATTTATTAAGGATGAATCATAGAATCATTGCACACCTCCAATAAAACCTAATACTATACACGGCTTATCAATGCTATAAACGGGAATATTTGTCGATATCGACTTGAAAAATCAAATGATTGCTGTAATACTGCTTTTAATAAATCCATCAGAAATTTACATAAATTAAGAATAGAAATCAACCAGGTCTTTTCTCCTGCAGTAAATAAAGGTTTTAATGAACCAGGCAAATGGACTAAACCTCCTGATTCTCCAATCAATCCAAACCTCTTCTGCTTTGCAAATCCGCATTTCCCAATTAGACACCTCTTTAAAGAAAAAACTCCCTGCAATGCAAGGAGCCTTCTAACCGTACATTTATCACATCAAACGGTAAAAGGTATCACCCAAACTGCTTTTTGTCATCAGGAAACGAAATACCAAGCAAACCGTTTCCTGACTGCTATTATAGTATACAACAAACTTATCAGAAAATCAACATGCTCCTATTTAATATATACAAGCTATAATTTAAAACAATATGTACTTCTCCTATAACATCACGCAGTTATCCCAAATGATTCATAACAAAGGAAAGCTTTATCCCCTCATCACGATTACCTGACAGTTCTCTATGCTAATTCCTTGCTGAATAAATCCATATAACCCCCTATAATAATTACCGCCCAGCCACAACTCTCAACATTAAAAGCCTCAATTATCCCTTCTTAAGGACATATCATACCCCCCTTAATATTCCCCAAACTCACCCATAATATCTGGTTCCTGTCAATCCACCAACAGCTCATCGACCGTAACAAAGGTATATCCCTGCTTTGTCAAAGTATCAATTACCTCCAGGGCTGCTTCCACCGAAGTCGGGTACACATCATGAAGAAGGATGATATCTCCAGGTTCCACGCGCTTTACAATATAGCGCACTATTTTTTTGGTATTCTTTGTCTTCCAATCAAGAGGATCCAAGTTCCAAAGAACTACCGTCATATCGGTCGTACACTCCAGTTCATCATTCCAGGAACCATAAGGCGGCCGTAAATACTCAGGCCTTGTACCGGTAATCTCCTCAATCTGCCGGTTATTCTGTTCAATCTGCTGGCAGACAGTCCTCACCGCCTCCTTGCTCATTTGTACATGAGTATATCCATGATTCCCGATTAAATGTCCATCCTCTTTCATCTGTTTCAAAATGGCCTCTTTCCCCTCCACATTTTCTCCAAGAATAAAAAAGGTGGCATGGACTCCTCTTTTGCGAAGACCATCAAGAAGCTTTGGCGTATAAACAGAATGAGGGCCATCATCAAAAGTCAACGCAATCTCCTTATCTCCGGAAAATTGTCTCCTGACCTCATCCTTTGCCTCAGCGTCCGCGCCTGCGGGAAGAAACAGAGTATCCTTTGCCTCTGTATATGATTGGTGCATGGCTTTTGTAAAAATAATATCCAATATAAAAACAACTATGAAACAGGCCGCTTTCCATTTCATTTTCATAATCCCATAAGCCCAGCTTTCTGCCATTATTAATTAATCTATGGAGTATTTCAGAAAAATAAAACTAAAACATTTCTGTCTTTTTCTATCTTTTCCCTTAAATGATCCTATCACCAAGATATATCTGCTAAACAAAAGGGGATTTTATACACAATTTTACTACATTAAATCAACAGTTATCAACAAATCTGACCCCATATAAATACCCTGCCCTCCATGCAGTCTCATTTCAGATTAAATGATGGGCACTTTATCCCTCCGGCTGACGTTAATTCCTTCATTCATACTGTCTGCATTCTTCTCCCCAGCCCCGCCTTATTCCCGTGTATCCGATAAGTTCATCCTCCTATGCAAGGCTCCCTTACTTCCAATAAAATCTTATCCCCTCAATCAACAAAAAAGGCTGTTCCCATCCTAAAATGAGAACAGCCCTTAAAGCTTACATATAAATCAAAGCTTTTCTTAAGCCATGCAAACGTTAACTGCCTGCAGGCCGCGGTTTCCTTCTGTTGTTTCATAAGTTACTTTCTGGCCTTCTTCCAGAGTCTTGTAACCATCAGCAACGATGCCGGAGAAATGTACGAAAACTTCCTCGCCTGTTGCGTCATTTACGATGAAACCATATCCCTTAGCACCATTAAACCATTTTACTGTACCGTTGTTCATAACGTGTACCTCCTATAAAATAAAAAATATTTGATATATCGCCTGAAACAAAAAATCACATATTTTTGTAAATCATCATCCGAAAATAATGACTTACAAAAATATGTGAAATCATAACTCCATTCGATAATACACGTACATTCTAACCTGAATTTACAAAATTGTCAAGACTATTCTGTTATTTTAGACTAGAAAAGACAGGGTCCTGTCCCTTCTTTAAAAGGTACAAACCCTGTCCAAAATAGCCACAAAATAAAATTACTTTAAAGTAACTTTTGCGCCTTCAGCCTCTAAGGAAGTCTTGATCTGCTCAGCCTCTTCCTTGGAAGCGCCAGCCTTTAATACCTTAGGAGCGCCGTCAACTACGTCTTTAGCTTCCTTTAAGCCTAAGCCAGTAGCTTCACGAACAACTTTGATAACTTTAACCTTGTTAGGACCAACTTCGGTTAATTCAACGTCGAATTCAGTCTTCTCTTCTTCTGCTGCTGCAGGGCCTGCTGCTGCAACTACTACGCCTGCTGCTGCAGATACACCAAATTCTTCCTCACATGCCTTTACTAATTCGTTTAATTCTAATACAGATAATTCTTTGATCGCTTCGATAAATTCAGCTGTTGTTAACTTTGCCATTATAATATACCTCCGTATTTAATATGTTTTTTAAGGAAGTTCGATTCGCTTAATCGCTTACCGAACGGCTAATTTTCTAAATTCAGGTGCGCTGCGCTTACCTTCATTAAGAATCTTATGCTTCTGCTGCTTCTCCGCCCTGAGCATCTGCAATCTGCTTGAGAACGCGAGCAATGTTTGTGATAGGAGACTGGATGCTTCCAAGCAATTTTCCAAGAAGGATGTCTCTGGAAGGAATGCTGGAGATCTTCGCCATACCCTTTGCATCATAATAAGTGCCTTCTACAACGCCGCCTTTGACTTCCAAAGCCGGAGCAGTCTTAGCAAACTCAGCCAGGATTCTTGCCGGAGCTGTTG